>CALEFD010000033.1 GCA_937876995.1 uncultured Bacteroidales bacterium | reverse complement strand
ACCATCGTTGGAGATGCTGGTGAATATTGCGAAAGTATTAGATGTTGATACTAAAGAGTTGATAAATTAATTTGTCTAATATTAAGACAACAAATTTTTCTAATTATTAAATACATATAATCCATTTATGAACAAAGATATCGTTTCAAAATTAAAAGATACACCTGAACAGAAATTAGTAGTTGGTCCATTGGTTGAACAATTAATCAATGGCGGCTGGTCATTAGGACAAATTATTTTTGGTAAGAATGAATGGAAAATACCCCAAACACCATCTGAAGCCTCAAAAAGAGAAAAAGGAGTTTCGTTTGACTATTATCCTGTAGATATTGCTGTTTTTGATAGTATCGCCAATTGTGGAGATTATAGACATATCTTATTCATAATTGAATGTAAGCAACCTAAAATTGATGTTGGATTGCAGCAACTTGAAACATATTTATCTCTAGAGCCACATGCTAAGCTTGGTATATGGGCGAATAATTCTGATATAAGTTCAGAAACTCTTTTCGTGTATAAGAATGAAAAAGGTATACATTTCCCTAAGCACAAGAAGATATCGGATTTACCAATTGTTGGTAGTCCATTAACACCAGCATCTGTTAATTTTACATTTAATCACATTTTATCAAGATTGAATATCAGTATTGCTAAAGCAAGTGACTTGTCTGCTGCAAAAGTTACATTGCAAAGCTTGACTATTAATAAAATGAAGAATGTAGGTGATTTTGATGAAAGCAAAGTGAGTGGAACTGATTTGTCAAATGGAACAGTAGAACGTTGGACAGCTTCTGGTTCTGCAACAATTTCAAATGCTAGTGATGCTACAGATTTAACAGTAACAGAGGGTAAACAATGGATATATCAAGGTCTTGTAATTCCTCAAACAGTAGAAGTTGAAGCAATTAATTTGGATGGTACAAAATCAGATGGAGAAGTAGTTGCAAAACCATACTTAACAATTAATTATTCAATATCTACAACTAGCGGTACTGTTACTAATACTCAAGAATATTCTTACAATTACAACCTTGCTGACCTATTTAATGGTGATGGAACTGGCAATATAGATTTTTGTGAAGGCTGGCAGAATAATCTTAATATAACAATTGGTGCAGGTATTCCTATCAAATTTGATGCTAAAGTTTATGATTGGGCTACTAAAGTAGATGGTAGCTATCAGGTTAAACCATAATAGATAAGGATTATGAAAAAGAGTCTATTAATATTAGCAACTGTTGCTACTCTTACTGCATGTTCTAACGATTCAGTTCGTGAGAACATTGCAGCAGAGCAGGTTGAAATAGATTTTTCAACTTATACTCAGAAAGCTGTTGGCACTAAAGCCGATGCTACTACAGTTGGCTTGGAAAAGTACTATACAGAGTTTACTGTATATGGCTGGAAGACCGTTAAGAATGAAGAGACCGCTGCGAATGAAGATCAGAAGGTTTTCAACGCTCAGTCTGTAAGCTTTGCAACGGATACTAAATCTTGGACCTATTCACCAAAGAAGTTCTGGGATAAGGTGGCTTCAAAATATAATTTCTATGCAGCTGTTCCTGTAGGTAATGATGGCTTCTCTTTTAATGAAACAGACAGAATCTTTGAAATTGAGGAATTTGTAGCAGAAGGTAAATCTCTTGCAGTAGAACCAGCTCAAAAACCTGATGCATCAATATCTTTCGTAGAAGTTGAAACTGATTTGATGATTGCAGATGCAATAGAAAGAGGTATGACTACACAGTCTGCAAAAGCACGAGTTGATTTTAAGTTTAATCATATCCTTTCCCGATTGAATGTAGGTGTTAAATGTGATGGTCTTGAAGATGGTCAAACTATGACACTGAATTCTCTAAAGATTGGTGGAATTGTATCTAAGGGTTCATTTAATGAAAATGATCGTTGGGCTTTATCAACTGAAGGTTCTGATGTAGTAGCTCTTGTTAATGCGGTAGAAGATGCTACAACAAATACTGTTGCTATTACTGCAGAAAACAAGTTTGTATATCAGGGATTGTTGATTCCACAAGAGGCTGAATATTCAGAGGTCGCACTTGATGGAACTGGTAAAGAAGAAACTCCTTATTTATATATCAACTATACAATAGATAATGAGAAATTCTATGCCTATTACAACTTAGCCGCTTTATTTGGAGTTACTGAGAACAATTCTCTTGCGTTCCAGGAGGGTTACCAAAACAATCTTTACATAACTATTGGTGCTTCTGCAATTGAATTTGATGCCGATGCATATGTATGGCAAGATGATAATAGTAGTAATTTAGAGGTTAACGAATCAATAAAAGAAAATTAAAAGCAAAAACAGAAAACCAAGGTACGGACGGGCGTGAGCTCCTACCGTACCGAGGTTTGAAAAATATTATTAACTATATAAATAACGATTTTAAAAAGATGAAAAAAAGTTTGCAATTTTTAGGTTTGGCACTGCTTGTAGCAGGCTGCTCAGAGAGTGCTATGCTTGAAGGAATTAACGAAAACACTAAAGAGTATTCAAATCTGATTGAGTTCTCCAACGCTTTTGTTGAAAACCCAACACGTACTTCGTTAGGAGTTGGCCAGTCGTTCCCGGTAGGTTCACAGATGGCAGTCTATGGATTCCAGAAGACCGGCGATTCAGTAGAGGCTGTTTTCAACAACCAGATGGTAGAATGTACTGATAGCGAAGCAGGTGTTTGGACCTACAGTCCTAAAAAGCCTTGGGTTAGCGAATCAGAATACGATTTCTACGGTTTCTTCCCATACGCAGCAGAGGGACTCTACACATTTGATGCAGAAACCAAAATGATATCAGTTGAAAACTATACAGTGAAAGATGCAATTGCTGAACAGCAGGATCTTATGATTGCACAGCGCAATTATACAAATCCGTTCAACACAGTTCACATGAACTTCAACCACATTCTTAGTAATGTGAACTTCTATGCTAAGGTTGCTCCTAATGTTAATATGGAGGGTATCAGCAGTATTGATATTCTGAAATTTGATGTAGAGCGTCTTGCAAACAAAGGTTCATATACTCAGACAGGTTGGGTAAACAACCACGAAGCAAAAGGTGCTTGGGAAGTAATAGAAGGTACTACTTACGATTTTCCGGGAGTAGGAACATCTACAATGGCATTGACTAAAGAAAACCAAGCTATTGCAGTTGATATGCTGCTTATGCCTCAGACCCTCTTCTTCCACAATGATGCAGATGAAAAGGATCCTGTAATCAATATCACATACAAGATCTCTTATGAAGACAATACATCTGTAACAATGAGCAAGAGCTTGCGCTTGTCAAGCATTAAGGGCGTAAGTAAGTCATCTACAGAGGCTCTGCCTATCTACGAATGGTTGCCAAACAACAAGTACAACTACGTTATGGCTATAAATCCTGAACTGACAACCCGTAAATGGGATGTTGATTGGGACGGTTCTGATAATGGTGGTGATAAGGAGAAGAATGAAGGTTCTAACTACAATCCGGATGATCCAAATCACATCACTGTTTGGGAAGACGAAGATGGTGATGGTCAGATAGATGAAGGCGAAACCAAAGAGTATCCTGTTGCTTGGGAAGACATTGATGGCGATGGTAAACTGGAAGGTGGTATTGACCGCGACAACGATGGCAAGATTGATGATGTTGACCAGGATGGTGGCAATGTAACAGTTCCTGTTGATCCTAATTCAACTAACAGCAATCCTACCGACGGTGATTCTAACAACCCTGAAGATAAGGATGTTATTCTGGTTTACGTTGATACTAATGGTGATAATGTTCCTGATGATTGGCGTCAACTTGAGAAGGATCCTGAAACAGGTGAAATAGAACCTGGTAAGGAGTACGAAGAGTCATTCATTGAATTCTCTGCCGAAGTTCTTGACTGGGTTGAAGAATACGATGTTAACTACGATATTGCAAACTAATTGTAATATCTGACAGATGAAATAGGCCGGTTGGGGTTGAATGTCCCCTTCCGGTCACAAAGAAAAGATAGAATGAAGGGATTTTGTAAAATATTGCTTCCTGTTTTAGGGCTCTTTGCAAGCTGTACTCCGGAAGAGGATTATGGCGCAAGCGGATTGGCTATAGATATGTCTGTACACGTACAAAAGACAAAATCTATAACTAAGTCGGTTTCTGATTTGCAAAATTCCGGTATTGGAATATATGGTTATAAAGAACAACTATCTGATTCAGAAAAGAGGTTTATGGTTTTTGAAAATCAGAGATTAGAGTATTCAGGTAGTGCTTGGACTTATTCTCCAAAAAGGTATTGGGATACCCAAACGAAATATTCATTTATAGCATATGCTCCATTTGATGAAAATAATGTAGAGGTTCATGGCTATTCAAATATAACTATAAATGCTATTCAGCAGTGGCAAAATGCTGATGATACATCATCGAAAGACTATATAGTAGCATTGGCCGGCGATGCAGCAACCGAATATATAAAAGGTGGTGGAACTGTGAACCTAAATTTTCATCACATATTGGCAAATTTACAGATTACAGCATATAAAGAAGGGGATTCAGATTTTAAGATACAGAATATTACAATAGGGGCGGATATAGATAATCAAAGAGTTCCGGCAGATGATGCAGAGCGCAGCTATGTACAAAACTTTGGACATGAAAGAGCTGACGGTTCGTTCATCGATGATACTCTAAATGGAACGTCTATTTCATTGTTTGAAGGTAATATGGCAGTTGAATCTGCTATAAATAAAGTGGCGAATCTTTTAGTGGCTCCATTTACTGCAGGAGCAGATTTGCCACTGACTATTACCTATACTGAAAATGGTGCAGAAAAAAGCGCTGTAGTTAATTCCGGTATAACGGAATTTAAAAGTGATGCCGTATATACCGTCAACCTGAAGTTTACATCTACAGTAACCGATGAACCTGCCGGTCCTTCAGGCCCTGGCATAGAGGTAGTTCCGGGACCTGTAGCTTATGGTATCTCTTTTGGTGATAGAAAGATTTCTCTTTCAATCACTGAAGAGAATGGCGCTCCAATATTAGGCGCTTTGTCAGGAGCGACAATAAATGAATATTTTTGGCATACTTCTAAGGGAACTGAAATAACCGGAGAAGAGAATAAACAAGCATTGTACGTAACCTATAACGGAATTAATTATTATTTAAGTGCGGGTGTAACTAATGGAAATGAAACCGAGTTGACATTGACTGCAGATATAAATGAAGCTTTAGAACTTTATAGAGAATTCCCTGATGGAAATCCATATGGTTATATATTTGCGCGCAATACTAATGGGGAAAGACTATTTTTGAAATATGATCAGAATAGCCAAAAGTTTGTCCTTGAAAATTCTCAAAATTTAGCAAGCTCTCAAGTTGTTATTTATAAAATGTTAGGTAGAATAATATGTAGAGTTGATGAGACCGGATATGCTGGCCCTGCAATATATTTTCATATAGCAAATAATGATAATTATGATTACGAAAATAATGTAATGGATTTCGATAGAACAACACGATTGACTTTTGATGATTTAATAACTAGAGGATTGTCCTTTGGATTAGGTTTTGATGGTAATATAACAAGATATAGTACAGATACTGGTAATCCCAACTGTTATGACAAACCTCAAGTTTATTATCAAACTACACCAGATTTTTATAATCCGGAATGGACTGTTGTTGCGGCGGATGGAACAGATATTTCACAATATGCAGAGATGCAAGGGCAGTACAGTAATGATCAATATGCCATTAAGAATACTTTGGTGTATAAGCAGAAATGTCCGGTAGATACCGATGTAGTAGTGACTTTAACTTATAAGCATAGAACGAACCCGGAAATTGTGAAGGTCGGTTACTACAGACTTACGCTAAAAGGCACGAATAGCAGTAATTAGAACTATATAGGGTGATAAGTTGCAAGTAGGCAGAAAATGTATATGAAATGAAGAAAGTGAATATTATAAATAATTTAGTTTTTGGTTGTTTCAAAGTGTGGTATTCTTCACTTATGGTGAAGAGTACTGCACTTTGATTTTTTTTAATTAAAAGAACAATTAGATTTGTTGATGATTTTTTAATGTTTATTTTTGCAAATTATGTATTGCATTGTTATGTAGTAAGGTATTAGTAAAAGATTATGCCGAAAAACGCAACTGTTTTAAGAAAAGATGAATTACAGGATTGATGCATAAATTGATTAAAATAGGAGTATATCCTCTATTACTGATATTATTATCGGTAGTAGGGTGTAGGGGCGGTTCAGAGACTGTACTTGAAGGTGTGGCAATTGATATGGCTGCATCTGTAAGCCAATCAAAAGCCTTGATAGAGTCTGTAGGCAGTCTGCAACAGGTGTCAATAGGCATTTATGGTTACAAAGAACAACTAACCAATTCCGGTAACCGTTTTATGGTATTTGATAATCAGATGTTGAATTATTCAGATGACGAAGGTTGGTCTTATTCTCCAAAAAGGTACTGGGATATGCAGACAAGTTATTCTTTTATAGCATACGCTCCATACACATCCAATATAACTTCAGACGGAACAAATAGTATTATAATATCTGATATACCACAATATCAGAACAGTAATGAATCTACAGCAAAAGATTATGTTGTGGCATTGAGTAACAATAGTGCAAAAATATACGTGGAAAACTATAACAAGACAGTAAATCTTGCATTTCATCATATTTTGGCCAATTTCCAGATTTGGGCTTATTATGAAGGTTTCGATACTGAATTCAAAATAACAGGGTTGTCTATAGGTACCGATACTGATGGTCAAAAGGTACCGTCAATTGATGCTCAGCGGAATTATACCCAACAGTTTACGCAGGAACGAGCAAACGGAATATTTAATTCTGTTATTTGGAATGGAAACAGTGTTTCTCTACCCTTTAACGGATATATTGTACCTAAAGAGACTGCTGCACAGGCTGCCAGTTTTCTGATTGTACCGTTTGTTGCAGATGCAAGCGGCAACAAGAAACTTCCTTTGACAATAGAATACACAAAGAATGGCGTAGCGCAGAAACCTGCAACTGTCAGCATAGGAATATCAGGTTTTGAGAGTGATAACAAATACCGGTTGGATTTGAAATTTGAATCAAAAGGTGCTGTAGTAGTGCCGGTGGATATACAGATAAAGAATTGGACCGAGACAGTGGTTGACCCATCGGATATACATAATTGGTAATGAATAGGAGTATATTATATATAAGGTGTATTGTTGTAGCAATGGTGTTGCTACTCTCTGTTTCGTGTACTCAAGATGTTATAGAGGGGGTACGTGTAAAACTAATTCCTTCAGAACTATATGGTGGAGTAGAGCAGACTTTGCAGACAAAGGCCGAAGCTGGTTATTATGATTATGTACCTAATGTAGGCCTTACAATGGGAGTTTATGCTGCAGGTGGTTCAAATGAAACTGTTCAAGGTACATTTACATATACGGAAAATGGTTGGGATTCGGATTTAACTCTGGAGGCAGGGAAACAGTATAATCTGTTTGTATATTCACCCAAAATGGAAAGTGCTTCGTTTAACGGAGCGAATGTGCTTGTGTTAAATAATCTGTCGGTAAGTTCAGATGATATGGTTGTTATAGAGGGTGTGGCTTCCCCAAATAATCCTATTCAGGTAGGTAATTTCAGTTATACAATGACAACAACTCCACAAGGAACTAATCCTAAAGATTATATAGATATAAAGATGGATCATCTGTTTGCACAAATATTTCTGGAATTTGCGATAGAGGATGCAGGAAACGATCCATTTAAATTTGGTAATCTGCGAAAGATAGAGATAACAAAGGCCGAAATTGGTTCTGTCAGCAGCAGTAATGCAACAATTACCTTCAACAACGGTAATTCATCAAATCCGTTCACAGTCAGTTGGAGCAACATGCAGAGTTCTCAGCAAAAGAACTATGCAGAAATGCAACAGGTTGCAGAAGTGGCAAATGCAGGCGGACTGATGCTTATGCCTGACCCACAATACAAACCATACGGAGGTGCGTTTGTTATTCCAACAATAAATGGAAATATGGCAGAAATGTGGTTGAGAGTCACATATAATGTGTATGATTTGAATGGAACTTTGGTACGTGAAGGCGATGTGTCAGAGAATAGGCTTTCTATATCATCAGCGGATATGGTGCGTGGAACAATATATAAGAAGAAGATATATGTGCAACCTACATACATTTATTCATTGACTGATGGAGATCAGTTGACATTAAAATTTTAGAATAGAAAAGTTATGTTGAGAGATGTAAGTATAGATATTAAAGCATTGCTTCAAAGTTGTTCATATAGAATAGCTTTGAGTTTTGTTGTGTTGCTTATGTCTGTAACCGTAGATGCTCAGATTGTAATTAAAGGCGATATTTACGGTGGTGGCAATAAAGGAGAAATGGGCACTTCCGGTAGTTCAGACGCTTCTACTACCGTAACAATTAATGGCACTGCTGTAAACAATGTATATGGAGGTGGTTTGAGTGGTATTGTCTATGGTACAACAAATGTAAATATATCAGAAGAGAATAATCAACAGGAATCAACATCGGCAATAAATGTTTATGGCGGTGGTCGTTTGGCTGCAGTAGAGGGTAGTACCTATGTCAAAATGTACGATGGTTTGGTTAAAGCTAATATATTTGGTGGTGGTTATGGTGAAGGTGCGTATTCACTAAGCACTAATGTGCAGATGAATGGTGGTACTGTAACCAAAAGCCTGTTTGGAGGTGGTGAAATAGCTTCTGTAGGTTATGCTAAAGTTTTAGTAGATGGAAAGATACGTACATTGGATAGCACCGAAGAGCAGATTCGTTTGCGTAAGGTTGGTTCTGCAAATGTGGAAATGAATGGCGGATTGATATCTGAAAACTTATTTGGAGGAGGACGTGGTTATAGCTATGATTCGGATAGCGCAATGATCTTTGGTACCGGTTTGCATTCTGATGGTTTTGTTTTTGGTTCTATTAAAGTTCGTGTCAATGGGGGTAATATCGGTACCGAAGATGCAGTGTTGGCAGGAAAAGCAAATGTTTTTGGAGGAGGTGATATGGGTTATCTCTTTACTTTGGACGGAACTCGGGCAGCCGATGGCTATTGGTATAAAGATGGAGTGTTAACACACGATATAGATGTTCTGGTTAAACCAACTACAGCTCCGGTAAAAATAGGCGGTGCAGTCTATGCAGGTGCAAATGTAACCATGGGCTCGGAAAATCTGTCTGCCGATATGAAGACGGTATTTGGTAATGTTTCGGCAACTCTTGTTGATGTTGACGGAAAACTTACTGTTGGTGCTGATGGTATAGGTGGTTTGTATGGTGATGGTAATCTTACGCTTGTTGATGGATACAGAGAACTGAATATTACAGATTATGGTACATCAGGCAGTGCAAAACTGCTGAATACAATACAACGTGCCGATTTCTGTGGTATCTTTAATAGTAATATTGAATTGAACGGTGCGCGGGACAGAGTTACTACAGCTGCCGATTTTACCGATTATTCCATTAACCGTGTAGGTGAAGTTTCACTTAATGATGGTAGTCATCTTAATCTGTATAACGTGGTTAATTTGATGGGTGGCTTGACATCGGATGTGGATTTTCAAACAGATGTAAGAACCACTTCAAATAGCAGTAATGCGGCAGATGGCAAAACATGGGTAGCTTGGAAAGAGGCTAATGTTGATGCTGCAAACAGAAATGATGGTACCGCTGTAAACAAGTTGTCGTTATCAAGCGGTGTGTGGTTGGAGTTGTTAAAAGAGAATAATCCGGAAGGTAAAGTGTATGGTCCTGTTACAGGTGTAGTTGAATTAGGATTACTTAATGTTAAAACCGGACAGGGCGGTGGCTATGTCTATGCGGAAAACATTCATGGCACGCGAAACAGCGAAGTCGTATCTGTTAACTATCTGTCTGATAATAACTATAATGCAATATCGAACAAATCATATACATTTTCAAATGATTTAAAGGCTTATCAGACATCCGGTAACTTTGTTAATGCCGAAAAGATAATAGTAGATGATTGTTATCCTGTGAAAAACAGTTATTCCGACGAAAATGCATCGCCTGCGCACTATTGGTATATTAAAGGTACTGAATATGTACATAATCAGCTGATCTCAGCCTATACCGGTGGTTCACAATCGTTCTTTACACAGCTGAATCTGCCGTTTGAACAGGATGCAAATATTCAATTGGTTGATATTTACAACTGTTATTACGCGCAGAGTGATGTTACTATAGATAATGTTACATATCTGAAAGGTTCTCCTATTGATTCATATAGTTATAATCAGCTTACTGCAGAACAGAAGAATTTCTTTGCTGATGCTCCGCTACCGGAAGATTACAATAATATGAGTAGTGAAAACGCTTTCTTGCTTACTCTGGACTGGACAAATCCAACTGCATGGAGTGGAAACAATCCTACCTACAGAATGGTTGGTGAAACAAGTGTATTTGGCCAACGTGACTATACAGTAGGAGAGATAGTAGTGCAGACTACCATTGATAATCAGAATAGTCTTATCAGTTCACTTGGCGGTAACTCTCTTAGCGGACAGGCTCAGTTTGAAAAGGCATATGTGGCAAATGCTGATACATACGTAGAGACTGCAGACGGTAGTTATCGTTGGGTGGCCAAGGGTAGTGTTATATCTACAAAAGAATTTGGTATCAACAGTGCAGAAGTGCAAACTCTGTTTGAACCCGGTTATAGATGTGTGGCATCTCTGTTTATAAGTGAAAACGAAGAGTATCTTTACAATGAAATTATTCCGGAAAGTATTTATAATGCACTGTCTGAAGAGAATAAGGAATCATTCTTAGTATCTTATGTATGTACAGAAGATGGTAAGTATGGTGGTCAGTTGTTCGAAAAGGGAAAAGATTATAGTGCACTTGAATGGAATGCTTTGTCTGTAGAAGAGAGGTCCAACTTTAGTAACAACAAATCGGCATTAGATCTTCTTTTAGGTATGGAAGCAAATGACGCTAAGTTCAAAAATAAAGAGCTGTTGGCGGCAAATATAGTGCCTATTCAGACAGCTAAAGTATATGTGCCACGCAGTGCCGATATCAATAAACTAACAACAGATCGCATTGTAACGGCCAAATATACCTATGATAATAATGGTGTGGCAGAAGATCACTATTTCAATATCCGTGTACATTTTGAAAGTGGTGTGCCTACTGTTGGTCTGCTTAAAGAACCCAAAATTATATTGCCGGGTACTACATTGTCACTTCTACAGCCGGAAGTAACTGCCGGAGCGTATGAAATTCTTGGTGGTGGATGGGAATTATATACAAATCAGACAGACGCTCTGCTTCATTCCAATGGCATCGATTTCAAGAATAGTAGAACTCCGCTGTATTGGTATCAGAATGGTTTTTATGTGGCCTATTATGTTAAGAGCTATTTAGGAAAGACATATTCAAATGCAGTGCCGGTACGAGTAGCTAACTATCATAGAATGGAAGATGTGCTTAGAGACCAGAATCACATGTATGTAGGCAATGTTTATGATGAAAAGCGTAATCTGCTTATGGACAGACCGTCAAAAATCTATATAGCTGACAATGCATCCAATACATCGTCTTATAATGAACTTGATTATTTCCAACAGTTCTTTGCACTGCTTAAAAATGCAGGACAACCCGGTACAAATCTGTCGGAAGATGTCAAAGGTGGTAATTATATGGAGTTCATACTGCAAAGCGATATAGCGCCCAGGAGATATACTGATTGGACTCCGTTAGGTGATGATACTCAATGCTTTGAAGCCGATTTCCATGGTGATGGCTATACTATAAGCGGTTTGAACAACTCACTGTTTGGTAATTTGTGTGGAAATGTATATAATTTGGGCGTAACAGGTTCATTTACCGGTAGCGGTGTGGCTGAAAAAGGTGGTAATGCCTATAATACCTGGGTTTATACAACTGCTACCCCCGAAAACAGTGTAATTGCTGTAATGGGTACCGGTTTGACAGATAACAGTTACTACTATCAGGGACAATACGCATCAGCACCACAAGGAGCAACTGCAGCAAAAGTGCAAGACTTCCTGGATGGTACTGTTGCTTATAATCTTAACAAGTTCTACCTGTTGAAACGTTCCGGCAAAAGCGGTGGTGACGGTTATCCATCAGAGTATGTCTATAACAGGTATAAAGATGGCGATTACATCTATTCTCAGGGCGTAATTCCAGAACTTGATGATTTCCGTTACGATGATGCTACAAAGAGTTACAATCCTATAGAGGACGATTATATCTTCTTTGGTCAGAATTTAAGTTATGATTTGGTCGCAGGAAAAGTTCATGCTGCGCATCCGGGACACATTAACAAACAGTTCGATGCAGGTACTGTAACTAAAGAATTGGATGATGAAATAGTTAGTTATAAAAAGACAGACATCATCAATTTGTCATCTCCGGAAAGTAATAGGGTATATCGTGCCCCTGCATACGATTTAACTACAGGTACAGCATTAGAGCGTGGAATACACTATAACCGCGATGCGGCATTTGCATCAACTTACAATTGGAATGGTGTCAATTACGATATCGAAAGCCGTCTTTTGGCAATAGACTTTACAGGTTATAGTGATACTGATAACAGTACAGAATATGGAACATGGCTCGATTTTGATGGTCTGAACAGTTTTGTACAGAGCGGTATAACTCAGAATCTGTTAATATATGCAGACAAGTCACTCTATTCCGATACCTATTCCGTTCTTGAAACAGCACTTCCTGAACCGAATTTAGTATTTGGCGATTATAATTCGGTTGCTATAGCCGATGCCAAAGGTGTAAAAGGACATCTTGTAAATAGGGCTACAGCGGTTACAGGCTATGGTGTGGCAGATAGAGACCATATGTTGGTGGATAAGCAGAACTTTACAGCTCCTATTGCATTCAAATATGCAGATGATTGCAGAATGTGGTATCAGCGCAAACCTGCTGCTTTTGCAATAGGTGTTGGTCATGAAGGTTTTGAAGGATTGGTACTGCCGTTTACAGCCGATATGGTTACTACACATCAGAAGGGTGAAATAACTCACTTCTATGGAGCTGAAGGTGAAAACGGTCATGAATACTGGCTACGAGGATTTACCGGCGTGGAGAGTGTAGATGATGCTTTGGAAGCCCAGTTTGTACGTCCGCTGCAAGAAGGTGTAGGTTACGATGAACGTAATAGGTCTATGGATTATCAGTATGGTAACAGATTCCTATACGATTATTATTATAGCCATAACAGTGGTAAAGATGAAAATGAAGATATTTATCAGAAATATTACAATTCTGATACTACATATATAGATTATATACTTGCATCACAGAATGTTCCGTACGCGGTGGCATTCCCGGGTAGAAGATACTTTGAATTTGACATGTCAGGTCAGTTTGAACCGCAATATACGTATGGTAATGCTCCGGCAAAACTTGAACAACAGGTGGTTACTTTTGTATCGGAAAACGGTGCGGAAATTCCGGTAACACCACAGGTAATGGAGACAACAGTAGGTAATTATTCCTATTATGGTACATTCGTAAATGAAACTCAACTGACAGATGGCGTTTATTATCGTATAAATGCCGATGGTAGTGGCTTTGTTGAAGTCGGTAACGAAGCAATGGTCAATTGGATTGTTCCATTCCGCACCTATATGAAGAAGAGTGGTGCTAATGGTGTGCCTGAAAGGACAAAGGGTAATGTCTGGGACTTTATACCTTTCAGCCCTGATTCAGATAGCTTTGAAGAGAGTTTAGAGAGTGCAGAAGGCACTATACGCATAGAGGTACTGGAAGATGCAGTTCGTATAGTATCTACCCTTGAAAGTGAAGTAGTAATAACCATATATACAGTGGCAGGTAGCCCTGTAGGTAACTATAGAATAGATCCGCAATCGGAAACCATAATTCCTATGCCGGGCAGTGGTATATATATAGTGAACGGAAAGAAAGTTATAATTTGATAGAATATATATTATATATAAGGTGGTATGAAGTATCTTAAAACAAATAATAATCTGTTTGTAGCCATTATAACAATGCTGCTGCTACTGTTTTGTTCAGCTGCTGATATATTTGCACAGACCGGTTCAGTAGGGTTGGAGGGCGATTATTTCATTAGAAACCGTTCTACAGAACATGGTCAGAATAATTTCAACGCGGGTGATTTTTATATGATTCCGTCATCAGAATATTATAACAATTCCGATAATAGATATTTGAAGGTAGAAGAGAAAGCTAACTTGAATAATGAATCGGTTTGGCGTTTAATAAGTAAAGGTAACGGCTATTATCAAATTTTACATGTGGCAACCAATAGATATGTTGTATTTAAAGCTTCTGTTAACAATGCAGAAGCCAACACATATCAGTCTGTATATATGGCATCGTCGGCAACTGCCGAAAACAACAATGAGAACTATAGTCATTTTAAAATTGGTGTAGCAGATGGAACGGCCTATTTTATTATTCCAAGAATGGCGGAAGAATTTAAGCCTAATGCCAGTTTTAATCCAATGGGATGGGGTACTATGGATATGCAATTATATGATTACCATGGTTCGGATGGTTCACAATGGTATTTGGAACCGTTGGCTTTAAGTGAAGGCGAATATTATATTCAGAATGCCCATATCTATAATAATGAATCAATAAATTATGATGGTAATACTATTGTTATGAATGGTTCTTATTATATGTATCCCACAGGTGATAGAACCAAGATAGAGCAAAATAATGATGATAATGCCAAGTGGACAGTTAAGGTAGTTGGTCTGAACTACTATCAAATTATACACAATGGTACAAATAAATATTTGACTGTGGCAGACAATGTACTTAACAACAGTTGGGATTGTACCAGATTAAGTGATAACGCGAACAGTGATTACAGCTATTTCAAGATAGGGGAAGTTGATAAATCTGGTTCTTATTATATTATTCCAAAAGTGGTGTATGAATCAAACAATGAGAATAATCGTTCATTGAATCCTGGTTGGGGTGGTCCGGGAAATCTGCATCTTCAGGCATACAATTCTGCAGAAACTGCCCGTTGGAAATTTATAACTATAGAATCGGGTGGTGGAACTGTAACTCCAACAGATAGCAGATATGCATTTACATTAAATGGCAATAGTTTTCTGGGTGTAAGCGGATATGGTGTTACAGCCACTAATGCTCCTATGAACCCTAATACATCGGCCTGGAGTTGTGATGGTTCGTTTGGCGATAAGAATAATCCACAGCCACTTTATGTAGTTATAGAGGGCAAAAAGTATTATCTGGCAGTAAATGGCACTTCCTTTACAATTACCGATGATGTAAATGGTGCCGGACATTTTTATCTTAATAACGGAGTGTTGTCAGCAAACATTAATGGTACTGAATATGGAATAGTAAATAACAATGGTACGTATATGATGCAGGCCTATGTTAATGGAAATCCTGCAAACAGTGAAGTAACAATGCGTACCATAACAAACATAGTAGAACATGAAGCACAGATTCAGTCTGTTCCACAAATAGTTTTGACTAACGGTAACCCGCAGATTTCTGCATTATGGAACAGTATTCAATTGGAATTGAGCGGTGGTTCTGCAATTCCTTCTTATTACACTTATAATAGTTCCCATAGTCAGGGTACAACATTGTATTATTATAAAAATGCTTCTGCCGATACCAATCAGCCGCAACCAGTTAATTTGGATACAAGCAAAGCCCAATGGTCTGTAAGCGATAATGTTAAGAAATATTTGAGTATCCAACAGTGGGGTCACGGTGCATATTTGCAGTATGCGGTAGAGAGTGCTAACGATGTACAGTTTAGTGTAACTGTTACATTCTCGGACATGGATGGTATTAGCGCCGGCTACGAAGGACTGTCCATAAAAGGTACAGGTGTGGAAGGTGAAGGTGATGAAAATGGCGGTGAAGATATTGGTGGCGGTGATTCTGATGATGATGATGATGATGTGGTGGTTGATCAGGAGAATACATATTGTGCACCGGCAGGCAGGTATATTATTCAGAGTGATGGCTATTACCTTGCCAAAGAGAATGGTAATATTGTAGCAACTAAAGAATTTAATCCCAATACATGTATCTGGAATGCTACAAAGGAGAACCGCAATGGTAATGAGTATCTGAAGTTTAATAATAATGGTGATCTTAATATTAACGGAACCAACTTATGGCGTGTAAGTTCCCAGGCAGACGGTATGATTCAGCAGATGAATAGTGCCGGTAATTATCTGCATTTTAACGGCAGTAATTGGGTAATAGACAATGAACCGGATGGTTGCGCTACGCGTATAGATTCAGAACAAAATGTGCAGGGACAGAACGTAAATCCACAGATTGGTACTATAGAACAGATGCCATTTGACGAACTGCGTTCATATAAGATAGATATAACTCAAGATGCCGCCTGTATTCCTGCTTATATAAGATATGATTTGGTAGATGGCTCTCATCTATATTGGGTTGAAAGTGCCGGTATAGCATATAAGACGGTACCTCCATCAGAGTACTTTATCTATGAATGGTCACTTCCTGAAACGGTCAAAGCTAATGCAACTATAGATCAGAATGGTATCTTAATGTACAGATATTCGGTAGAGTCAGAAATAACAACAACTGTTACTTTGTCTGCTCAAAGATTTGATAAAGATGGAAATATGTTTGATAATCGTGTGGCAACATTAGAAGTGCGCTTATCGCCTGCCGATAACAGTGTAGTGGCCACTCCTACTGACAGATACTATTTTATCAGGAATTTCGAGAATTCGTTACATTATATGTACCCGTCTGACGATAAGTACAACAATGGGAATTATAATCTTGTACATACACGTGTGGAAGGTGATGATTTTAATCTTAGGAATGCAGTATGGATTTTCAGAAATTTTGATGAAAAGCATGTACAAATTATTCACGCAGAAACAGGTAGATTTTTAGTTACGCATAATACACAACGTGGTCAAACTACTTCTGTACATTTAAGTGATAGTTACGACGATATAAACAGTACACTATATGAAGTGGGAGAATATCCTACAAATCAGAAGATTCCATACTATATAAGACCTATAGGTGCGGAATCTTATACAGAAAATAATGTTCTGATTGAGATGGGCCTTAACCCTTTCGGAGGTATGGGGCATAATCTAAGTCTGTATAGGTATTACAATACAGAAAGAAAGGGTGAATTGGCATCATTATGGACACTGCAGATGGCAAAGACTGCATCTCCCGTTATTACCACCGATGGTGTGAATGTATCAATTATTTGCGATACACCGGGTGCCAGAATTTATTTTACAACAGATGGTTCAGAACCTTCCGCATCATCCAGACTCTATAATGGAACATTCCCGTTAGGATTGGATAATACCATTAAAGCAATTGCGCTGGCCGATAATTTGATAGAATCGGATGTGATTACGCAGGAATTCTATAGAATATCATCACTTGACAGAATTCCACAGGATGGCGCTACAGGTTACTATATATTGATGAGCGATGTAGATGCGTCGGGATATACAACCAGAACCAACTTCCGTGGTGTATTGGATGGGGCTTTCTTTACCATAAAGAATCTGCAGCAGCCATTGTTTGATAATGTGGTGGATGCCATAATAAAAAACGTAGTACTGGATGATGTTAATATAGATGAGAATGATGGCAGTAATGTGGGCGCTATAGCTTGTGATGCCAATGGTAAAACTTTGATATATAACTGTGGCGTTTTGGCTACAAATGGTTCTATAGTTTCCGGTTCCGGTAATGTAGGCAGTATAGTTGGACAGATGGAAGGTCATACCAGGGTTGCAAATTGTTATAGTTATGCAACTGTTACAGGTAAATATGTGGGCGGTATAGTGGGTAGTAATACTGCTACAGCTTCTACTATCAACAATATAACCACCATGATTATAAACTGTATGTTTTATGGCGATTTGGATGGTACATCAAAGGTTTCGCCCATATATGGCGGTACGGAAATATCAAACAGAAATAATCTAAACACGTATAGTTATTATAAAATCTTCGATGATAACGGAGATATAAAATATGATGTTACTCACAATAACAATGTAATGCCTATAACTGAAGATAGTTATCTGGACCGTTTTGAGTTCTACAGAAATATACTGAATTCACAACGTGAACTGGCATCGTATTTTACATTCGAATCACTGCTTTTGAGTGAAGAGATAGGCAAATGGGTACTGCTTGACGATGTTGCTCCATATCCCGTTATAAGACGTTTTGAAAAAGATACCAAAAAGACTCTTGACAGACAGATACCTGCTGTTGAAACAGACTATGCAGGTCGTAAACTGCGTACTGTAAAAGCCACATTCATTATAAATGGTGAAAGATACGTTGTAGATGAGATGCCTGTAACCGATATGGATACTGCCCGTTGGGATTATACCTACGGTAAGATAGTGCTGCCACATGCAAATGAATTTATTGGTTGGAGGCCTATAGATGCAGCATATAACACAACCGATTATTCATACATAGTATCCGGTTGGAAGGTGGTATCTGTGGATGGAATTACAACCATTGATCAAACTTATGATTTTGATTTTGCCAATCCTAAGAATAAAGTCAAAGATATATATAGTGTAACAGGTGGCAGAGATGCAACATTCAATCCTTATGTATATGCTCAGGGTGGTAATTATGTAGTACCCGATAACGCGAAAGAACTGGTATTCGAAGCTCATTGGGCAAAGTGTGTATATCTATCCGACATAGGTGAAGATGTATCTTATAACCCGAATTTTGATGAGGCTACACAGATAGGTAATCAAACTTGGGTGGAGCAATCGGATGTTATTCAGAGCGCAAGTTTCAGAGATGTTTCATATAAGGATAGCTGGACTATTAGCGTAGATCCTGTTTCTTATCACAATAATTCTTATACGGTAGAGATTTTTGATAATATATCACATATATTGGAGTTCTTCTGTTGGGCACAAGAATTCAGTGTTGATATGAGACAGAATATCAGACTTAAACCAGGTACCTATATGCTCAGATTCTATGGCTTTAGCCGATATGGTCAAAATATTGAGGGTCAACCTAAAGGTCATGGTCCTAATGGTAATCCTGCAAAAATCAGCGTAAGTTTGAGTGGAACCAATCAAATATTGGCACAGGATACTCTGAATAATGTATATGACCATACATCGCAGGAGATGGATGCAGTAAAGGGTGGTTACGATGAATTCAATAGTGCAGCAGCAAATACTTTGGATGGATATGTGAACTCATTGGGAACTTCAATAATTGCATTCAGTCACGGCTATTTCCTGAATGAATTGCAGTTTACCATAGATACAGAGCAAAATATTGATATTCGTTTATTTACCGATGGTAAACTGCCTGCATGGTCATGGATAAATATTCGCGATATGAAACTGTATCGTCTAAAAGAGGATACTTTCCAAGATAGAACATTCGAAAACAAAAAGATATATCACTCTTTGAATGAGGCTATGGACCATCTGGATGAAAATTGTGAATTTCCTGCCAATCAGGCTGTGGTACTGGTTGGTAACTATCATCTGAATGACAGGATCCCGGGCAACTCTTTTGCCGACGATATTACAAAGGCTGTTACCATAATGTCAATCGATAAGAACAATGACCAGGAACCTGATTATGCTTGCTATACATATACCTCAAATCCTAAAGAATCGAGCCGTACTACTACACCGCCATTGCGTTGGGACTTTATCACAGCACCTGGTATAGGAATGGCAGCACGTGTCAGTGGTAGCTCTGCATTCCCAGGTATAGGAATATGGCACACAAAAGGGTGGTTTGAAACTACCGAAACCTATTTGGGATTGCATAATGAAGCGGAGATTAATCCGTCGGAGAAGCATGATAACTGGATGTCACCTTGGATTACAAATGGTGGTATATTCAAACAGGTTATTAGTAATTACGATGGTGAGAAGGATTTGCGTACAAACAATAACGGCTATATACGAATGGGTGGAAAAGTACTGGTAGAACAGTTCCATCCGGGTAATCATGAAGAAAAGAGTTTTACAACTTATCTCATGCCTGTAAACGTAAGCGGAGGTGAAATATTAGAATGTTATATGACCGGGCGTGCAGGTTCTACAGATAATCCACAGACAGTGGGAGATGTGCGTTTTTGGAGTAATGGTGGATATATCCACAAGTTCCTTGGTGCATATATGGCTCCTGTAAATGGTAATGTAAAAGCCGAAATTCACCATGCAATAATTGATGAATTCTACGGAGGAGGTGCAAACGCCAATAAACCTGTATCGGGCAATATTGATGTTACTGTAAATCATAGTTTGGTCGATAACTATACAGGAGGGCCTATGGTGGGCGATATGAATATTGGTACTCATGTTACAACAGCCGCTGAAGGAACCACATTTGGTAATTACTATGGTGGTGGATATGGTGGAACATCACTTGCCAGAAAGACTGTATATGATGGTATCCATAAAGTGGAGGTAAGTATATCAGATAACTTGCCTTATCCGGCCAGCTTTGCTAATTATGTGGGCCGCAGATTGAAGTACGATAATCAATATGGAGTTGCTACCGATTATGGTTTTGAATACTTCTTTGCAGCAGGTGGTGATGGTAACCTAATAAGCCGTTTCTTTGTGGATTATGCCACATTGTCGCTTGCAACAGTACGTAGTGTTACCAATAATCTGACCAATTGTCTTGTAAAAAGCGATTTCTATGGTGGAGGTCGTCAAGGTTATGTGGATGGTAATGTTACATCAGTTTTGAATAATACAAATGTTAATGGTAATGCTTTTGGAGCAGGTTATACAGGAAAAATGATAAATGCAGATGTGGCTACTGAAACCCAACCGCAATACTCTACCTATCTGTTCGATTTGGGTGTTATTACACCATTTGGAAAGACAGAATATGAAACATTTACATGGCAGAAAGTTACAGATATGAATGTGCCTGCCAGCAATTCTGCAAAAAAACTATATACTACAACCGATATGTCATTGATGGGTAAAGTGAAAGGAGATGTCTCCATAACCATTACCGGAAGTTCGGTAATAGGGGGCAACCTGTTCGGTGGCGGTAATCAGGCCGATGTACTTGGAAAAACAAGTGTTATCATGCCAAGTGCTGAAAGCGTAATAAACGGAACTGTTTATGGTGGTGGTAATGAATCGAATATTGAAGGTAGTACTGATGTTAAGATAACAGGCGGTACTATAAATGGCGATCTGTTTGGTGGTGGAAATATGGGCAGAGTAACTGAAAGTTCAAAAGTGTATATAGGTACTGAATAGAGAACAAAATCTAATTTATTACATAACATATTGTAAAAAAATGATTTTTTGTGCAGTATGTGGTGCAGTGATATGCACTACATACTGTTTTTTTTGTTAAAAATTTGTGGGAATGATATAATATCACTACTTTTGCACTGAATTAGATGATGTGTTGAGGGGCTCGAGAGCCTCTCTTTTTCGTTATTAAAATAGAATATATGATAGACAAACTTCAAGTTCGTGAGTTGGTAACAAAGTGGTTGGAAACCAAAGAGGGTTATTTCTTGGTAGATGCTGATGTCAGCGCAGACAACAGAATTCTGGTAGAAATAGATCACCCGGAAGGTGTTTGGATAGACGATTGTGTAGAGTTGAGCAGACATATTGAATCCAATTTTGACAGAGAAATTGAAGATTATGAACTCGAAGTGGGTTCTGCCGGCATTGGGCAGCCTTTCAAGGTTTTACAGCAGTATGTAAATCATGTGGGCAGCGAAGTAGAGGTTCTACCAAAAAGTGGAACAAAATTGAAGGGTATTCTTATGAGTGCCAACGAAGACGGTTTTGTTTTACGGACTAAAGTAAAGCAGACGGTAGAAGGATCAAAGCGTCCTAAATTGGTGGATGTAGCGATGCTTTTTAATTATGAAGAAATTAAATATACAAAATACGTAATAAGCTTAAAGTAATTATGGCTAAGAAAGCAGAGGTGATCTCATTGATTGAGACATTCCAGGAGTTCAAAGAGCAGAAGAACATAGACCGAGCTACTTTGGTAAATGTTCTTGAAGAGAGTTTCCGCAATGTTATTTCAAAGATGTTCGGAACCGATGAAAACTATTCGGTTATTGTGAATCCTGATAAGGGTGACTGTGAAATACAGCGTACCCGTGTAGTGGTTGAAGATGCTGACGTAGAAGACCCCAATACGCAAATTTCACTTAGCGAAGCTGCCCAAATAGATCCTGATTTTGAAGTGGGCGAAGAGGTTACAGAACCTATAGATTTTGCACTTTTTGGTCGTAGAGCAATTTTGACTTTGCGTCAGACTCTTGCTTCTAAGATTTTGGAACTGGAGAAAGATAGTTTGTACAACAAATATATAGAGAAAGTTGGTACAATAATTATTGCAGAAGTTTATCAGGTATGGAAGAAAGAGGTTCTTTTGTTGGATGAAGAGGGTAATGAATTGCTGTTGCCAAAGACAGAGCAGATTCCTTCTGATTTCTTCCGTAAGGGTGAATCAGTGCGTGCCGTAATTGATAAGGTGGAAAATGTTAACAATCCAAAGATACTTTTAAGCCGTACATCACCGGTATTCCTGCAACGTCTGTTTGAACAGGAAGTACCTGAAATTAACGATGGACTTATTACTATCAAGAGAATTGCCCGTATTCCTGGTGAAAGAGCAAAAATTGCAGTGGAATCATACGATGATCGTATAGATCCGGTAGGTGCTTGTGTTGGTGTTAAGGGCTCTCGTATTCATGGTATTGTTCGTGAACTTCGTAACGAAAACATCGATGTAATTAACTATACATCAAACGTAGAACTCTTTATTAAACGTGCTCTCAGCCCTGCAAGAATTTCAGAACTGAACATTATTGAGGAAGAGAAGCGTGCAGAAGTTTATCTGCGTCAAGACCAGGTATCGCTTGCAATAGGTAAGAATGGTCTGAACATTAAACTTGCAAGTATGCTTACAGGTTATACTATCGATGTATTCCGTCAGCTTGACGAAGTTCAGGAAGAGGATGTATATTTGGATGATTTCCGTGGAGATATTGAAGATTGGATTATCGATGCTCTGCATGATGCAGGTATGGATACGGCTAAGATGGTATTGCGTGCTCCACGTGAGATATTGTTAGAGAGTGCAGATTTGGAGGAAGAACAGATTGACGAAATTTTGTCAATATTGGCATCTGAATTTGCTGAAGAAGAGGAATTCCAACATTTCCTGAGATAATTAAAGATTTTGTTCACAAAAATTTCTTATAGATGGCAATAAGAATAGGAAAGATAGCAAGAGAATTAAATGTAGGTGTCAAAACAATAACTGATTTCCTACAGAAGAAAGGTTTTGAGGATGTCTCTACAGAGAATCCTAATTATAAACTCTCCGATGAACAGGAGAACCTTTTGGTAGTAGAATTTAGTCAGGATAAGGCAAGAAAGGAGGAGGCAATTAAAAAGATGCGTCCAAAGAATAAACAGGCCAATAATAAACCTGAAGCCGAACCTGTGGAAGAAGAGATACTGAAACTTGAAAAGCCTGCTGAACCTGTAATACAGTTCAAAACAGTGGGAAAGATTCAATTGGATGAATCTATGGCAACCGAATCTACATACGTAAAGTCGGCAAGAGAGGAAAAGGCTGCTAAAGAAGAGGCTAAATCTGCACCACAGGTTGAACAGAAACCTGTTCAGAAAGAGGCACCAAAACCTGCGCAAAAGGTTGAACAGAAGGCAGAGCCTGTTGTTCAGGCTAAACCTGTGGAAAAACCAAAGGCAGAACCTGTGGAGAAACCACAACCGGTGGCAAAACCTGAATCAAAACCAGAGCCAAAACCAGCTCCAGCAGCTAAGCCACAGCAGGTAACAAAGTCAGAACCAAAGCCTGTTGCAGAAAAACCTGTTGCAGAGAAATCTGCTCCAAAACAGGCTCCTGTAGCTAAACAGGAGCAAAAGGAGGCTGCTCCTGCAGTTAATAAGCCTGCAGAGGTTTTCAAACTGGAGACTCCAAACTCCGGACTTAATATTAAGACTGTTGGTAAGATAGATTTGAGTGCCATCAATCAATCTACACGACCAAAGAAAAAGTCAAAAGAGGAGAAGAAAAAAGAACGTGAGGCTAAGGAAAAACAGCGTCAGCAGCAGCGCGAAGCTTATAAAGAGTCAATAATGAAGGAAATCAGCAAGAACAATCCTTCAAAATCAAAGAATAATAACAATGACTCAAAACCTCAGCAGAACGATGCTCCTAAAAAGAAGAACAGAGTTCGCATAGGTGGTGAAAAGGTAGATATTAATAAAGCTGCAAACTTTAATCAAGGCGGTGGCGAACCCTCCTATGGCGGCAAGAAAGGTGGCTCAGACCAACACGATAAGAAAAAGGGTGGTGGCAGAAACTCCAAAGATCATCGTCATGCAAAGACCGAAAAGGACTTTAGTAGTGAAGATGTAAACCGTCAGATTAAAGAGACATTCTCCAAATTTGCAAAAGGTAAGAATAAGTCTTCAAAATATAGAAAAGACAAACGTGAAGTAGCCCACATGCGTCAGCAGGAGATGTTGGAGCAGGAGATGGCAGAAAGCACAGTATTGAAGTTGACTGAATTCGTTACTGCAAATGAACTTGCAACTATGATGAATATACCTGTTACTCAGGTTATTGCAACCTGTATGAGTGTAGGTATAATGGTTTCTATCAATCAGCGCCTTGATGCAGAAACTATCAATATTGTAGCCGAAGAACATGGATTTACCACTGAATATGTAAGTGCAGAAGTTGCACAGCAAATTCAGGAAGAGGCAGATAAAGAGGAAGATTTGCAGCCTCGTGCTCCTATTGTAACTGTAATGGGACATGTGGATCATGGTAAGACTTCACTACTTGACTATATCCGTAAAGCTAATGTTATAGCCGGTGAAGCGGGTGGTATAACCCAGCACATTGGTGCTTATAATGTAAAATTGGAAGACGGACGTAGAATAACATTCCTTGATACTCCGGGTCACGAAGCCTTTACGGCTATGCGTGCTCGTGGTGCTCAAGTTACCGATATTGCCATTATTATAGTGGCTGCCGACGATAATGTGATGCCTCAGACAAAAGAGGCTATTGCTCACGCAACAGCTGCAGGTGTTCCTATTGTGTTTGCCATCAACAAAGTAGATAAGCCTGCTGCCGACCCGGAACGAATTAAACAAGAACTTGCACAGATGAACTTCCTGGTTGAAGATTGGGGCGGTAAATATCAGTCACAAGATATATCGGCAAAACATGGTATGGGTGTTCCTGAACTTATGGAGAAGGTGCTTCTGGAAGCTGAAATGCTTGACTTGAAAGCAAATCCTAACCGTAAGGCTACAGGTTCAATTATTGAATCTTCATTGGATAAGGGACGTGGATATGTTGCCACAGTGTTGGTATCCAACGGTACTTTGAAAATGGGTGATATAGTGATTGCAGGAACCTTCTGGGGTAAGGTGAAAGCTATGTTCAATGAACGTAACCAGAAAATAAAGGCTGCAGCGCCGGCAGAACCTGTATTGATTCTGGGTATGAATGGTGCGCCTCAGGCAGGTGTTACATTCCACGTGGTAGAAACAGAACGTGAAGCTCGCGAAATTACCAGCAAACGTGAACAGTTGCAGCGTGAACAGGGTATTAGAACTACTACAACTCTTACACTTGACGAACTTGGACGTCGTATTGCTATGGGCGATTTCCACGAACTTAACCTTATTGTTAAAGCCGACGTGGATGGTTCTGCCGAAGCATTGAGCGATTCACTTATCAAGCTTTCAACACCGCAGGTACAGGTTAATGTAATGTATAAGGCGGTAGGTGCAATTTCTGAAAGTGACGTTAGTTTGGCTGCTGCATCAAATGCAATTATTGTAGGTTTCAATGTTCGTCCGTCGGGCGCTGCAAAGAAACAGGCCGAACAGAACGATGTAGATATCAGAATATATTCAATCATATACGATGCTATAGACGAAGTTAAGGCAGCTATGGAAGGTTTGCTTGCTCCAACAGTGAAGGAGGAAGTTACATCAACCATCGAAGTATTGGAAGTATTCCACATATCAAAGGTTGGTATGGTTGCCGGTGGACGTGTACGTGAAGGTAAGGTTAACAGAAACGATCGTGCTCGCGTAATTCGTGATGGTATTGTTATACACAATGGTAATATCCAGGCTTTGAAACGTTATAAAGATGATGTAAAAGAGGTTTCTGCAGGTGTAGATTGCGGTATCAGCTTGGTATCTTATAACGATTTGAAGGAGGGCGATATGATTGAAACATATACTCAGATAGAGGTTAAACAGACACTTTGATTTTTATGAATTTCTTTCAATCGTTGAATACGTTGGATTACATAATCCTGATTCTGTTACTGATAGGTTTACTGACAGGATTCGCACAAGGAGTTATCAAACAGGCTTTCGGTTTAGGGGGCTTGATAGGTGGCTTGATATGCGGAGCATTGCTCTATAAGCCGGCTGCAGTTTTTCTGCAAGATGCTATAGATATGGATGATAATGTAGCTCAAGTGGTTGCTTTTATTGTTATTCTGATAATTGTGCCATTGGTATTCTCGATTGTGGGAAATCTGTTGTCAAAGTTTGTAAAGATAATCTCATTAGGATTTGTCGATCGTCTTTTGGGAGGAGTCTTTGGCGTGCTTAAGTTCTTTATTGTGATAGGTCTCTGTATTCAATTATTGGAGATGACAGGTATAGCCGATAAGGTGATACGTAGCGGAGAAAAGAAAGAGTCTCGTTTCTATGAACAGGCTCGCGTACTGTCCGATAACTGTCTAAGATGGACCTGGAACAAAGTGCTGCCACACGTTGAAGAGAAAGATGAAAGTAACGGAAACGGAACTGAAAAAATTATTTGACGGTGAAACGGAACGACAATACTGATAATAGTCTTGTCAGAGAGATATCGAACGAGAAATATAAATACGGTTTTACAACAGATGTCCATACGGAAATAATGGACCGTGGGCTGAATGAAGATGTAATCCGTATGATTTCTGCCAAGAAAGGTGAACCCGAATGGTTGCTCGATTTCAGATTGAAAGCCTACAATTACTGGCTTACAATGGAGATGCCAAAATGGGCGCATCTTGATATCCCTGAAATAGACTATCAGAATATATCATATTATGCCGATCCTACAGTAAAGAAGGACGGCCCAAAATCTTTGGATGAAATAGATCCGCAACTGATGAACACTTTCGATAAGTTGGGTATTCCTCTTGAAGAACGCCTGGCCTTGAGCGGAGGTGTAGCTGTTGATGCGGTGATGGACTCTGTATCGGTAAAGACCACTTTTAAACAGACGCTTGCCGAAAAGGGAATAATATTTTGCTCCATAAGCGAAGCTGTGCGTGAACATCCCGATTTGGTAAAACAGTATTTGGGAAGTGTTGTTAATTACCGAGACAACTTTTATGCTGCACTGAACAGCGCTGTATTTAGCGATGGTTCTTTTGTGTATATTCCAAAAGGTGTGCGTTGCCCAATGGAACTCTCTACCTATTTCCGTATAAATGCTGCGGGAACAGGTCAGTTTGAACGTACTCTGATTGTGGCAGATGACGATAGCTATGTATCATATTTAGAGGGTTGTACAGCTCCTATGCGCGATGAAAACCAACTGCATGCAGCAATAGTCGAGATAGTGGTTCTGGATAGGGCTGAGGTTAAGTACAGTACTGTACAGAATTGGTATCCGGGCGATGAAAACGGACGTGGCGGAGTGTATAACTTTGTAACAAAACGCGGTCATCTGCGTGGTGTGAACAGCAAACTCTCATGGACTCAGGTAGAGACTGGTTCTGCCATTACCTGGAAATACCCAAGCTGTGTGCTTTCCGGTGATGGTTCGCAAGGAGAATTTTACTCCGTAGCGTTAACCAATAACTACCAACAGGCCGATACCGGAACCAAAATGATTCACATAGGCAAGAATACAAGCAGTACCATTATTAGTAAAGGTATATCGGCAGGTCATAGTCAGAATTCATATCGCGGACTTGTACGAGTAGCAAAAAATGCAGATGGTGCCAGAAACTACAGTCAGTGTGATTCTTTGCTTCTAGGAAGTAAGTGTGGTGCCCATACGTTCCCATACATGGATATTCATAATGAAACAGCCATAGTGGAGCACGAAGCCACAACATCAAAAATATCGGAAGATCAGTTGTTCTACTGTAATCAGCGCGGTATTCCTATGGAAGAGGCTATTGGCCTTATAGTGAACGGCTATGCAAAAGAGGTATTGAACAAATTGCCAATGGAATTTGCTGTAGAGGCACAGCGTTTGTTGGCAGTATCATTAGAAAATACAATAGGTTGATAATATGCTTAAAATAGATAATCTGCACGCAAGTATAAACGGCAAGGAGATTTTGAAAGGTATCAATCTCCAGGTAAACCCGGGCGAAGTTCACGCTATTATGGGACCGAATGGTTCGGGTAAGAGTACTATGAGCAATGTGCTTGTAGGTCATCCTGCATATACAGTGACAGAGGGCAGTGTAATATATAAAGGTAAAAATCTGCTGGATATGCCGGTGGAACAGCGTAGTCACGAAGGGTTGTTCCTATCCTTTCAGTATCCAGTAGAGATACCGGGGGTAAGTATGACAAATTTCATGCGTACTGCCATAAACGAAAAACGTAAGTATTTGGAATTGCCACCATTATCTCCATCTGATTTCTTAAAGCTTATAAAGTCAAAGAGAGATTTGGTAAAGTTGGATAGCAAATTTATGAATCGTTCTGTAAACGAAGGTTTCAGTGGTGGTGAAAAGAAACGTAATGAGATATTTCAGATGGCAATGTTAGAACCGTCATTGAGCATATTGGACGAAACCGATTCAGGTTTGGATATAGATGCTTTGCGTATAGTTGCCGAAGGTGTAAACAAACTAAAGACACCGGAAACATCTGTAATTGTAATTACTCACTATCAGAGACTTCTGGATTATATAAAACCGGATATTGTACACGTGCTGTATCAGGGTAGGATAATAAAAACTGCCGGCCCGGATTTGGCGTTGGAACTTGAAGAACGCGGCTACGACTGGTTAATCAAAGAGTTTGAAGATTCGCAAAAATGAACGTCAGTAAAATTTACATAGATCTGTTTCGTGAAAACAGACAGGTAATTGATTCCGGAATATCTCCCATATTGAATGGTTGCAGAGATGCTGCGTTAGAGGCGTTGCAGAAGTATGGATTGCCTACTACAAAGCAGGAAGAGTATCTGCATTTCAATGCAGAAGAGTTGTTCCGTACCGATTGGGGTTTGAATCTTGGAAGATTGAATATGCCTGTCGATTATGCCGAAGCATTCCGTTGTAATGTTCCAAATTTAAGTACCTTGCTTTACTATCTGGCAGGCGATACATTGGTGCAATCGGAATCGGCAGCTCGTGTGCAGACAGCAGAAGGCGTTCTGATAGGCAGTTTAAACAGTTTGGCAAAAGATTATCCGGAACTTGTAGGAAAATACTATGCCAAAATTGCCAAAATGGAACGTAGCGGTATAGCAGCCATAAACACTCTGTTTGCGCAGGATGGACTGCTTGTTTATGTACCTGATGGCGTTGTGGTTGAGAAGCCTGTTCAGTTGGTTTCTCTTTTGCAGTCTAAGGTAGATATGATGGTCAATCGCAGAATATTGGTTGTGTTAGGTAATAATTCACAACTTAAATTGTTGTTGTGTGACCACTCTATAGATAGTAGAAATGCACTCTCTGTTCAGGTAGTTGAGGCATTTGTGGGCAGTGGCTCGCAGTTCAGTTATTATGATCTGGAAGAGACACATACTGCCAATAATCGTATTAACGAACTATTTATAGAACAACAGGCCGACAGTAGTGTTGAACTGAAAACCATCACTCTGCATAATGGAAAGACCAGAAATTCCATCTTTGCTACATTGGCAGGAAAGGGTGCTTCTCTGAATGTAGATGGAGTGGCTATAACAGATAAACAGCAACAGGTTGATAACTACACATATATAGATCATAAGGTATCAGATTGTACAAGCAGTGAACTTTATAAATATGTGTTGGATCATGAATCTCAAGGTGCTTTTGCCGGTAGAGTATTGGTAAGAGAAGATTCACAGCGTACTGTTGCACATCAGACAAACAGAAATATCTGCCTGACACGTTCTGCACGTATGTTTACCCAACCTCAGTTGGAGATATATGCAGACGATGTCAAGTGTAGTCATGGTGCAACAGTTGGCCAGCTTGACGATAAGGCTATGTTCTATATGCAGCAACGTGGTATATCTGCTGCAGAAGCGCGTACATTGTTGATGCTTGCCTTTGTGGATGAAGTGATTGGCAACGTAAAACTTGAACCTCTGCGTGACCGATTACGCCGTTTGGTGGAAAAACGTTTCCGTGGTGAATTGGGACATTGCGAAGGATGTAATATTTGCAAGTGATATGTTTAATGTTGAAAAGATAAGAGAGGATTTTCCTATTTTGGGACGCACAGTATATAACAAACCGTTGATATACTTGGATAATGCGGCAACCACACAGAAACCTAAATGTGTGATTGATGCCATAAGCGATGCCTACTGCAATGTGAATGCAAATGTGCATCGTGGCGTACATTTCTTATCGCAACAGGCTACAGAAATGTTGGAATCAGCCCGCGAAACGGTGCGTTCGTTCATTTCGGCAGAGAGTACAGAAGAGATCATCTTTACACGTGGTACAACAGAGAGTTTGAATCTTCTGGCATCATCGTTTTCAGAGAGATTCCTGCAAAAGGATGATGAGATAATAATATCGGCAGCTGAACATCACAGTAATATAGTGCCCTGGCAGATGCAGGCTCAGAAAAAGGGCTTTGTAATAAGAATTGCACCTGTAACAGATAGCGGAGAACTTGATTTTGAAGCTTTGCAACTGTTGGTAAACCCAAAGACCAAACTGATTAGTATTACACACGTTTCGAATGTGTTAGGTAGTGTAATGCCTGTTAAACAGATTGCAGAATTTGCTCATAAGAATGGCGCTTATATAGCAGTTGACGGAGCGCAGTCTGCACCTCATATCAAGGTGGATGTAAAAGAACTTGATGTGGATTTCTTTGCGTTTAGTGGTCATAAAGTTTATGGTCCAACAGGAATAGGTGTACTATACGGCAAACGTGAACTATTGGAACAGCTTCCTCCGTATCAGGGAGGTGGCGAAATGATAAAGAAGGTCACGTTTGAACGTACCACCTATAACGAACTTCCATATAAATTTGAAGCCGGAACTCCCGATTATGTAGGCAGTATTGCATTGGCAAAAGCCATAGATTATGTTCAGGAATTAGGAATGGAGAATATAGCTGCATACGAAGATGAACTCTGTACATATGCTGTAGAAAGGTTACGTGCTATAGATGGTATCCGTTTTATAGGCGAACCGAAGCAACGTAGTGGAGTGGTATCGTTCTTAGTAGGTAATACCCATCCATCCGATATAGGAACTTTGCTGGATAAACTTGGGGTGGCAGTTCGTACAGGGCATCATTGTGCAGAACCGCTGATGGACAGGTTTGGAATACCCGGTACAGTTAGAGCCTCTTTTGCGCTTTATAATACCAAAGCAGAAATAGATGCCTTTATAGTAGCTTTGGAACGTGTATCTAAAATGTTGATGTAGTATGTTGTTGCCTTTTTTGGAATCGGGACGTATTGAGGCAGGTTGCGACGAAGCCGGCAGAGGCTGTTTGGCAGGTCCTGTATTTGCAGCTGCAGTTATTTTACCGCAGGATTTCAGTAACGATTTGCTGAACGATTCCAAACAACTGACAGAAAAACAGCGTTATTTGTTGCGCCCCATAATAGAAAAAGAGGCTTTGGCATGGGCTGTTGGTGTGGTAAGTGCAGAAGAGATAGATAAAATAAATATTCTGGCAGCATCTTTTCTGGCTATGCATAGAGCTGTAGATGATTTGAAAATCAGGCCGGAACATCTGCTTATAGACGGCAATCGATTCAAACCATACAGAAATGTCCCATTTACTACAATAGTAAAAGGAGATGGAAAAATGGCTTCAATAGCGGCTGCATCTATACTTGCCAAAACCTATAGAGACGATTTTATGAATAAAATTGCGGTGGAATATCCCCAATATGACTGGCTGTCAAATAAAGGTTATCCTACTGTAAAACATAGAAATGCAATAAAGGAATACGGTATTACTCCGTATCATAGAAAGAGTTTTAATCTTTTGGGCGATACACAGCTGTCGCTTTGGTAATAATTCACTAATTTTGCACTCGCAAATTAAGAGTAAGTACTTTAAATTTTATTTATATGAAACAGAAAGCATTATTGATGATTTTGGACGGTTGGGGTTTAGGTAATGGAACTCAGGCTGATGTGATTTGCAAAACTCCTACTCCATATATGGATTATCTGAATGCTACATATCCTCATGCACAGCTTTTGGCAAGTGGTGAGAATGTAGGTCTGCCTGATGGTCAGATGGGTAACTCAGAGGTTGGTCACCTGAATATTGGTGCAGGTAGAGTGGTTTATCAGGATTTGGTAAAGGTAAACAGAGCTATAGCTGACGGCAGTATCCGTCAGAACCCTGAAATAGTTGCAGCATACAGCTATGCAAAAGAGACAGGCAAAAAACTTCACCTTATGGGTTTGGTTTCAAATGGTGGTGTACACAGTTCTATGGAACACCTGTTCTGCCTTTGCGATATAGCACGTGAATATGGTTTGGAAAATGCATACGTTCATTGCTTTATGGATGGTCGCGATACCGATCCAAAGAGCGGTCAGGGCTTTATCAGTCAGTTGGTAGAGCGTGGCGATAAGGTTGCTACTATTGTAGGCCGTTACTATGCAATGGACCGCGACAAGCGTTGGGAACGTGTTAAGGTCGCTTATGATCAGTTGGTAAACGGCGAAGGTAAGCAGGTTACCGATATGGTTGCAGCTGTTGCCGATTCATACGCTGAAGGCGTTACCGACGAATTTATGAAGCCAATTGTAAACAGTGCATACGACAGCCGTATAGAGGAGGGCGATGTTGTTATATTCTTCAACTTCCGTAACGACCGTGCAAAGGAACTTACCATAGTTCTTACACAGAAAGATCTTACAGAAGAGGGTATGAAGACCATCCCGGGTTTGCAGTACTACTGTCTTACTCCATACGATGCATCATTTACAGGTGTTCATATCTTGTTCGATAAAGAGAATGTAAACAATACCTTGGGTGAATATCTTTCATCAAAAGGTTTGTCACAGTTGCATATAGCAGAGACAGAAAAGTATGCTCACGTAACATTCTTCCTGAACGGTGGTAGAGAGACCCCATACGAAGGCGAAGAGAGAATTCTTGTTCCATCTCCAAAAGTGGCTACATACGATTTGCAACCTGAAATGAGCGCATATTTGGTTCGCGATCGTTTGGTTGAAGCTATCAACAGCGATAAATTCGACTTTATTGTAGTGAACTTTGCTAATGGCGATATGGTAGGTCATACCGGTGTTTACGAAGCAATTGAAAAGGCTGTTGTGGCTGTAGATGCTTGTGTACGCGACGTTATTGAAGCAGCTAAAGCACATAATTACGAATCAATCATCATTGCAGACCACGGTAATGCAGATAATGCTGTAAATGCAGATGGTTCTCCAAATACTGCCCATTCATTGAACCCGGTTCCAATTATATATGTAACATCAAGAGAAGGTGCTTCTGTTGAGGATGGTATTTTGGCAGACGTTGCTCCATCTATCCTTTCAATTATGGGACTGGAAATCCCTGCTGAAATGACAGGTAAAGTGCTTGTTAAGTAAGTAAAACTTGCAACTATATAATTAGGATAGGCTGGAATTTTCCAGCCTATTACTTTTTATTGCAATCGGGGCAGATGCCCTTGATAACGTAGTTTATCTCCTGTATTGAAAATCCATCGGGAACAGATGGGGTAGGTATGG
>CALEFD010000032.1 GCA_937876995.1 uncultured Bacteroidales bacterium | reverse complement strand
TATATTTAATTGCAAAAACATGATATAAATGATATACTATTTTATGGTGATGAAATAAAACCATATCTAATAAATGAAATAATCTGTAAATATATGAATATTTATCGTGGTGACAAAGTGGTTCTGTATAAAGAACTGGATAGAGTGAAATCTGTAGGTAAAATTTATGAGGTAGGAGATATCACAGGAAGAAATATTATCATTCGTGATATAAAAACAAGAGTTGCTTTATGTGCTGTTGATGCAGAAGTATTTGAAGAATATTTCTGCAAACCCGAAGAAATTCGTACATGGACAAAATGGATGGCTATGGTGAATGAGTATGGTGAATTAGTTGGGTATTATAGAACAAACTTAAAAAGAACACAGGTTAAAATCGTTAGTGATTTAGGGAATGTACAAGCAGAATGCTGTTGTTGTAATGATGATGAATTTAATTTGTTTTTCGGTATTCAATTATCCTATAGACGAGCATTAAATAAATATTTACTTAAAAAAGAAAATGAATTGAATAGCAAATTAAAGGAACTGTATTCTAGTATGCGTGACAACGATAACAAAATCAAAGTGTTAATTAATCATCAATACAAAGAAATGGAACAGTAAATTTTAATGGAGGTTTATGTAGTAAAAGAGAGTTTTAAAAACTAATTTGAATATATAAACCTCCATTGTTTTTAAGGAGAACTAATATGATTTTATACCACGGAACAAATACAGAATTCGACGTTATTGATTTAAGCAAATCAAAACCAAATAAAGATTTTGGTCAAGGTTTCTATTTATCTACAGATTATGACCAAGCCATGGCTATGGCTCAAACCAAGATAGAACAATTAGGATACGGTTATCCTATTGTTTTAGCATTTGAGGTAGATGAATCACTATTTAAAAAATTAAGTTTTAAAGAATATGATGGATATTCCGAAGAATGGGCTGAATTCATTCTTTTAAATCGCAGAAACAAAACGACTAAACCTGCACATAATTTTGACATTGTATTTGGCCCGATAGCAAACGACCGTGTGGGTGTTCAACTTTGGAAATATGAAATACAAAGTATTGATTTACCTACCCTTGTAAAAAACTTGCGTCACATGAAGGGTATTACCTATCAATACTTCTTTGGAACAGAAAAAGCCATAAAACTATTAAAGAAATTATGAGTATACAGGAACAAATGAAAATGGATATGACAAAAAACCTTGCTTCATTATTAATGGAAGATAATTCGGAATTAACAATGGAACAAGCTCTTTCTATTGTTATTAATTCTGACACCTATTTGCGTTTGCAAAATAACAACGCACAACTATTTCATCAAAGTCCTCTGTATGTTTATGATTTTCTTAAGAACGAACTTAAAACTGGCAAAATAGCTTAAATATTGTAATTCACTTTTCTTGGGAGAAAAATATTTTTTCCTCGCGTAGATAATAAAAAAGTGGCAAATTATATGGCATTATAAAAAAAAGCAGTACCTTTGCGCAGCAAAATAGAAAAGATGGTGCCTTCATCTAACGGTTAGGATACAAGATTCTCAATCTTGGCATACGGGTTCGATTCCCGTAGGCACTACACAGACAGCATAACAGCTGTCTTTTTTTTATAAATATGTTTTGACAATAAAAACATTATTTGTTTCTTTGCACATTGTTAATACAGATATATAATGAGAGTACTAACTAAAACTTACATAAAATGAAACGATTAGGCTTATTCACATTGGCACTTGCCGTAGCAATGCCAAACTTTGCAAAAAAGGAGATTCCTTTAGTTTACGACGTTGAATTTACCGGTGCAGAATATGAAGCACCTTACTTCCCGACATTAGAAGAAGCTCCTGTAATCAAAACCCTTCCAAACCCATTCGAATTTTCAAACAGCACTAAACAGGTAAAGAAATTCAAACAGTGGGAAAAACGTAGAGCTGAAATCATCAGAGAGCTTGAACATTATGAACTTGGTCTAAAACCAATGACTCCAAGAGAAAACATTCAGGCAAAAATGGATGGTAACAAGCTTATTGTTGACGTAACCGTAAACGGCAACACACTTACCATTACAGCTAACATAAAATATCCGGAAGGCGATGGTCCGTTCCCAGCAATCATCGGTATGGGTGGCGGCGGCACCGGCAGTCTCCCTGCACAGATATTTAACGAACGTAATATTGCTCAGATTTCATGGCAGTTTGGTCAGGTTATGTCACACACACAGAAGCGTGGCAACGAGCCTTTCAACAAACTATATCCTGAACTTGTAGAGAATGGTTCATACAGTGTATGGCCATGGGCATTGAGCCGTATCATTGACGGTTTGGAAATAGTAGGTACAGATGTTAGCAAGATAGATCTTAAGCACCTTGCAGTTTCAGGTTGCTCATACGCAGGAAAAATGGCTCTTTACTGTGGCGCATTTGACGAACGTATTGCTCTGACTATCGCCCAGGAACCGGGTGGCGGTGGTGTTGACGCTTGGCGTGTTTCAGAAACATTAGGTCACGTAGAGACACTGGGTAACACAAACTTCTCTTGGTTTATGGAGAGCTTACGCGAATATGCAGGCGAAAACACAGCTCGTCTTCCTATGGACCATCACGAATTGGCAGCTCTTATCTGCCCACGCGCACTTTTGGTTTTAGGAAATCCTGACTACGAATGGTTAGCAGAAGAATCAAACTACGTATCAAGTGCTGCAGCTCGCGAAGTTTGGAAGAAGTTTGGTATTGAAGACAGAATGGGTTATTCTATACAAGGTGGTCACGGACATTGCGCTCTTCCAAAGAGTCAGTATCCTGAAGTAGAAGCCTTTGTAGATAAGTTCTTGCTTGGTAAAGAGGCTAACACTATAGTAACTCACGTTGACGAAACTCTTAAAGACGTTGACTACAAAAAATGGATGCCTTGGGCTGAATAATAAATTTCATCGAGAAAAGAATAGGTCTTCACATTCAAATGAAGACCTATTTTTATATCAGTTTATCTCTACTTCCTAATTATGCTTTTGGCGCTTTCTTACGTTTTAGCAACCATCTCCAGTCTGAAACACATTTGCGCAAATATTCGCTAAACTCTATAAAGTAAGAGTGAGCCGGCACCACAGCAAGTAAAGCTACAATTGCTGCCCATGGAGCTGTAAACAGATTAAAGAAGATTATAGCCCAAATTATCAAAGTAAGCAGATATGTACCCAGCTTTACACAGAAACGTGCCGAATTATAGAATGCATCGTCCTTAATTTTACTTATAATCAGCAAAGAAGGCAACCAAATTAACAGACTTGCCACCATAGAGAAAAGATAATAAGGCATTCCTATTAGAGTTAGCAACGATTTTACCGTTACATCTCTCTTGATATTGTCGCTTGAAACAGAATATACAGATATTCCATTCTGTATTCGCCACAATCGCAGAGCCTCTGTCTGTTGTAACACTTTCTGAGCCTCTTCCGGTTTCTCTTTTTTCAAAGTGAGTATAGAATCTATAAAATATCTGTTAACTGCCTGCCTGCGCATTAAGCCTTTCAGTTTCTTTCCCTCTTTACTCTCTATCTTCTCTATAGTTGTATTAAAACTGTTCTTGTTATTGGTATGCACCTTTGCATATTCCCAAATTGCATCGTAATCTTCGTCATCGGGAACGTATGCAATAAGTTCCGCCATTCTCTCTGTGAGAACTTCTCTGAGCATCTGCATCTGAACAGGTTGTGTAAGTTCACTGTTCTTATCTAAAAATTCGGTTACGTTTATAGGTCTGCCATAACGCACCAATGCAGTAGAACGAAAACGGAAATAATCACCATACTCTATACCTATAGGTTGTATATAGACAGGTTTTCCATTTTTACTCTTTTCGTATAGCGAGATGGTTATATGGAAAATCCCCTTGCTTAATTTTAGCAGAGAATGTTTTGTTCTGTGGGTTGCTTCCGGGAATATTATAAGCGGAGTTCCGCTACTCATTACATCTACAGCTTTTTCTATGACAGCATCGTTTCTTTTTACAGAATCGAATCCATCACGTATTCTGTAAATGGGCATAATCTTTAAGAATGTCAGAATTTCGACTATAAATTTCTTCTTAAAGATGTCAGCTCTTGCTATAAATACTTTTGGAGTTCTGGTAGAAGCCAACAAAACCAATGCATCCATCAATGCATTACTATGATTGGTTGCCCAAATAACGCTACCATCGGTGGGCAGGTTTTCCATACCCTCTATCTGATACTTACTATATGAGCTTCTCAATATCGGATCAACACAAAATTCTTTAAGAAAATAGTAGCTGATTCCGGCATCCTGTATCTTTTTTCCCATAATTAATTTCTAATTTACTTACTTTTCAGATTTCTACTTTTTGAAATTCTGAAACAGGTTGACAATATCAAACCCGAAATAATATGCCATATACCCCACCAGGCAGTTACAAATGCCATACCGCCATTAGCCAATTCTTGCGGGAAGATATTGGTATTAAAAAGCAACAATAGTCCCAATGCAGAATTCTGAATACCTATTTCAAGAGTGAGTGTTCGTCTGTCCTTAACAGAGATTCTGCCTATTGATGATGCGATATAACCTATAAGCAATGCCAAGAGGTTATGAATTAACACTATCACAAAAACATACTTGATGTAATGCTTAAAAAGCTGAATATTATCAAGCATAAGAATTACCACTATGGCCACAAAACAGAGTATAGACAGATAACGCATTACTGCCTTTAACCTCTCCGATACTTTAGGAGCATATTTTGTGGTAAGCAGGCCCAATAAAACAGGTATTCCTATTACGCCTATAACAGTTATAAACAGTTGTTCTGTAGGAATAGCAAGAGTCCTTAATACCGAACTTGCCGATGCAGCAAAATATTTTACGTATAGTCCACCCCATATAGCAAAATTCAAAGGTGTGAATATAGGAGCAGCTATAGTAGTTATAGTTGTCATTGTTACAGACAATTCCGGATTACCTTTAGCGTGAGAAGCCATAAAGTTAGATACCGCACCACCCGGACAAGAGGCAACCAACAACAAACCCATTGCTACCATAGGAGTGATAAAACCTTTAGCAAGTACCACTATGACAAATGTTATTAATGGCAGTATAAGCCATTGACACAACAATCCTATAAACAACGAACGAGGTTTGTAAAAGATTGATTTAAAGAAATGAGGTTTCATACCGAGAGCGACGCCATACATAACAAAAGCGAGAAATAACGCTATCAGTTTAGCACCGAATCGGTTAAAAGTCATATTTAACGTATCTAACTGAAGTAGATGTTCGTACATAATATTCTCTCGAAAAAAAATCTGTGCAAAATTAATCAAAATTGAAAAAAAAGGCAACAATTATACATATAAACTATTCATCCCAACAAAGTAGTGTTAAAAAAATCACTATCTTCGCATTTGTGAAAGAGAGACAAAATTCCTACGACAGGATTATAAAATATACAGGGCTTTTTGGCGGTGTACAAGGAATTGTAACACTGATTACTGTTATTCGCACAAAATTAGTGGCGACACTGCTTGGCACAACAGGTTTTGGTCTTAATGAAACATACAACAGAACTCTGAACTGGGTAAAAAGCACGACCGATTTAGGGCTCTCATTCAGCGCAGTAAAAAAGATATCAGAATATTACGATGCAGAAGATAAACAACAGGCTGACAATGCTATATGTATGTTAAGAAGTTGGGGACTTATTACTGCAATATTCGGATTTTTAACCTGCTTAATCTTTTCCAAACTATTCAGTCTATGGTCATTCGATGGCGACAAAGGCTACACATTGGCATTTATCTTATTATCACCAATTATTGCTTTCTCTGCCATCAACGGATGCGAAACCGCCATCTTGAAAGGAACTCGAAAATTAAAGCAGATTGCTGTTGCACAGCTTATAACCGTAGTTACTACATTCTGCATTTCCATACCCCTTTTCTGGAAATTCAAACTTTTGGGACTTGTACCGTCATTGGTATTAGTATCTTTTGCATCACTTGTGGTAACTTGCTACTTTTCTTTCAAAGCATTTCCTTACAGAATCAGTTTCAAAAAGAGGATTCTTAACGAAGGTATTGACACCATTAAACTAGGTGTATATTTTACGTTGGCCTCTTTCTTTGGTGCAGGTGCCTTATCTATCATTGCCAACTACCTTATGAACAAAGGCAATGCTGAAATAACGGGTACTTATAGCGCCGGCTATCTGCTTGTTTCATATTTGGGAATGTTTGTCTTTTCTGCTATGGAGGCCGATTATTTTCCAAGACTATCATCTGTAAACAACAACAAAGAAGAGATTAACCTGTTGGCAAATCATCAGATACAGGTTACATCGCTACTATTATCACCTATGATAGTAGCATTTATCATCTTCCTTCCTGTCCTGATTATAGTCTTTACCACATCAAAATTTGCAGGTGCCGTCCCAATGGCACAGTTTGCAGTTTTAAGTTTAGCTACCAAAGCCATGACTCAACCGGCTGCATACATATCATTGGCTAAAGGCGATTCCAAAACATTTTTACTTCAGGAATTCCTATACGATGCAGTATTGGTTGGTTCGGTAATTTTAGGATTCAAGTTTGGCGGATTAAAATATACAGGTATAGCACTTGCATTTGCAGGTCTGTTCGATTGGATTATGGTGTGGATTATAACCGGGAAAAGGTATGGATTTACATCATCAACATTAACATACAAGATATTCTTCATACAGTTACCATTTATTTTATGTTCTATTATTGCAACTATATTTTTAAAAGGTTGGGCATACTGGATAACAGGTTCTATTCTTTTTGTAATATCGGGATTGGTATCTGTTTACTATCTTCAGAAACATACTACGTTTCTACATATTATATTTGAAAAAATAAAGAAAAAATTCAGATTATGAGCAAAGTATCTGTCTTAATGGCAGCCTACAATTCAGAAAGATATATAGCGAAAGCCATTGAATCTCTTCTAATGCAAACCCATAAAGATTTGCAAATTATCTGTATTGACGATGTTTCCACAGATAACACCTATTCTATTATCAAAGAGTATGCCGCTCAAGACAGTAGAATCAAGGTTTTGCGGATGGAACGTAATTCAGGACAGGCAAAAGCACGTAATCAGGGGCTTGCAGTAGCCGAAGGCGATTATATAACCGTATTAGATAGCGATGATTGGCTATCAGAAGATGCTATAGAACGCGCAGTAGAGGTGTTGGACAATAACAAAGAGACCGATACGGTACTATTCACATTGACCTATTTCAACAACGAAGACAATACAGAAAAGGCATATCCTATGCGTTCAGAAAAAGATGAGTGGAGTGGCGAAGAGGCTTTTCGTTTATCTTTAGATTGGTCTATCCACGGATTGTATATGTGCAGATCTGAACTTTACAGAGACTATCCATTTGATGATAGTTGCAGATTATATAGCGACGACAACACTACTCGCATCCACTATCTGCATTCAGGAAACATCAAGAGTTGTAATGGCATCTACTATTACAGACAGCATCAGGAAGAAATGACGCATAAAATTTCTATCAGACGATTTGACTTGTTGGAAGCCAACATCAGTATGAAAAACACATTGATTAAAGAGAAACAGAACGGAAGTATCATTGCACTGTTTGAATGTGAACGATGGAAAAACTTTGTTGGCACATACGGACTTTACAGAGATTACCACAAGCAGTTAAACAAAAGCGATGAAAGAACCATAAAATATATCATCAGGAACTGCTACAGCACTATAGAACCGGCTTTGTTACCTAAAAAATTAGGTCGCAAATTCGGATATATCTATTTCAGATTATTTGGATTATTCAAAATAGAGGCAGCTATTTACTTTACCCTTAGAAAGCTATTTGCTAAAGGATAAAGTTTGCGATAGTCACTACTATTATAGTAATAGGTGCTACAAACTTAACCAAATAGTATATTGTAGATAGCAACCATGCCGGAATGCCATTGGTATGGCCGTTGCTCAGTTCGTCTATATAATCTTCTTTCTTCATAGACCAGCCTACAAATAAGACCAGAAGCAATCCACCGCCTGTCATCAGGACATTAGCAGAAAGTTTATCAAAGAAATCAAATATATTAAGTCCAAACAATTTTACGTTAGATAATACTCCTTGAGACAACGAACAGAATATACCCAGCACAGAACATATTGCAAAGGCAATATTTACAGCCTTGCTTCTTGTTACTTTCCACTCCTCTATTTCGTAGGTAACAAATGTCTCCATTAAAGATATCGCCGATGTAATGGCAGCAATCAACAGGCTCATAAAGAACAAAATTGCAATAAATCCACCCATAGGCATTTCATTGAAGACTGCCGGCAGAGTAATAAACACCAATCCCGGACCCGCTCCTATTTCCGGCGTTACTCCGTTCATATAGGCTATAGCAAACACTGCCGGAATAATAGCCAATCCGGCAATCAATGCAAACGTAGTATCGAACAATGCCACTAAAAGAGATGTACTTACTATATTCTCTTCTTTCTTAACGTATGAACCGTATGTCAGTACTGTTCCACAACCTATACTCAATGAGAAAAATGACTGCCCCAATGCTTCAAGAGCCGCTTTACCGTCTAATGCACTTAAATCCGGAACAAACAGATACTTTATTCCTTCCGCTGCACCCGGAAGAGTTACAGAACGTATTGCAATAAGGACTATCAACACAAAGAGCAGTAACATCATCACTTTTGAAAAGCGCTCTATACCTTTTTGTATTCCAAGCACCAACACGCCTCCTGTCATACCAAGGAATATCAATGTATAGATAAGCGGTGACCAACTTGATGATATAAAACTACCGAAATATTCAGAATCAAGTATTGGCATTTTGAACAATAATGCCTCTAACAAATACTTTACAGACCAACCGCCCACAACACAATAAAACGACAGAACACATACAGCTGCACTAACAGCAAAAATACCTATCAGGCTCCATTTTTTATTTTCCGACAATGCTCTGAAAGCTCCAAAAGCATTTTTCTGGGTACGGCGTCCCAATGCATATTCGGAGACCAATATAGGCAAACAGAGAAACACCACAAACACCAAATAGACCAAAATAAATGCAGCACCACCATTTTTACCCACCAAATATGGGAAACGCCACATATTACCTAAACCTATTGATCCGCCTGCCATTGCAAGCAACACGCCAAGACGGCTGCTAAAGTGCTCTCTATTTGTATTATTGCTCATTGGAAAAATTATTTCTTTTCGTACAAAAATCTTTTAATCTTATGGGTTGCAGTCTTTATAAAAGGTTCCTTTTGTATCTCTACCGAATTAATCTTTGAGAATCTGCTTACTTTTGAATTAACCATCTCCAAAATAGCCTTCTTCTTTGCTTCCAGATCATCAATAAATTTATCCTGACCTTCCAAATCCCAATCAATTATATTCTCATTGAATCTTACCAAAGCCACCAAATTACCGGATCTCTGAACAACCAGAGATTCTGTAATATCTTCTATATTATTGATAACATTTTCAATCTCTTCCGGATATATATTTTCTCCCGATGCACCAATAATAACCGTTCCCATGCGGCCCTTTATATAGTATTTGCCCTTTTTATCTACCGACGCCAAATCGCCTGTGTGGAACCATCCGTCCTTAGACAGCACCTCTTTAGTACGATTGTAGTCTTTATAGTAGCCCAGCATAACATTATCGCCCTTAACTACCAATTCACCAACACCTGTCTCAGGATTAACATTATCCAATTTAATCTGCACACCGTATGCTGCAATACCCGTACTGCCTACAGCCGTCTTAAATGGGCTGGCGTTACATATTAGCGGAGCTGTTTCTGTAAGACCATATCCTATTGCGTATGGGAAACGAACTTTCTTTAAGAATGCTTCTACCGTAGGATCTAACTTTGCTCCACCAATACCAAAGAAGCCTATACGTCCGCCAAAGGTCTTTTTAAGTTTTGTTCCTACCAACAGATACAACAACCATGGAATATTCTTCTGTAAATATTGCAGGAACTTACTCTTCTCTATAGTAGGCACAACACTGTTTCTATACATCTTCTCAATTATCAAAGGCACAGAAAGCATAACAGTTGGGCGAACCTTTTTCAAAGAAGTTACCAAAACAGTTGGAGTTGGCATTTTTTGCAAATAACAGACCTTGGAACCCATAGCAAACGGATAGAGCATACCTATACTCATTTCGTAAGTGTGAGCTATTGGCAATATAGACATAAAGATGTCACGTTTGTTAATTTTATATGCTTTCCAGGCCTCCAGAATATTAGCACAGAAGTTTCTATGACACAACATAACTCCCTTTGCATTTCCGGTTGTTCCCGATGTATAGATTATAGCCGCAGTATCCAAAGGTGTTGGAATGGTAACTCTACCATCGCAGGTATATGATGTATCTTTTACCTTGATAAATTCAAATGTCTCTATATCGATAACCAAATTCAGTTTCTCAACAACAGTTTCATCTAACTTGCCAAGTTGTTTTCTGGAAACAAAGATGGCTTTCGATTCTGAATGGTTTATGATATTTGTAACCTCGTTAGACGATAATTCCTGCAACATTGGCACAGCTATTCTGCCGTATGCTGTCAAAGAAAAAAATGCAACAGCCCAATTCGGCATATTCTCGGACAGAATTGCCACCTTATCGTATGCACCTATTCCAAAAGTTGAAAGCAGACGGGAAAGATGTTCACACCTGTCTCTGAACTGTGCGTATGTATAACTCTGTTCCCCATCTACAAACGATGAAACTTGATTTGTTGCGTACGTTGATGTAGAATATTCAAATACTTCTGCAAGTGTATTAAATCTTCTTTTGTAAACCATTCTGCGCTGTTTATTGTGTTACATATTGGTCAGGATGCTTTGCACCCAAATTCATCTCTTCGTATATCTGTTGAATACGTTTCATATCGGCAACAGCATCGTCGGTAAGTTCAAACTTCTGACCACGACCAACTACTTTTCTACTCCAATCAAAATATCCTAAATAAACAGGCATATCGGCATGTCTGGCAATTGTATGAAATCCTGTTTTCCAACGTTTTACAGCCTTTCTGGTACCCTCCGGCGCAATTGCTATATGGAATGTATCATATTCCTTTGCATTTGCAATAATGCTTCTTATCAGGTTTGTAGAATTCTTTCTATCAACAGGAATACCGCCCATAGCCTTTAAAATCCATCCCAATGGAGGAAAGAACAACTCTTTTTTAATCATACAACGAGCTTTTCCACCCACTGACGTATAATAGAAATATGACACTATGAAATCCCAAAACGATGTATGAGGTACACCAAGAATTATACACTTCTGCTCCGGAACAATTGGTTCACCGGCCTTCCAACCCAACATTTTCAGCATTAAGCCGCAAAATTTTCTCCACATACACTAAACATATTATGTTACACGCAGAAAACATATCCGCATTCAAAACGCAAAAGTACTAAATTATTGCAAAAAAATAGCATTTATCAGCCATATCATCTTTATATTATTACTACCTTTGAAATAAATATCCAAGATAGATATGAAAACGATAAAATATTTCATCGTTGTTTTAGTTTCGTCAGTACTATTTTCCTTAACAGGATGCACAGACGATTACCACACTTCAAGCAGTCCAAACTTCAAACTTGGATTTTCTGAAGACACTATCTCTTTCGATACAGTTTTTACCACTATAGGTACACCAACAAACCAGTTGGTTATTTACAACAAGAACAAGTATGGAATTAAATTCGATGCTTATCTGGCAGGTGGAAACGGCAGTCCATTCAAAATAAATATGGACGGCAATAGCGGGACTACGTTTTCCGATATGGAGATAAGAGACAATGACAGTGCATACTGTTTTATTTCCGCCACATTAAAACAACAGCATATAGCAGCACCTACCCCTGTAACAGATTCCCTGATTTTTATACTTGAAAGCGGTATTCAACAACAGGTACAAATAATTGCATACGGACAGGATGTAATTATACTAAAAGGTAAAACCATCACTTCCGACACCCTATTTACATCGGAATATCCTTTCTACATCTACGATAGTTTGGTTGTTGCAGCAGATGCAGAACTTAGAATTGCTGCAGGAAGCAAACTGCACTTTCATAAAAATGCAGGATTGACTGTAAAGGGAAAAATTACCGCCATAGGCAACAACGACAGTATTATTGAATTCAGAGGTGGTAGAACCGATAATCTGTTTGACGATTTACCATACGACCAACTTTCCGACCAATGGCAAGGCATTCATCTTACTACAGAAAGTTTTGGCAACAATTTTGAATTTTGCGATATAAGAAATGGCAAGTATGGCATAAAAGCAGATAGTTCCAATGTAGAAGAGCTAAAGATTGCCGTTCTATCTTCTAAAATACAGAATACTACAGGCCATCTATTAGAGTTAAACAACTGCTACACCACTTTTGGCAATTCTCTGATAGTAAACGCCGGAGGCAACTGCATAAACATAAATGGAGGCAGACACAACTTCACATTCTGCACCATTGCCAACTTTTATCTTTGGGGTAGTCGTAGCGAATCCGTAGCCATTACAAACAAAGGTAATAAACACCCATACCCTCTGCAAAATGCAGAATTTACAAACTGTATTATAACAGGAACTTCACGCAACGAATTTGCAACATCTTTATCCGATTCTATCAACGGAGACACTATTGCTGTGGCAGATTACAAAATCTCCCACTCTTTGGTTTTGACATCCGACACAACAAACAAAGCATTTGAAAAATGCGTTTTTGACAATCCGGAGAACCCAATATGGGGCATTAAACAGTTTAAACATATTGCCGATGGTGATTACAGTTATAATTTCAAACTTGATTCACTATCTACGGCACGCGGAATTGCAGACAACATATATGTACAACACTTTACAACCGATATAAATGGCAGGACCAGACCTATGGACGCCCCATCGGATGCAGGTTGTTATCAATCAGAATAAAACATATTTAAATCACACATAAATCATGAAAAAACTTATTTCTCTCTTTATTACAGCTTGTTTTTATAGTGCCACTATGTTGGCACAAGAGAGTATGACAGTAGCATTCTACAATGTAGAAAACCTATTCGACACAGTAGATAACCCTCTCACTAACGACGACGAATTCACACCTAATGGAGAGAGGCATTGGAATAGCTCCAAATATTGGGATAAACTTCAAAACATCTCCAAAACCATAGTTGCCATAGACAAAGACAATGCCCCTGAAATAATTGGCTTATGCGAAGTAGAAAATGACACGGTGATAAAAGATTTAATAGAGCGTTCCCCACTAAGACATATTGGTTATCAATACACCATAACACAATCAAAAGACAAACGTGGTATAGATGTAGCACTTATCTACAAACGCAACTATTTCAAAATTATCAAATCAGAATCATTAAGTGTTGACATAAGTCATATAAACGGCAGTACCACACGAGATATTCTGCACGTCACAGGACGTGTGGTTTCCGGCGATACCATAGATATCTATGTCTGCCATTGGCCAAGTAGATTGGGTGGAGTTGAAGAGACTAACCCACTTAGAAAAAAAGCCGCCACAGTATTGAAAGAATCTATAACAAAGGTTTATAACGATAGACGCAAACCATACATCATTATCATGGGCGACCTGAACGATGGTTCAGAATCGCCTGCAGTAAGAGACGTTTTAAGTGCAAAGCCTTCTACCGGAGCATATCATTACAATGACCGCACGTTGGTAACCATACTTGATAAATGTACAGATGGAAGCTACAGATATAATGGAGAGTGGGAAACATACGACCAATTTATTATATCCGCAAGTTTCACCAATGAATTAGGGTGTCTTTCCGCCACTAACGCAAGAATCTGTAATTTTGATTTTCTACTGGAAGAAGACAAAAAATATGGCGGTAAAAAACCATTTAGAAATTTCAATGGTTACAGATATCAGAATGGATATAGCGACCACCTGCCTGTTGCCTTTGAAATTGAATATTAAATATGGTGATAAGGGATACCTTTTATAATAGTATATGCCCTATATAGTTGTTCAACAAATATCAACCTTACCATCTGGTGCGAAAAGGTCATTTTAGAAAGCGATAATTTTTCATTTGCTTTGGCATATACCTCTTTAGAAAAACCATACGGTCCTCCTATAACAAACACCACTCTTTTATTTGATTGCATAGTTCGCTTATCTACCCAGGTTGCAAGTTCTTCGGAAGTGTAATGCGCGCCTTTATCGTCTAACAGGACTATATGGTCTCCTGCCTGGAATGATTTAAGTATTAGTTCACCCTCTTTCTGCTTCTGCGTGAGAGTATCCATACTTTTTGTATTTTTCAATTCCGGGATTACCTGCATTTCAAAAGGAACAAAATGACCTAAACGGGATACATAATCATCTATTCCGTTTTTCAGCCAAGTTTCCACCGTTCTACCTACAACCAACAATACAATTTTCATAATGTTATTATTTCCTATGCAAATCTAACAAAACGTAAGCAAACAACAATCAACATTATATATTTTTACAATAATTCTATTTAAAAAGTTACAGTTTTAAAATAAAGCATTAACTTTGCACCCGGAAACAGACAAGAAAAGAAGAATCAATTGTTAAACTTAAAACTTAAATGATTATGAAAAAGATTTTCTTGGCAGCAGTAGTTGCTTTATTTGCAATCAACGCAAACGCTCAGTTCTGGGCTGGTGGTGCTATCAGTTTTGAAAGCAGCAAAGACAAAGAACTTGACACTAAAATTAAAGCTTCTGAATTTATCTTTGCTCCTGAGTTTGGTTACAATTTTGCAGACAATATGGGTGTTGGTATCGCATTGAGTATGGACAACTCAAAAGTTGTAGTAGGCGACAACAAAACTAAGAAAAACCTATACTTAGTTGCTCCTTACTTCCGTTATGTATTTATGTCATTTGGAAACATTTCTCTCTTTGCAGATGCAGGTGCTGAATTTAATTTAAATGACGACAACAACAATTTCTTTTTAGGTGTTCAGCCGGGTATTGCATTCCAGTGCAACGAAAAGATTACTCTTGCTACTCGTTTGGGTAAGATAGGTTATTCAAACGTTGGCGATGGCAAATTCACCGCACAAGCAGGTGCTTATATTGGTCAGATAGGTATTTACTACAACTTCTAATTAATTAAAATAGAAATTAAACGATTCTTCAACATTTTCAGTTTCTAAATTACTTAGAAGTAATAAAACACAGGACTGCGTTCTATTTGGAGCGCAGTCTTATTTTATTGCTGATTATTAGGAAATAACTATAAGTTTACATATATTCGCACATTCATTTACAATAATTCTTTGCATAAATAATTCTAACACTTTAATAATATGAAGAAGTTATTTTATCTATTTCTTAGTTCAATCATCGTACTTGCATCCGCATGCGATGAAAATCCACCTGTTGTTGAAATCCCATTAAACAATGATTTGGCTTTTACATTAGAAACAGTAGAAATTGACACCACATCGGCAATCATTAGAGTTTCTCACAATGGAACATCAACCGACACCTGGTATGGTTTTCTTTCTAACGATACTGTATCTCAACTTTCATCGCTTATCAGTGCAGAAGTTGAAGGATTAAAGAGTTTTTCCACACAAAGCAATAACCAAACTCTAATTACATTAAATAACTTAGCCACCCAAACCAAATACAGATTCATTGTGTTTGGTTTAACTAATCAAGGCGTTGTATATGGCAAAGCAAATGAAATATCCTTTACCACTTTAACACCTCCGGTTAATGAGGACGATTCTGTAAACACCACAGAAGACGAAGGAGAATTAAATTATGGAGAAGAGGGCGCTGCAGGCGACAACATAGCAAATAGTGATATTATTAATGGAGGAACATTCTAACACAAGGCCGATTATGAAAAAAACAGTTCTTTTCAGTATGATTGCCATTGCAGCAATGGTTATCAGCAGTTGCGACAAAGAGAATTCTCTTGTAGGTCCTGATGGAGAAAACAGAACTCATCAGGTAATATTGAATGCTTTCAATACTGATACAAAAACAACTATAATTCCGGTAGTTGGAGGTTATGTAAGCAGTTGGGAAGCAGAAGACTTTATAACCTTACACGAGCACAATACTTCAAAAGAATATAGCGATGTAGAAGATTATTATTCAGAAAATCTTACAGATGATGATATTGTAGATGGAAAAGCATCATTTAAGGTAGAACTTTATACATACGGACAATCGGAAGATGAATATGCATACGTAGCCACCTACAGCCCATGGTCATACGCATACATTAATAGTTGGGAGAATACAGAAAGCTACGAATACCAAAATTGGAGCAAAATATTTGGATATACAGGAGAATACCTTAAACCACATTTTTTAGTAGAGATGGGATTTAGTGACATCCAATCGCCTTCTGCAACTTCTTTCGATTCCGAATCAGATCTGTTGGTATCTAAGCCTATTATAACAACAGGACAGATGCAGGGCGAAGCAACTCTTCAATTTGCCCGTTTGGGAACTATTGTAAAGATTACTCTCACCGGATTAGATGAATACAAAGGCAAGACTATTAACCAAGCAGTATTCAAACCGGGACAGAGTTTTAGCAAGAGCATAAATATTGTTTACGATTACTTGCTGGAAAAATATGCTCACATGGAAATGATGGAACCTTCAAACGATTTTGAAGAAATGCCGGAGAGAAATGCAGAATTTATTATAATCCCTCAAGCCACTTCTGTTAAAGAAGATGGCACTGCAGATCTTTGGATAAGAACCTATTCAGGCGAACTTACCGATGAATTCAGCATTGATCTTTTCATTGAGAATGAAGATGGAGAAATCAATCTGAGAAGGGAGGTAAATCTGGCAGCAGAAAATAAGAGTATCACATTCAACGAAGGAGGTATGACCGAATTTTCGGTTGGTGGATGGGAAGTTGCAGATGTAGAGCCAGTTGTTTGCGAAATATCTGTAAATGATGCAAAGAATGGTTTTACCGCTATCTGGAATGCAGTAGATAATGCTATAGGATACGATTGTTATCTGACCGGATATGCAGGAGAATTTGATGAAGACGGCAATCCGGAAATTGAATACGAAGCAACTCCTTGTACTGCCATAGATAATGGTGACGGAACCTGGAGTGTTGTGGTGGAGAGTGGTCTTGAGCCAATGAACTATTTTCTGCACATTAAACCTGTTCCGGCAGATGGACATTGTCTGGTGTTTGATGAATATTCCACCTTTGAAAAGAAAGTAGGACTGCCTGAAGTATGGTGGTTTGCTCACGACTGCTTTGGCAGTATGGAAAGTGAATACATAGAAGGTACTGACAATGAATATATAATAGATTTCAGTCCGGGTAAGGTTAGATTCACAAATCTTGAAAGAGCATACGATTATTCTTGGCAAGTATTGAAATCAACCGGTCCTTGGTATATGTACTCAACAGAACCACTTAAGCAGATTCATTCTATAGAGATTTGGTCAAAGAACGACAGTCATCTTGATTTCAAGGTATATGCATCAAGTGCTCCAAACGAACACAGCAAAGAGTTGACAGGAGAGGTAGTAGAAGTTTCTGAAATTGATGCAGGAAGTGGTAACTACCATTATCAGGCTGTTCACAAAAAGGTTAGATACACATTCCCTACAGACGAAACATACAAGTATTATACAATATGTGGCGAAAATGCAGAGATAGTAATGACCAGCCAATATACATACGTTTACTACTTTGAATAGATTTCATTAAAGAGAGATAAACACCACTATAAGAAACTAGATTTTTATTTATTATCAACTATCAGAATTCTGGTTGCATTTGCAAGTTGAATTCACCGTGCAAATATGAAACTTACAAGAGTATTATCAATGATGCTTGTATCTGTAACAATACAAGTATCGGCACAAGATGCAAATTTTCAGACAAAATGGGGAGACCAAGGCGATGGTACATACATAAACCCGGTACTCAATTCGGACTATTCAGACCCTGACGTTATCAGAGTGGGTAAAAAGTATTATATGGTGGCATCTGACTTCCATTTTATTGGAATGCAGGTACTGGAATCGGAAGATATGGTGAATTGGACTGTAATAAGCCAGATTTATGACCGTTTTGATCTACCCGGTTGGGATGCTAACAACCACTATTCCGGAGGTTCATGGGCACCATCTATAAGGTATCACGACAAAAAATTCTGGGTCTATTTCTGCACACCGGATGAAGGCTTGTTTATGAGTACAGCAAAAGACCCGCATGGTCCCTGGAGCAAACTGCATTGCGTAAAAGCTGTAGAAAAATGGGAAGACCCCTGCCCTCTTTGGGATAAGGATGGTCAGGCTTACTTAGCACACAGTCTTCACGGAGCAGGTCCTATAATCATTCACAAAATGAGTGCTGATGGCAGAGAACTGTTAGACGATGGTGTCACTGTCTATAGAGGCCCTGTAGCAGAAGGCCCCAAGTTCTACCAACTAAACGGATATTACTACATAAGCATTCCGGAAGGTGGTGTAACATCGGGTTGGCAAACCATTTTGCGTTCTAAAGACATATATGGACCGTATGAAAGCAAACGCGTCCTTGAAACAGGTACAACAAATGTAAATGGTCCGCATCAGGGTTCACTGGTACAAACACCTAAAGGTGAATGGTGGTTCTACCATTTCCAGGAGACACACCCATTAGGCAGAGTAGTACATCTGCAGCCTGCATCATGGAAAGAAGATTGGCCTGTAATAGGAGTAGATTACGATGGAAATGGTGTAGGCGAACCTGTAGCTGCCTGGAAGAAACCAAACATAAAGGTTAAGGATATAAAACCACATGCACCGCAAAGCAGTGACGATTTCAATTCCACCACAAAAGGATTACAGTGGCAGTGGAATCACAATCCCAACAATGAAAAATGGAGTTTGACAGAGAAAGAAGGTTGGCTGTCTATACACGCACAACAATCTGCCTGGCTGATGATGGCACGCAATATGCTGACACAAAAATGCACAGGTTTTGTAGGAACAGCTACCACATTGCTGGATACAAAAGATATGGAAAATGGACAAAAAGCAGGTCTGTTAGCTATAGGCAACATGTTTTATGGTATAGGAGTAGCTAAAGAAAACGACAAACTCTACATTTATGTTGACAACATGAACAGAGCCACTCTACTTAAAGAGATTGATATGCAGGAGGTGTGTTTGTCAGTTACATATAACGCACCACTTAATACATTCCAGTTTTCATACGGAACAAGCAAAGATGATCTTACCCCGTATGGCAACACATTCTCATTAAGAAGCGGATTCTGGAAAGGTTGTCGTGTTGGATTATATACCTACAATACAGAAAGAGAGGGAGGAACGGCCCACTTTGATTGGTTTGATTATCCGATAGTACAATAAACAACAAAAGAAATCTCCTCATCTTGTTAGAGAAAGATGAGGAGATTTTTCTATTAAAGCCCTATTGATTACTTATTCAAAGCCTGAGCTACGTCAACAGCGCAAGCTACTGAACAACCTACCATTGGGTTGTTACCAATACCAAGGAAGCCCATCATCTCAACGTGAGCAGGAACTGAAGATGAACCTGCAAACTGAGCGTCAGAGTGCATACGACCCATAGTGTCGGTCATACCGTATGATGCAGGACCTGCAGCCATGTTATCTGGGTGCAATGTACGACCTGTACCACCACCTGAAGCAACTGAGAAGTAAGGTTTGCCAGCCAATACACGTTCTTTCTTATATGTACCGGCTACAGGGTGCTGGAAACGTGTTGGGTTTGTTGAGTTACCTGTGATAGATACGTCAACACCCTCCTTCCACATAACAGCTACACCTTCGCGAACATCGTCAGCACCATAGCAGTTCACTTTTGCACGAGGACCATCGCTATAAGCAATTCTCTGAACCTCTTTAAGTTCACCTGAATAGTAATCAAACTCTGTCTGAACGTATGTAAAGCCATTGATACGGCTGATAATCTGAGCAGCATCTTTTCCAAGACCGTTCAAGATAACGCGTAGAGGCACCTGACGTACTTTGTCAGCTTTAGCAGCAATTTTGATAGCACCTTCTGCAGCAGCAAAAGATTCGTGACCTGCCAGGAATGCAAAGCACTGAGTCTCTTCGCTAAGCAGACGAGCTGCCAAGTTACCGTGACCAAGACCTACCTTGCGGTCATCAGCAACTGAACCAGGAATACAGAAAGCCTGCAAACCTATACCGATATTTTCGGCAGCCTTAACAGCGCTCTTGTCGCCAGTCTTTTCACCTTCTACCAATGCAATAGCGCAACCTACTACGTAAGCCCACTTAGCATTTTCAAAACAAATTGGCTGTGTCTCTTCACAAGCCTTATATGGATCGATACCATACTTTTCGCAAATCTGGTTGGCCTCTTCAATTGAGGAGATTCCGTGTTCGTTGAGAGCAGCAAGAATCTGCTTCATACGACGATCCTGTGATTCGAATTTAACTTCTCTAATCATAGTTGTGTCTCCTTATTCGTTACGTGGGTCAATAAATTTAACTGCGCCAGCCTCTTCTGTGAAACGACCGTATGTAGAAGTTACCTTCTTCAAAGCTTCGTTAGCGTCAGTTCCTTTCTTAATCTCATCCATAAATTTACCGAGGTTAATAAACTCATAACCGCAAACCTGATCATCTTTGTCAAGAGCGATACGGTTAACATAACCTTCAGCCATTTCAAGATAACGAACACCCTTAGCCTTTGTACCGTACATAGTACCTACCTGACTGCGGAGGCCCTTACCAAGATCTTCCAGACCGGCACCGATTACAAGACCACCTTCTGAAAAAGCGCTCTGTGTACGTCCGTAAACAATCTGCAAGAAGAGTTCACGCATTGCAGTATTGATAGCATCGCAAACAAGGTCAGTATTAAGAGCTTCCAAAAGAGTCTTACCCTGAAGAATTTCGGCAGCCATAGCTGCAGAGTGAGTCATACCGGAACAACCGATAGTCTCAATCAGAGCCTCTTCAATTACACCATCTTTAACATTTAAAGACAGTTTACAAGCTCCCTGCTGAGGAGCACACCAACCAATACCGTGAGTCATACCTGAGATATCCTTAATCTCTTTGGCTTTCACCCACTTACCTTCCTCCGGAATTGGAGCAGGTCCATGCTTTGGTCCTTTCTGAACCACGCACATGTGTTCAACTTCGTGAGAATAAATCATAGAACAAATTATGTTTATAAAAAACTATTTCTGTTATCGTTTGCAAAGTTACTGAATTTTCTCGCTATTTGTATTACCTTTGCGCCATAAAATAACACGAAAGATTTTAAGAAGTATGAAGAGACATTTTTTAAAGACAATGATTGGTATAGGAACCATTTTATTTACTATGGTTTCTTGCGAACCCCTGGAACCTTCTACATATATGGAGAAGTTTAACAGAATAGGAACTGTGGTAGTTAAAGACAACAACGCAGAGTTCTCTATAGACTACACTGGAGAGAAAATAGTATTTGACAATTTTAAATCTTCCAGCGATTTAACAAAATATAATGTGCAAAACGGAGATAGAGTAATTGCAAATATGACATTAAGTGCAATTGGCAATGTTGGCAAATTCCACATAAACAGCATGGAGAAGGTTAATATTACCAAAATTGATTCAGTAGCACCATCTGATACTTTAAATCACTATTTCCGCTTTGCCCTTTGGCAATTAGACAATCGTTTTAGGTATCCGGACATATGGTCAAATGGTCATTTCATAAATATACTACCGGTCGCCAATCCGGCACAAAGTGAAACAAAAAACGTCAAGTACCACCTGTATCCAATTGATTTCAAATCAGATACGCTTATATTACAACTATCTGCAAATGTACCTGGCAACGATAGAGAAAATAACTACGAATACGCATCACTTATCAGTTGTGATATGTCATCTCTTAGAGATGCCACATTCTCAGAAGAAGAACAGATTTGGAGAGATTCAATTTTCAATCATTTTGATAATGCAAAATTTGATTCCATTTATATCCAGGTAACCTCACACGATTCTGTTTGGTATCACTTTAGAGACACTATCACATGGGTTAAAGGTGGAGCAGTAGAAACTCGCATTCCATTTGATTTCTAAAATAACAAAAAGATGGCAATACGCAAACAGACGAATGTCAACATAAAGAACAAAAAGGCAACTTTTGATTACGAAATAATAGAAACTTTCAGTGCCGGCATAGTATTGACCGGTACTGAAATAAAATCTATCAGAGAATCAAAAGTAAGTCTGGTTGATACCTATTGCTATTTTATTGGTAAAGAGCTATGGGTAAAAAACATGCACATAGCAGAGTATTTCTACGGTTCTTATAACAACCACAACGCAAAAAGAGAGCGTAAATTACTGCTCACCAAAAAAGAGTTGAGAAAATTGGCTGCCGAAACAAAAAATCCCGGATTTACAATTGTCCCCACTCGCCTATTCATAAACGAGAAAGGTTTAGCAAAGTTGGTTATAGCACTTGCCAAAGGTAAACACCAATATGACAAGCGCCAATCTATTAAAGAGAACGAAGACAAACGCGAAATGGCACGTATGTTTAAGATAGGATAAAATCTATCGTTTTGTGCCAAGAATTAGTGTGTGAACACTATGCAACCATCCTTGATGATAGACATTTCTCTCTTCCGGTTTCATTACCGGATTAAACACCTGTCTGTTGGTTCTAATATTTTTCACCTGCTCTATAGTTGTAAACACACCTAAAGCGCAGCAGTTCAGGATAGCAGAACCCAAACCGGAAGCCTCTTCCAAAGAGAGTCGTCTTACCGGAAATCCCAACATATCTGCTTGAAACTGAATTAAGAAATCTGTTCTTGCAGCATCACCATCCACACAAAGAACATTTAATGGTGTATCCAAATTTCTTGAAACCAATTCCACAACATCAGTCACCTGATACGCAACCGATTCAAATGCAGCTCTTACTATATGTTCACGTTTAGTAGAAAGAGTTAATCCGGTAATCATAGCCTTGGCGTCGGACAACCACCAAGGAGAGCCCAAGCCAGAAAAAGCCGGTACAAAATATACACCGCCATTGTTTTCTGCATTTTTCGCTAACTCATTCAATTCGCTCTTATCAGCCGCCAGATGCATATTGTCTATTAACCAGTCAATAGTTACACCCGATGCGTGTGAATGACCTTCAAGCACATAATAGGTTTTATCGAATAACGAATAACCTACTGAACAAACCATTCCATTTGGAGCCTGAACAGGTTGTTCACCTATATTAAACATAACAGAAGATCCCGTTCCGTATGTAGTTTTTCCCATGCCACTGTCAAGACATCCCTGTCCTATTAATGCACCGTGTGAATTACCGGCCACACCGGCTATCTTTACAGGTGCCTTTAGAAATCCGTCAAAATCGGTACTTCCAAAAATACTATCGGAAGGTTTTGCCTCCGGCATCATTGCAGGTGGTATAGTGAACAATTTCAGCAAATCTGCATCCCATTCCAGGTCTGTTATATTGAATAGCATTGTTCTGGAAGCATTGGTATAGTCGGTAGCATGTACTTTGCCTTTTGTCAGTTTCCAGATTAACCAGGTATCCATTGTTCCAAACAACAGGTTTCCGTTTTCTGCACGTTCACGAACACTTTCCACATTATCCAATACCCATCTTACACTACTAGCAGAAAAATACGGATCAAGAAATAGTCCGGTAGATTCCTTTATCTTGGTTTCATAACCCTGTTCTATCAGTTCATCACAGTACTTCCTTCCCCTATGACACTGCCATAAAACAGCACGATAAACAGGCTTACCTGTATTCTTATCCCAAATAATACTGGTTTCTCGCTGATTTACTAAAGAAACTGAAAGTTCTGCATCAGCAGGAATATCTAATTGAGAAACAGCAAGTAACACGTTATTATATATCTCTTCCGCATCAACTTCTGCCCAACCATCTTTTGGATGGTACTTTTTATGCGGAACAATCTTTCTATCTACAAGATTAAAATCTTCATCAAACAGCAATGCTTTAGATGAAGATGTTCTTTGATCTATGGTTATTATATATCTCATTCTATCTTCTGATTTTCAATAAGCCTGTTTGTAGCACGGTACAACAGGTCTTTGCTAACATATTCGTGATATTTTCTTTGCACCTTATTTACATAATGTAATGTTTCGGTTGCATCAAATTCACCAAATTTACATACACTATCTGTATAAAATTCCTCTTCGTTCATTCTTGACAAGACTGTCGAAAGAGAATTCCAATTATATCTGTTTACACCTCTTTTTCTTGCTATACGCATAGCATCGAAAATATGGTTTAAACCACCATTATAGCTACCTAACACATAATTCAATCGCTCTTCTTCATTAATAAAAGAGAAACGGTCATTCAAACTATGCATATAATAGACAGCTGCTTTTATGTTCATTTCTGTACTAAAATGGAGAGAGTCAACCAAAGTTGTATCGCATAATCCCATTCTTCTTAACATAGACTTATATGTTGATGGCATTATCTGCATCAGCCCTACTGCTCCTCTATGCGAAACCGATGTTGTATCAAACTTTGACTCAACGTATGCTATGGCAGCCAACAATTTCCAATCATAAAGAGAATCAGCACATTCTCTGAATAGAGAATCGTATGGTGACAAATAGATATAGTCCTCTGTTTGAGCAACTTCTTCAGGCAGATTTGCCGTTTTGACAGGTCTGCGCACAAACAGTAAAGCCAAAACAAATGCAGCTACTAAAAGCAATACTATAACTTTTTTCACTGTCAATTCCTGACCAGAAAACTTTATATCATTCATAAACTATCTGTTTTCTAATGTAAAGGTAGTATTATTTCCCAAAACTGCATAATTATTTACAAATTATTTCAAAACAGCCCCAAATACTGCATAATATTGAAAAAACAGATGAAATATCTTGCAACTATAAAAATATGGTAATAACTTTGCATCACAATAATTCAGCAAAATGAATTCAATAGTAGCAAAATATCACCATCATCATACCTGCGGATAATATCGGTAGGCTGATGGTCATGTGTAAATATATTAGGCTTGCCGATACTACGGTGAGCCTGTTTTTATATATAAGGAATAATAAAAAAACAATAATAAAATGTTAAGAATTGCAGTACAATCAAAAGGACGCCTTTACGAAGAGACAATGTCCTTGTTACAAGAATCAGGTATTAAACTAAGTTTGTCAAAGAGAACACTTTTGGCTCAATCAGCCAATTTCCCTATTGAAGTCCTATTTTTAAGAGATGATGACATACCACAGACTGTAGCACGTGGCGTTGCCGATATAGGTATTGTTGGTGAAAATGAATTTGTAGAGAGAGCTGAAAATGCCGATATAATTAAACGTCTGGGATTTAGCAAATGCCGCTTATCATTAGCTATTCCAAATGCTGCTGACTACACCGGTATAGAGTGGTTCAAAGGCAAAAAAATAGCAACATCATATCCACACATTCTTAAATCTTTCTTCGCTAAAAATGGGGTTGATGCAGAGGCACACGTTATAGCCGGTTCTGTAGAAATTGCTCCCGGTATTGGTTTGGCAGATGCTATTTTTGATATAGTAAGTTCTGGTTCTACACTTATCAGTAACAATTTAAGAGAGGTGGAAGTTGTAATGCAATCAGAAGCATTACTAATAGGTAACAAAGAACTTAGCGAAGACAAAAAAGCTATTTTGGAGGAACTCCTATTCCGTTTTGATGCTGTAAAAGCTGCCGAGAACAAGAAATACGTAATGATGAATGTGCCAAACAATTGTCTGCAGGATGTAATAAGCGTATTACCGGGCATAAACAGTCCTACAGTAATGCCACTTGCTCAAGGCGATTGGAGTTCCGTACACACCGTATTAGACGAAAAACGTTTCTGGGAGATAATTGGCAAACTTAAATCGTTTGGTGCAGAAGGTATTCTTGTGCTACCTATTGAAAAGATGATATTATGATAATTGACAGATATCCCAAAGAGGAAATTTGGAAAGAGATTCTACAACGTCCGGCACTCAATGTTTCGGGTTTATACGATAATGTACAAGCCATTTTGGACAGAGTAAGAGAAGAAGGCGATAAGGCACTTTTTGAATACGAAAAGATGTTCGATAAGATTGAGTTACAAACTTTAGCTGTATCGGGAAAAGAGTTAGCTGAAGCGGCGCAATCAGTATCAGAAGAGCTTAAAACAGCCATACAAACTGCCGCAAAAAACATAGAGAAGTTTCATTCCGCTCAAAAACAGGAATTCAAAAAGATTGAAACTACTCCGGGTGTAACCTGTTGGCAGAAGGCTGTACCTATTACCAGTGTTGGATTATACATTCCGGGAGGTAGTGCCCCACTCTTTTCTACCGTACTTATGCTTGCAATTCCTGCAAGAATAGCCGGTTGTTCAGAGATAGTACTCTGTACTCCACCAGACAAAAACGGAAATATAAACCCTGCCATACTCTATGCTGCACAAGTTGCGGGAGTAAACAGATTCTTCAAACTTGGAGGTTCTCAGGCTATAGCTGCAATGGCATACGGTACAGAGAGTGTTCCAAAGGTTTCAAAAATATTTGGTCCCGGTAATCCGTATGTAACAGCAGCAAAACAGATTGTATCACTTAAAGACGTTGCTATAGATATGCCTGCCGGTCCATCAGAAGTAGAGGTTATAGCCGATGCTAATGCAAACCCTGCATACATAGCTGCAGATCTGCTTTCACAAGCCGAACATGGAATGGATAGCCAATCTATTCTACTAACCACATCGGCAGAACTTATAGAAAAAATTGAAAAAGAGGTAGAGATACAACTAAATAAACTACCAAGAAAAGAGATAACAGCAAAATCACTGGAACACAGCCATCTCATTCTGCTTAAAGACGATAGTGAGATAATCAGAATGACAAATCTGTATGCGCCTGAACATCTCATTATTCAGACTGACAACTATCTTGAATTGGCAGAACAGATTGTTAATGCAGGGTCGGTATTCCTTGGTGCCTATTCACCGGAAAGCGCAGGCGATTATGCATCCGGAACAAATCACACACTGCCTACAAGTGGTTATGCAAAAGCATATTCGGGAGTTAACCTGGATAGTTTCTTAAGAAAAATAACATTCCAGGAACTAACTAAAGACGGACTGAATAATCTTGGTCCCACTATAGAGATAATGGCAGCAGGCGAAAGTCTGGATGCACACAAAAATGCAGTAAACATAAGAATCAATTCTTAACACTTATGAAACCATTAGAAAAGTTGGTCAGACCTAACATCTTAAAATTAAAGCCATATTCATCGGCAAGAGATGAATACAAAGGTAAAGTTGCAAATGTATTTCTCGATGCAAACGAAAATCCATTCAACAATCCGTTCGGCAGATATCCTGACCCACTGCAATGGCAACTAAAAGAGCGCATAGCAGAAATAAAGTCAGTTAATGTGGATCAGATTTTTTTAGGAAACGGAAGTGACGAAGCCATTGATGTTCTTTTCAGAATTTTCTGTTGTCCCGGCACTGATAATGTTGTAGCTATAGAACCCACATACGGAATGTACTCAGTATGTGCCGATACCAACGACATAGAGTATCGTCCTGTGCTTTTGAATGATGATTTTCAGCCCAATACTGAAGCTCTGTTCAAAGCTATAGACAACAACACCAAACTACTGTTTTTTTGTTCTCCAAACAACCCCACAGGTAACGATTTAAACAGAGAGACTGTAGAAAACATCATAGTTAATTTTGATGGAATTGTGGTTGTAGATGAAGCCTACATAGATTTCTCTGATAACAAGACAATGCTGGAGCAGTTGGAATCTTATCCAAATGTTGTAGTTTTACAAACCTTCTCCAAAGCGTGGGGAATGGCAGGAATCAGACTTGGTATGGCATTTGCTTCGCCTGAAATCATATCATATATGAATAAGGTAAAATACCCATACAATGTAAACATACTTACGCAAACTGCAGCATTGGAACATCTTGCCGATTATGACAAAATAACCAAATGGATAGATACTCTACTGGAAGAACGTACAAAACTTATGGAACGCTTTTCTAAGTTGGCTATCTGCGAAAAGATTTACCCATCTAACGCAAACTTCTTTTTGGCAAAAGTAACCGATGCGGTCAAGATTTACAACTATCTTGTAGATAACGGAATAATAGTTAGAAACAGAAGCCACATATCGCTTTGCGGAAATTCACTAAGAATAACCATAGGTACTCCGGAAGAGAATAACACTCTTATAGAGAGCCTTACAAATATGCCACAACTATGAAGAAAAAAGCATTATTTATAGATCGTGACGGAACTATTGTAGTAGAACCTCCAATAGATTATCAGTTAGATTCTCTTGATAAACTTGAATTCATTCCACAAGTTATTAAAAGCTTGTCATTCATAAAGGAACGTACATCCTTTGAATTTGTCATGGCTACCAATCAAGATGGTCTGGGCACAGAAAGTTTTCCCGAGGAGACATTCTGGCCTTCACACAACCTTATATTAAAGACTCTTAAAGGAGAGGGAGTAAACTTTGACAACATTCTAATAGACAGAAGTTTTCCGGAAGATAATGCACCTACTCGCAAGCCTCGTACAGGTATGTTTGGCCAATACCTTACAGACGAATACGATATGACAGAAAGTTTTGTAATAGGTGACAGGGCTACAGATGTTGAACTTGCAAAGAATTTAGGATGTAAGGCCATCTATTTTTCTGATTCTACAGAGAAACTACCGTCAGATTTGAAACAGGTTTGCGTATTAGCCACAACTGATTGGTGGAAAATTGCCGAATACCTGTTTGCCGGTGAACGCAGTGCTTCTGCAGAACGTTCTACAAAAGAGACATCTATTTTCGTCTCTCTCAATTTAGATGGAAAAGGAACTTGCAACATATCTACAGGCATAGGTTTCTTTGACCACATGCTGGAGCAGATAGGCAGACATGGTGGTATAGATATGGAAATAAAGGTAAAAGGCGACCTTAATGTAGATGAACACCACACCATAGAAGATACCGGCATAGTTATAGGCGAATGTCTTAAAAAGGCTATAGGCGATAAACGAGGCATAGAACGTTACGGTTATGCTCTACCTATGGACGATTGTATGAGCCAGGTGGTACTGGATTTTGGAGGCCGTCCTTGGTTAATTTGGGATGCAGAATTCAAACGTGAAATGATTGGCGATATGCCAACAGAAATGTTTTTGCATTTCTTTAAATCGTTAAGCGACGCTGCACAGATGAACCTGAACATCAAAGCAGAAGGTGATAATGAGCATCACAAAATAGAGTGCATATTTAAAGCCTTTGCAAGAGCATTAAAGATGGCTATACGCAGAGATATTTGGAATTATTCCCTACCATCATCCAAAGGAGTTCTGTAAAACAGACTATATATAAAAAAAGTAGCCCGAGTACTTTACAACACTCGGGCTACTTTCTTATTCTAATTATTAGTTGTTTGGTTTATATCCTTCATTCAAACCTGCTATAACTTCTGCTGTTATATCCATGCTTTCATCAGCCAACATAATGGTGGCCTTGCTAAGAATAAGATTAAAGCCCTTCTCCTTATTATACTCTTTTAAGAAAGCATTTACAGCCTGACTAACCTTTTCTGCATTCTTATTGCTCTCTATCATCAGTTCATTACTGAGTTTAGCCTCTAATTCCTCGAATTCCTGCTGTTTCTTCAATAAACGATTCTGTTCCTGATTTACTCTCTCCTGAGAAGAATATACATTATTCTGTAATTTTCTATTGAAGTCTTCAACATCTTTCTGCAACTTTTCAGCCTCTTCGGTTAAAAGCAAACGACTATTCTCTTCTTTCTTCAACATCTGTTCAGCCAGATCCTGATAAAAAAGATACGCTGACAATAGTGAATCAACATCAACATAAGCAATCTTCAAGCCCTGATTAAATGTAGGAGCTTCTGCACTCTCATTCACTGAATTTGCGGCAGGTTTATTTGTGCATTGTGTAAATGCAACCATAGCAAACGCTGCCATAACTGTTACAAAAATTTTATTACACATCATAATTATATTTTTAATTGTTTCTTTCTTTTACAGCCATTTTGTTCTGCTTTCTTGCTGCTTTATCCTGTGCCTCCACGCAACCTATCTTACGTTTACGCATAGCCGGATTTTTGCCAACGTGAATATTAGGGAACTTTCCGTTTGGTTTAATCCAAATGCTGATAGACAAAAAAGCTACGCCTATCAACAACATTCCTACTACTATCAGCAACAATTTCCACATTCCGACTGCGAAGTTAAACAACTTTGACGAATAATTATTCGATTATTTCATCAAATAACTTAAATTTGGGGTCTAATTGACATTTATTAGCATTATGGATAACAAAAATCGAACAAATATCATTCTTGATATCTTTCAAGAGATATGTAAAATACCTCATCCATCAGGACATGAAGAGGCTATTGGCGAATATCTTATGGAGTTTGCGAAACAGCATAACCTTAAAGCCAAACAAGACAAAGTTGGCAATGTATTAATCTGCAAACCTGCATCTTTAGGTTATGAAGACAGACCTACTGTAATACTGCAATCACACCAAGACATGGTATGCGAAAAAGATGCTACTCTTGACCACGATTTTATGACACAACCACTTGAAACATACATAGAAGATGGATGGTTAAAGGCTAAAGGCACCACCCTTGGTGCAGACGATGGCATAGGAGTAGCTATGACATTGGCAATTCTAGCCGACAATGAGATTAAACATGGTCCTATAGAAGCATTGTTCACCGTATCGGAAGAGACAGGTTTGGCTGGTGCATCAAATCTGGAGAAAGATATGATTAACGGCAGTATGCTTATCAACCTTGATTCAGAAGACGAAGGAGAGATCTTTATAGGTTGCGCAGGAGGAATTAATTCCACAATAGAGTTCAACTATTCAAAAGAGAGTGTACCTGATAACTATTTCTTTATAAAACTATCTGTTGATAGATTACATGGTGGACATTCAGGCGATGATATAGACAAAGGATTTGCAAACGCAAATAAAATTCTGGCACGCTTCATATACAACAGTTTAAAGAAGTACGACATAAAACTATGCAGTTTTAATGGCGGAAACTTACACAACGCAATACCTCGCGATGCAACTGCAGTTATAGCAATTCCAAACAATCATAAAGAGGATATCAGAGTAGATTACAATATCTATGCATCGGATGTTCAAGCTGAATACCATATCACCGAACCGGAAATGGAATTCACTATGGAATCTACAGAAAAGCAGACCACCTGTATAGACAACAATACTGCTAAAAACTTTATCTATGCAGTCTACGCTGTAGTAAACGGTGTATATGCTATGAGTATGGATATGCCCGGATTGGTGGAAACATCAAGTAATTTAGCATCTGTAAGAACTTCTGAAAGCACTATTAAAATCATTGCCAGCCATAGAAGTTCAGTAATGTCTGCACTCCATTCTGTACGCGACACTGTAGCTGCAACATTCCTTTTGGCAGGAGCAGATGTTAAACATAACGAAGGATATCCCGGTTGGAAACCAAACCCACAATCGCCGTTACTAAAAACCGCCACAGAAACATATAAAGAGTTATTTGGCAAAGAGCCTAAAGTACGAGCCATACATGCCGGTCTGGAATGTGGTCTGTTCCTTTCTGAACATCCGCATTTAGATATGATTTCTGTAGGTCCTACACTACGTGGAGTACATTCTCCATCGGAGCGTTTACTTATTGAAACAGTCAATCCTGTATATACTCATTTATTGACTATACTTGAAAGGATACCTGTTAAATAAAAAAATAGAGAGGTTAAGTAGTGATTTTTAGGTAAACTATTTCATAAATCAAAGAAATATTTGTTCCTTTGCAGTTACAACAAGAAGTATAACCAATTACATCATATAGTTATGAACGATTTCAAAAAATATCTTGGAGCAATTATCATTATCATTGCTGCCATCATTTTGATTTGTAGCTATTTCTGCGGATGGAATAACTACAACTGGGTACAAATAACAGCTATGGGTCTTATGATCTTTGGTCTTGTTTTGTATATCATAATGAATAAGAAAGATTAACGTCAACAAAACTGTTGATAAGAGACGGAGAGAAGCAACCCTTCCCTCCGTTTTCTTTTTCTCAATAACCTCGCGCGCGTACCTTATCTTATAAAAGCAATAAGAACATATTATCAACTAATAATAAAAGTTAAAATTTGGTTAAACAGATTCAATTCTTAAAAGTTTAGTTGCAAATTCATCTATTAAACTATTTCTTTGTGCAAGAATCAACTAAAACCTTAAGAGATATGAAAAAGAGTAACGAACTGACTCGTGCAGAACTACAAATAATGAATGTTCTGTGGGATTTAGAAAAGGGAACTGTCAACGCAGTATTGGAACAACTCCCTAATCCAAAACCCGCATACAACACAGTACTTACATTCTTACGAATACTTAAGGCTAAAGGATACGTTCAGAGCGAGCCTATAGGCAGACAACATTGCTTCTACCCTATCGTACAACGTAATGAATATGTCAGCCAATCTTTGACAAATGTAAAGAACAATATCTTCAGAGGTTCTGTATCAAGTTTAGTAAACTTCTTTGTAAAAGAGGAAAAACTATCAGCATCAGAAATTGAAGATCTTATCACTCTAATCAGACAAGAATCAAACATCAACAATAAATAATAATATGAATGAATTTTTATTATACACCTTTAAGATGTCTATATGTGTAACAGTATTCTATATCTGTTACAAACTTATAGATAGCAAAGATACACTCCATAAAAAGAATCGTATCACACTACTTTCTATACTTGGTTTGTCAAGTATAATTCCATCAATACATATCACAACCGGTATAATTACCGAATATTCAGATAGTATTTCGCACTATCTACCTGCGTTTGATATTACACAGGCCAACACAAACAACTCAAACATCTTAAACTGGAAAGAATTTATTCCGATTATCTATTTGGTAGGTGTAGCAATTCTATTAACAAAACTGATAAAAGATTTACTATTCATTAAACGTCTGATTAAAGAGAGTAAAAAAATAGAAAGAGACGACGATATCATCATTGCAGTTCACAGACAAAACATATCACCTTTTTCGTGGAAAAATTATATTGTAATATCTGAAACAGATTATAAAAAAGGATCCGATATTGTTATTGCACACGAAGAATCGCATATCAAGATGAAACATTCTCTTGATTTAGTATTAGTCCAATTGTATTCAATTATTACCTGGTACAACCCATTTATATGGTTACTTAAACGAGAACTATCAATCACTCACGAATATGAAGCAGATAGTTTAGTTTTAGATAGAGGCTATAACCTACACGAATACCAAGAAAGAATAGTAGAAGAAGCTATAGGATTTAAGATAAATACTTTAACTAATAATTTCAATATATGTTCTACTAAAAAACGCCTTAAAATGATGAAGAAAAAAAGAACAAGCAAATGGACAATCTTAAAAGATTTGTACCTGATTCCTACATTAGCATTAATGAGCATTGTATTTTGTGAATGTTCAACACTTAAGAAAATGGCAAAGGATAATCAAGAGGTTTTAATGGTAGTAGATGATATGCCTGAATTTCCAGGTGGTACTGTAGAATTGATGCAATTTTTATCACGCACCGTAAGATATCCAAGTTCAGCAAAAGAGAACAAGATTCAGGATAGAGTAATGGTAACTTTTATTGTACGCAAAGATGGAAGTATAAGCGATGTAAAAGCAAAAGGGGAATATCCTATACTTAATGAAGAAGCTGAGCGAGTTTTTAAAAGTATGCCAAAATGGATTCCAGGAAAACATGAGGGAAAAGCAGTAAATGTACAAATTACTTTTCCAATCCATTTCCGTTTAAACGACTAAACTACATCATCTTTAATGCTCCTACACAAGTAGCCGATGAAGGTTTTGTAGATGATCATATGATACATCTTAAACAAATAGTCATAGTAATTAGTGTGGGTTTACCTAGAAGATCGGCCTACAATAGTTGACTTAAAAGAAAGATTTGGAGATTTGGAAATAGATACAG
>CALEFD010000031.1 GCA_937876995.1 uncultured Bacteroidales bacterium | reverse complement strand
CTTTCTTATACTTGACAGCATTGTCCATCAGGTTAAAAATCACATTTGTAAGATGCATTTCATCTGCCATTACAAACGGATTCTCTGCTGCAAAATCCAAATCTATTGATCCACCACAGTTTTCAACCTTAATTGCAAATGTATTAACTACACCATGTATCAATTCATCTACGTTTACCTCTTTGAATTTCAGTGTATTACTTCTACCTTCGAACATAGACATCTGCAGCACCTTTTCAACCTGGAATCGCAAACGTTTGGTTTCATCATTTATAATACCTGATATATGACGAAACATATTGGGCGATTTGGTTACAGCTTCATCATTAAGCATCTGCGCTGCCAACGATATAGTAGAAATTGGAGTTTTGAATTCATGAGTCATGTTATTTATAAAGTCGTTCTTCATCTCTGTCACCTTCTTTTGCCTTACCAAAACTATAAGAGTAAAGGAAAACAAAACCATAGGACCTACTAAAAAAATAACCGACGGTATCATAAACCCAACCGAACTGTCAATATATTTATCCAGCGTAGGGAAATAAACCCTTAAAACCCCCATCTTATTTGGTGTATCATTTCTGAAAAGAGTCTGAGAATATGAATCATGTAGGTTATTAGGATCAAAGTCTTCACAGTCACAACTATAAACGACTCTACCCGAAGTTGTTGTTACAACAAAATGGAATGGCAAATCTATTCCGTTATCCTTAAATTCTGCCATCAATTCATTTGCCAGGAATGTATAATCTATACGCTGGTGCAATGGTCTTTCTCCGGCAGTATTTAACATGCTGTATATAACCTCATCCACCAATGCCCTATTTGCCAAATAACGCTTTAGCATATCCTGCTGTCTGTTGCGCACAGTCTCCTCTACACTGGCATTTGAATCCTGATTTGGTCTGGGCATCTGCAATGATGGCATTTGAGACTGAGGCATTATATCCTGCTGAATAGAAAAAGAGGAACCGTTTGGAAGAACAAAAGTACGACTAAATGATCCACCAAAAGGATTCATAGTAGGATTATGACGTTGCATCTCTGCAATATCTCTCTCCAGATACTGCCTTGCTTCTTCCAATTCAACTTTATGAGCAACTTCGTAAAGCGCACGTCTTACCGATTCTTCCAACTGCATTTTACGCATAGTTGCAATCTCCTTCATGTAGCCCACCTGTAAAAAGAGCAGAGCGACAAACGAAACACTCATAATTGCGGACAATAGCCAAATAGTAGTCTTCTTCATGGGGGCAAATATACAACAGTTTTTTAATGTTGTTTTAGTTAAAATCCAATTTTAAGTAAAAATAACACAAAAGGAGCGAAAACTTAACATTTTCGCTCCCCATAGTTATCAATTTGTTAACTTTAATTTCAATCTTCGTCCTTCTGATTAGCTTCAAATTCTTTAATAAGCTTATCCTGAACATCTGTTGGAACAAGTTCATAATCGGCAAAACTCATTACGAATGAACCACTACCACCGGTTATAGAACTCAATGAAGTAGAATAGGAAGACATCTCTTTCAAAGGCACCTTAGCTTTCAATACCTGATAGTTACCTTCTGTCTCCATACCCATAATCATACCACGACGACCCTGAAGATCACTCATAACGTCACCCATGAATTCTGCAGGAACAAGAACTTCAACATCGTAAATAGGTTCAAGAATCTTTGGACCTGCCTCCTTAAATGCGGCACTAAATGCGTTACGTCCTGCAAGCAAGAATGAGATTTCATTTGAATCTACCGGGTGCATCTTACCATCATATACTATTACGCGTACATCACGTGCATAAGAGCCTGTCAATGGACCCTGTTCTATACGTTGCATAATACCCTTCAAAATAGCCGGCATAAATCTTGCATCAATAGAACCACCCACGATACTATTAACAAAAATCAGTTTACCACCCCAATCCAATGGATATTCATCAACGCCCTTAACAGTAACTTTGAATTCCTGGTTTCCAAACTTAAACATTTCCGGAAGTGGTTTACCCTCTTCGTATGGTTCAAGTATAAGATGAACTTCACCAAACTGACCGGCACCACCAGACTGTTTCTTGTGACGATAATCAGCACGAGCAGCTCTTGTAATGGTTTCTCTATAAGGAATCTTTGGTTCCTCAAAGTTAATCATCAGCTTATCATTATTCTCAATACACCATTTGAATGTACGCAGATGGAATTCGCCCTGACCGTGCAGAATAACCTGACGCAACTCTTTTGACTGTTCAACACACAATGTTGGATCTTCTTCACGCATACGGTTTACGATAGCCATCATCTTTTCCATATCTGCTTCATTTGCAGGCTTCAATGCACGAGAATATTTATAGTTAGGATACTTGATGAAGTCAAATGAATTATCAGCGCCACCGGCGTTCAAAGTATTACCTGTACGAACATCCTTCAATTTTACTGTACAACCCAAATCACCGGTTGCAAGTTCAGAAATCTGTGTTCTGTTACTACCTGCACTTACATAAAGCTGAGCTATACGTTCCTTTGAACCTCTGTCAGCATTCAAGAAATCTTCACCTTCATGTACGGTTCCACACATAACCTTAAAGTATGAAACTGCACCTATATGATGTTCTGTGGATGTTTTATAGAAGAACAAAGATGTACCTGCAGAATCAGCATTAACAACTTCACCTTTCTTGTTTTGAACAGGAGCGCCATTCAGTGGTGATGGAGCTACGTTGCCAAGGAATTCAAGAAGACGATTTACACCTAAATTATTTGAAGCTGAGATACAGGTGATTGGGAAGAGTGCTTTCTGTTCAATACCCATACGGAAGCCCTTACGTACTTCATCAATAGAGAGTTCACCCTCTTCAAAGAATTTATCCATCAGTTCTTCGTCATTTTCGGCAGCTGCTTCCTGAACCAAATCGTGCATAGCCTGTGCCTTATCTGCAACTGCTGCCGGTATATCTTCCGCAACCGGTGCTGCACCATCTTTAAATGTAAGTTTCTGATTCAACAGTACATCGATAATGCTTGTAAATGCAGGACCTGTTGTTTCAGGGAACTGAATTGGAACCGCGCCCTGACCGAAAGTAGAACGAATCTGATCTATTACGCTGTCATATTCACATTTATCACTATCTACATGGTTTACCACAAAGAATGCCGGTTTACCCAATTTCTTGATAAGACGGAAATTATTAATAAGACCAACATCTACGCCACGAGCACCATTAACCAAAAGAATAGCCGCATCGCATATATTCAATGCTGTCACAGCCGATCCCTGGAAGTCATCTGTACCCGGACAATCAAAGAAGTTGAATTTCTTACCATACAATTCAACAGAGAAGATAGTTGAATATACTGAATAACCATACTCTTGCTCAACTGCAGCTGTATCAGATACTGTAGTTTTTGCATTTACTGAACCACGACGTTTAATCACTCCACCCTCGAACAAAATACTCTCTGAGAGGGTGGTTTTACCAGATCCGGCGCCACCTACGATAGCGATATTACGGATTTCTTCTGTCTTGTAAACCTTCATTATTTAATTGTTTTATTATTTAGTTACTTAATTAGGTTAAATGAACCGCAAACATAACAATTTATAAAGAGAATTCAAAGATAATACCATATATATTTTGGAAAGATTTGAAAAAATGGGGTTAAATTTGCACAGTTTTTCAATTAGCAAACAATGGCAGGCATATATATTCACATTCCTTTTTGCTCAAGCAGATGTATCTACTGCGGTTTTTTCTCCACCACAAATCTTAATCAGAGAGAACGATATACCGCAGCATTGTGCCAAGAGTTAAAGATGCGATGCAAAGAACTGCAAGAAGAAAAGATTTCTACCATATATTTTGGCGGAGGCACTCCGTCGTTATTAAGCCCGCAGCAGTTAAAACTGATTTTCAACACCATAGAAGATTGTTTCAATGTCTCAGAAGTTCAAGAGATAACTTTGGAATGTAATCCTGACGACATTTCCCACACATTCCTTAACAATCTAAAAGAGCTGCCCATTAACAGGATAAGTATGGGTATTCAATCGTTTAACGATGAGACTCTTCATTTCTTAAAACGCAGACACAATAGCATACAAGCCATCAATGCTGTAAAAAATTGCAAGGATGCAGGATATAACAATATCAGCATAGATTTAATCTATGGCATACCCGGACAAAACAGCGAAGATTTCAAATCCGATATAGAGACCGCTGTATCGCTTGACGTTACACACATATCTTCATATCATCTTTCATACGAAGAGGAGACTCCCATTTGGCAAATGCTAATTAACAAAAAGATAGATTCAATAGATGAAGAGGAGAGCGTACAAATGTATAATATATTGTGCGACACACTAAAAGGGAACGATTTCAATCATTATGAGATTTCCAATTTTGCTAAAAATGGATTTGAATCAAAACATAACAGCAGTTATTGGAATGGAGTTCCTTATTTAGGAGTTGGCGCAGGTGCACACTCTTTTGACGGAGATACCAGAAGATGGAATCCGGATAATCTGAATGAGTATATTGAAGGGATAGAATTGGGGCATACAGTTTACGAGGAAGAGCATCTCACACTGGCAGACAAGCACAACGAAGCTATTATGTTGGGACTACGCAAACAAGAAGGTATTTCGCTATCCAATTTCAAAAACAGGTTTGGAGAGAAACTATACAATCTATTGTTGTCAAATACAGAAACACAGATAAAAAGTGGCACATTAATAAAAGAGAGAGACCGCATCCATTTTTCTGAACACGGTCTGTTTATTAGCGACAATATTGTCAGTTCTCTTTTTATAGTTGACTAAAATTATTTTGTCATAGAATAGACAACCTGCATAACATCTTGTCCTATTTTATCGGCTGCTTCTGCAGAAAGTCCCTCTGAATAGACTCTGATAATAGGTTCTGTATTACTCTTTCTAAGATGCACCCAACTGTCTGCAAAATCTATCTTAACGCCATCGATATCGTTAATCTCTTCGTTTGAATATATTGATTTAACCTTTTCCAAAATAGCATCAACATCGGTACCCGGTGCCAAATCTATTCTGTTCTTTGCCATATAATAAGCAGGATAACGTTTTCTCAATTCACTTACAGAGACTTTCTCTTTAGCCAAATGAGTAAGGAACAGAGCAATACCTACCAAAGCGTCACGACCGTAGTGTGAAGCCGGATATATTACTCCGCCATTACCTTCACCACCTATCACTGCACCAGTCTCTTTCATTTTGGTTACCACATTAACCTCTCCTACAGCCGCAGCATTGTACTGCTGACCATATCCTTTGGTTACATCGCGCAAGGCACGAGTAGAACTTAAATTAGATACGGTATTGCCCGGTGTGTGTTTCAGTACATAATCGGCTACAGTTACCAATGTATATTCTTCGCCATACATAGCACCTTTTTCATCTATGAAAGCCAGACGATCCACATCCGGATCTACAACGAATGCCACGTCGCAACCGCCCTGTTTCATCAGACCCATTATATCGCCAAGATTTTTCTCCAATGGTTCCGGATTATGCTGGAAATCGCCGGTAGGTTCACAATATAACTTCTTTACACTCTTTACTCCAAGTTTTTCCAGAAGTTCCGGAAGTACCACACCACCAACTGAATTAACACAATCTATAGCTACACTGAAATTTGCACTCTTTATAGCTTCTGCATCTACAAGTTCCAATGCCAACACAGAATCTATGTGTTTTGCATTCATTGTGTTGTCTGTATAGTATTTTCCCAGTCCATCTACATCGGCATAATTAAATGCCTCCGATTCAGCAATTGCCAACACCTGATTTCCATCGGCTGCACTTAAGAATTCGCCTTCGTTATTCAGCAGTTTAAGAGCATTCCAATGACGTGGATTATGACTGGCAGTAAGAATCAAGCCGCCATCGGCCTTTAACCAAGTAACTGCAAGTTCTGTTGTTGGAGTTGATGCCAAACCTATATCTACAACATCAAGTCCCATACCCATAAGAGTTCCGCAAACCACCTGACGAACCATTTCGCCGGACATTCTTGCGTCTCTGCCTACAACAATTTTTTTTGCAGATGGATTATTGTTTTTTACCCAAGTTGCATACGCAGATACAAACTTAACTATATCTAATGGAGTCAGACCATTTCCTGCAGGTCCGCCTATTTCTCCGCGTATTCCGGAGATTGATTTAATCATTGCCATTTTTCCGGTTTTATTGTTATTTCGTAAAATGTTGGATATACATTCGTAGCAGCTTTCTGAGTTCCCTGATTATGAGGAACTATAAGTCTGATTTTTGCAGATGGCGTTCCGTTTAAAAAGCCTGGCTTGATATATGGCATAGCCATTATCCAAGACTTTGGCACAGCTGCGCCATAATATGAGAACATAACACCCGATGTAAATCCGGCATTATAGTTATCGCCATTTCTCATACACCAAAACTGATCCGGTGATGTATATGTAGCAAAAGTATTCAGTGTAAGAGTATCTTCTGCAGCTATTCCATATTCATAATATCTGGCGGTCATATCCCATCTATCGCCATCTTGCATCTGACGTCCAGTTCCACGACGTACTATCTGCATATATACGCCATTATCTTCGAACAAAACATATTCGTTTTTTGTAAAATCGGGACCGGTTTCAGGGTTATTCGTAATGGTGTCCTGCAAAAAATCACTCATTCTGATAACCTGAATATTATTCTCTTTAATAAAATCTGCAATCTGCTTGTTTTCACGTGCCTTCTGTTCTGCGTATGTCTCTGTATCGTCACAGGCTACTGTTAAGAAAGCAGCTGAAAATAACAGACATAATCCATATAAATGCTTCTTCATTTTTCCTATTTATAAAACTTGTTGCAAACTTACACAAAAAAACTGTTACTCACTCTTTTTGAACAATTGTTTAATACATTCTTCATCCGATTTTGACCACTCTTCCATACCCTTATAGAAGATAGCCTCGGCTGCTTTCAATGAATTATGTATTTCACCACCTGATGCATTCTTATGACCTCCACCATTAAAAAACGCAGAAGCGAAACGGTTACAAGGAACATCACCGACACTTCGCAGAGAAGCCTTTATGATACCCTCTTCTACATCTTCTCGCAGGAAAACTGAAAATTTGATGCCTCTTATTTGAAGTGGCAGATTAACGAATCCTTCTGTATCGCCTTTTTTGTAGTTATTATCCTTAAGTTCTTTATCTGCAAGAGTTATAAGAGCGGTTGACATTTCCGGAAATACTTTCATCTTCTTATGAAGCACATAGCCCATCAATCTCAATCTCGATTCGGAATAGTTGTTATAGACATTTCTGTAGATTGCATCTTTGTCTATATTACTTTTCATTAAGAAGCTGATAATATGATATATACGAGGATGGTTACTATTATAGGTAAATCCACCAGTATCGGTCATCATACCGGTATATATACACGTTGCTATCTGATAATTAACTTCAGCATAGTCCCCTAATGCACAAATAAACTGAAAAACCAATTCTGCAGTAGAAGATGCATCGGGACGAGACAATATTAAATCGCAAAAATTGCCCGGATCAAGATGATGATCTATCAACACCTTTTTGGCATTTGAATTCAATATCTCTGACGACACATTTCCCACACGAGTAGGAACATTAAAATCAAGACAGCATATTACATCTGCTTCCTGAAATAATTTATTGGCTACATCCTTTTGTTCTTTATATGATATTACGCTATCAGTTGAAGGAAGCCAGCTTAAGAAATCAGGCATTGAATCCGGAACTACAACCGAAACACTTTTCCCTTTTCCTGCCAAATAATGATACAATGCCAATGATGAACCTATTGCATCACCATCGGGCGATATATGGGTAACAATAACAAATCGGCCTGCCCATTCCATCCACAATCTAAATTCCGCAACATCGGCTTTAGAGAAAACATTATCTATCATACCACATTTAATTAATGGTTTATAGGGAGCGAAGTTAGTTATTATCATTCAAAAAGCAAAGAGATATACTATCCTAACTTAATATATAATTCCCCCAGACTCCATATTGCCCAAAGGGAAAGTAAGTATATAAGATATGAACTGTTTTTTCGTATCAGGTAGAGATACACAAACAGCATTGATAAATATAAACAACAAACCAACATAGCTGTAACATTTTCAACAGACAATGAAGAGTATGGCAGGTCAACTATTAGCGACAATGCTCTATTTGTAATAGTTACCAATTCTATAAGAATCCACACAAATAGTGATCGTATTATTGGAACAAAAGAGAATATCAGCATTAAGACAGCTACAAACACTATTACAAACATAAGTGGAATAACAATAAAATTTGTGAGAAGAAAGTATGTTGAATAGTTTGCAAAATTCAACATTACCAGAGGTGCTGTACCCAATTGAGCCGATAGCGACACGGTGGTTATACCCCATAAATATTCTGTAACTCTATTAGTGGGAGTATATATTCTTCTTATCTGAGGTTCCCATAACAAGATAGCAAGAACAGCTAAGAAAGAGAGTTGGAAACCTATATCGAACAATGCATTTGTATTGGCTGCAAGTATTGCCAGCGCTGCAAAAGCCAATGCATTGAGCGAAGAATTTTCCCTGCCTATACTTCTACATACAGCAAGAGTTGTAAACATAATCAAGGAACGAGTAATTGAATATGGTAAGCCAATCATAAAGGCATAACACCACAGCACCGCTATTACAATAATCTCTTTTATCCACCTCAGGCACATTCTATTCATAAAGAGAGGAAATAAGAATGATAATATGGCAAACAATATACCCACATGCAATCCCGAAACTGCCAGAACATGGCTTGCGCCCGAAGTTGAATATATAGTGCGCAATTCATCTGTCAGTTCATTCTTATAGCCCACTGTTACCGCAGCCACCACTGCATATACATCTTCCTGCAATCCCCATTCACGATATTTGTCAAGAAGCATTTTTCTACATTTGACAGAGAGAACAGAGAGTGGAGCCAGAGCACAACTATCGGGCAGAAGTTGCCAACTGGATTTATTTACCCATAATGTACCGGATACACCATTCCTATAAAGATATGTGGCATAATCAAAATCTCCATCTATAGATTCATTTGATGGAGGTTTTATCTGCCCATTAAATGAGATAATACTTCCCGGAACCAGATTTTTTGAAAGAGAATCTTTGGGTACATAAAGAATTACATCAACACCTCCATAAAGTGTATCAATAAGCTCCAAATCCAATCTATAGCTTTTTGCTTTTTCAATGGGATAATCCTTTAACATCCCCGAATAAATTCGTCTATCAGTATGCCACTCTACATACACTTTTTCCAATTGATATTGAGACAAAGTGTAAGCAGATACAAAGAGAGTTACAGATAACAGCAAACCATAGATTTTAGCCAATTGTTTACCACAAAACAAGAATAGCATTGTTGCAAAGCACAACAATGTAAGGAGAAGAAAAAGCTGTTGCAGTGAAACAGGCGTATCTCCAATGGTATTATAAACAAGTATCCCTCCTATAAATGGTATCAGTAAACGGAGAGATGGATAATCGGAATATTTCAAATTTTAATTATAACTGTTTTAGTTTTTTGATTGTTTCCAATGGATTATCTGCTTTAAAAACTGTATTTCCCGAAACAAGAACATCCACTCCGGCTTCTACCAACAATGGAGCGGTTTCAAAATTCACACCACCATCTACCTGAATAAGTGCTTTTGAATTGTGTTCGAGAATCATCTTTTTTAAACGACCTATTTTGGCCAATGAACTCTTAATAAATTTCTGACCTCCAAAACCGGGATTTACAGTCATCAGAAGCACCATATCGACATCTTCGATAATCTCTTCCAATACGGAAACCGGAGTTGAGGGATTAAGAGTTACAGCAGCCTTCATACCAAGATTCTTAATCTCTTGTATTACTCTGTTCAAATGGGTACAGGTTTCGTAATGAACATTGACAGACATTGCACCTAATTTTTGAAATCTATCCAAAAATTTCTCCGGTTGCACAATCATAAGATGTACATCCAATGGTTTGGTACAATATTTTGCCACATATTCCAGAACAGGAAATCCGAACGATATGTTGGGAACAAACACACCGTCCATAATATCCAAGTGAAGCCAATCAGCATCACTACTGTTTATCATTTCAAGATCCTTACGCAAATCTCCAAAATCTGCAGACAACAGAGATGGAGCAACCAATACACTCATTTCAAACTTATTTATTTGTTCAACTAAGTAATCGGCTTTCTAATTCAAAGAATATGTTGCCATTTTTTCCGGCAAACCATCGATAAAATGAAAACCTGATGCAAAACTACGAATAAAATCGATAGTTTTATCAGATGGAGAGCCATATCGTTCATTTTTCAATGCTGCACGCAACATTTTTTCAGTTGAGGCGATAGAAGAGGTAGAAGTTTCGTCCATAGGCAAATTGTTTTACGTTTGTATCTATTTAACGCAAACAAATTGCTATTAGTATATAAAAACTGAAAAAAAAGTTTTGTTTTTACACCAGAACCAGTTTGATATCTTTTTCTTCGGCCAATCTTCTTATATTGATAAGAGCATAACGCATTCTGCCCAATGCCGTATTTATGGAGACACCTGTAATATCGGCAATCTCTTTAAAACTAAGATCCTGATAATAGCGCATAAAGACCACTTCTCTCTGATTGTCGGGTAGTTCATTTACAAGACGACGTACATCTATCAATGTCTGTTCGTTAACCATCTGATCTTCTACTGTTAGATCGGAGAAACGAGTATCGTTGAATAGATCATAGTCTGTTTCGTCATTTGATATGCTGTTTTCATTTCTCTCCTGACGGAAATAGTCTATCATTAGATTATGAGCAATACGTGTAAGCCAAGCACCAAATTTTCCGGAACTTGAATAAGAACCCTTTTGTAAAGTAACTATTGCCTTTACAAATGTCTCTTGGAATATGTCTTCTGCTAATTCTCTATTGCGTATAATGAAACGAATATACGCAAATAACTTATCCTTATATCTGTCTAACAGGATATCGAACGCCTTACTGTTACCGTTTGAATATAGTCCAACCAATACATCGTCGGACATTTGATTCAAATTTTCCATTACCTCTTCTTCGTTTTAGTTAATTCGAGTAAGGTTCAGTCTATAGGCAATTCTTTTTAAGTTAATACTAATGTTGAAGTGCACCCTTCAGTGGGTTGCGATTGCAAAGATAAAGTGAAAAAATCTTAAAAAACAAATTTCAGCATAATTTTAACACATAAAATGCGTTATTCAGTACTTTTTTCACTCCTGCACAATAGAATCACAGAAGCAGGAAGAGATATCATTGCCACATAAGAATGATTTGGTCTGCATACGTTTTCTTCCGGATGCCTGCAAATCTGTTATACGCAAAGCTCCATCTGCAGTACTAATTTCAATATAGCTCTTACAATCGGTATCTATTGTTCCCGGGGTTGAAGCAGGAACGTTATTTTCCACTATTTCTGCTCCAAAAATCTTTAAATCACACTTTGTACCATCGGGCATAAAAACTTCTGTCCAGGCTGCGGGATATGGAGATAATCCTCTTATAAAATCATACACCTGTTTTGAACTTCTATTCCAATCTATCCTGCACGTCTCTTTGAATATCTTTGGAGCCGGTTTCAGTTCCGATTCATCCACATAGAAATCAAGCTGAGCCTTTCTTGTTACATTACCTGCAACAATATCATTCAATGTCTCTACTATCAGATCGGCACCCAGATACATCAACTTATCGTGTACTATCTCTACATTATCAGAATCGGCTATCGCAATCTTTTCCTGACGAATAATATCGCCTGTATCTATTTCATGTTTCAAGAAGAATGTAGTTACACCTGTCTCTTTTTCTCCATTTATCACTGCCCAATTTATAGGAGCTGCACCACGGTATTGTGGCAATAGAGAAGCATGCAGATTAAACGTACCCATAGGCGGCATATTCCAAACCTGTTCCGGCAACATTCTAAATGCAACTACTATCTGAATATCTGCTTTCAGATCTGCCAATTCCTGAAGAAAATTCGGCGATTTCAATTTTTCAGGTTGCAAAACGGGGATATTAACAGATTGAGCATATTTCTTTACAGGGCTTGATTGTAATACACTACCATGACGTCCCATAGGTTTATCGGGCATTGTAACCACGCCTACTACATTAAATCCGGATTCAACAACCTTGCGAAGTGCTGTTTCAGCAAACTCCGGAGTTCCCATAAATACTATTCTCAAATCCTCTTTCTTCATATTTATTCTTCTGACAGTTCCAACAATACGTTTCTATATGAATTGAAAATCTTTGATTTAGACACAAAGCCCACATACTTGCCATCCTCATCTTCTACTGGAAGATTCCATGCGCCTGTATCTTCAAATTTTTTCATCACCACCTCCATAGGGTCTGTTACAGAGAGTCTGGCAGGTGCATTTTCCATCAGTCTTTGAACATCAAAACGATGATACAGTTCCTGACGGAACATTATATTTCTGATACTTTCCAGACTGATGATACCTATCAATCTGCCATCGTCATCTAACACCGGGAATATATTACGTTTTGAACGTGCTATAACATTTACCAATTGACCAAGATCCATATCGGGAGAGACAGATAAGAATTCTCTTTCTATTACATTCTCCATCTTGATAAGCAACAATACAGACTGATCTTTATGGTGTGTCATCAATTCACCCTTTTGAGCCAGACGCATAGAATAGATGCTGTGAGGCTGGAAGATACGAATAGTAAGATATGACACTATTGATACCATCATAAGTGGAAGGAACATAGAATATCCACCGGTGAGTTCTGCAATCAGGAAAACTCCTGTAAGTGGAGCATGCATTACTCCCGACATCAATCCTGCCATACCAAACAGAGCAAAATTCTGTAATGATATAGATACACCCGGCACAAATTTCTGAACATAGTAAGCAAAAATAAAACCGGTAAGACATCCCAGAAAAAGGCTTGGCGCAAAAATACCACCGCAACCACCACCGGCATTTGTAGCTGTAGATGCAAAGACCTTTGTCAATACCACAAGAATGAGGTACAATGGCAATAAACTTTTCATACTAAAGAACCAAGAACCGGCCATAACCTGATTTGCCAACTCTTCGTTCATGGAATCACTATTAAGCAATAGTGTGATGGTATCGTAACCTTCACCAAAAAGCGATGGAAAAAGGAATATAAGTACACTTAAAATTACTGCACCTATCAAGAACTTTGTATATGGATTACTAAAGCGCTTAAACCAGGTTTCAAAGCGGTGCATAGTAGCCGAAAAATATAGTGATACAAGACCGCATACTACACCTAAAACCAATACAAACGGAATTCGTGACAGGTCAAACGGATGTGCGGCAGCAAAATCGAACATTGCATCGGCACCGGTAACTATGTACGATATTGTAGCGGCAGTTACTGACGACACCAAAAGCGGAACCAAAGATCCCATACTCAAATCCAGCATCAACACTTCCAGCACAAACACCAGTCCTGCTATAGGAGCCTTAAAGATTCCGGCAATGGCACCTGCCGAACCACATCCTATTAACAGCATCAATGTTTTATGCTCCATTTTGAACATTCGTCCTATATTGGAGCCTATGGCAGAACCTGTAAGAACTATAGGAGCTTCGGCACCGACCGATCCACCCATACCAATGGTTATAGCACTTGCCACTAATGAAGAACCCATATTGTGAGGTTTAATTCTGCCATTCTTTTTAGCCAGTGCATATAGTATTTTGGTTACACCATGACCTATATCATCACGTACTATGTATCGAATAAAGAGTCCCGATAAAAATATACCTATTACAGGATATAACAGAAACAGATAGTTCTGCTTGGTATCATCAAAACTATTTGTAAGTAAATGATGAAATTCGCCTATCAAAGATTTAAGAATGATAGCTGCAAATGCTGTTAAAACACCTACAATAAGGCTCAATATCAATACAAACTGACGTTCACTGATATGCTGCTGACGCCATATTACAAATCTGTTTAGCAATGATTCGGTTTCCTTATCTCTCATATATTATTCTCGAATTATTTTAACCAATCCACCTGCGCCCAATTTTATAATTGAAGATGGTTTACATTGAATCTGTTCATTTTGTCTGAAAGAAACAACATAATCTACAGCATCTATTATCTCTTTTGATATATCTTTAAAAGAAGATGGCGAAGGAGCACCACTAATATTTGCCGATGTAGATACTATGCCACCCTTAAAACGAGCGCATAGCTCTTTAGAGAAGGACTCTTTGGTTATTCTGATACCTACACTACCATCTTCTGCTTTAAGTTCCGGTGCCACATAACGCACATTGTCATATACAATGGTAAGAGGACGTTCCGCCATATCTATAAGGTCGTATGCAATATCAGGTATGTCAGGAACGTATGAATTCAGTTTTGCATCAGAATCCAGAAGCATCAACATAGATTTGCTATCTTCACGCTGTTTGATACTGAAAATACGACGTACCGCATCGGAATTTGAGGCATCACAACCTAACCCCCAAATAGTGTCTGTGGGATAGAGAATTACCCCACCCTCACGCAACACCTGACAGGCTTTTTTTATATCTTCTCTTGTCTGTTCATCCATAACAATAGGCAAATATTTGAATGAACTGCAAAAGTACAAAAAAATCCATTGATTTACCTCACTATTTTAGTGACTATACCTATAATAAAATCTTCCGGAATAAAGCCCCAATATCTGCTATCGTTGGAATCGAGAGAATTATCGCCCAATGCAAAGTAATAATTGTTTTTAAAAGTATAAGTTGTCATATCATCCGATGGATAACTACCGGTTTCATACTCTATGACCGGACCATATATGGCTCTTTGCATATCATCGAGAGATATGGTTTTACCTGCCTGAGGAACATATAGTGGACCAAAATTTTTCATAGTCCATATCTGTTTAGTAAACGGCATTGCTGCCATGAATTTCTCTCGCCACAAAATACTATCGGGAGTATTCTGTAGGGCCATTTGGTTTTCCAGGGCACCTATTATTCCATCAAAATTTGAATTCCAATTTATACCATCTTTAACAGCTATTGTATCTCCGGGAGTTCCCAATACACGTTTACAATAGACATAGTTGATTTTAAACTCTATATGTGTCCATTCATCATAACCTAACGGATAATTAAAACAAATAATGTCACCGGGTTCTACATTACGCAGGCCCGGCATACGGAAACATTCCAATGGGGCATGATCTTCAAAATTAAATGATTTGTAGATTCTTCCACCTAACAACAGCTTATTTACCCAGACTCTGTCTCCGGGTTGTAAAGTGGGATACATTGATCCACTTGGTATATTGAATCTTTCTGCAAAGAATATCCTTCTACCATAATGTAAAACAGCAAAACAGAACAGTCCCAAATAGATCCATAGGATTATTGTGACTACTCTGTCTGCAATTCTTCTAATCTTTACTACTTTTCTCTTATTCATATATGTGTCTTTATTGGTGTGTTTATACAAAATTTCTGTTTAATCTGTTAATTAAAATTCGCTTGTAAAATGGAACTTTATATGTTTAAAATCAATTTGCGCCATCTGCAACACATAACCGCTATCTGCCAGGAAAACATCTCTACCCTCTATGTCTGTTGCCATAAACTGATATTTACGTTTCTTGAACATTGCAAGTTCTTCTTCGTCGTCGCTCTCTATCCAACAAGCTTTATACAAGCTGGCCGGTTCCCATCTGCACAATGCATTATATTCATGTTCCAGTCTGTACTGTATTACTTCAAACTGAAGTTGTCCTACCGTACCTATCAGTTTGCGACCATTAAACTGGTTAACAAACATCTGAGCCACACCTTCGCCCATCAGCTGCTCCAAACCCTTTGCCAACTGTTTTGCACGCATAGGATCGGCATTTTCAATATACTTAAACATTTCAGGAGAGAAGCTGGGTAATCCTTTGAAATGCAGATTTTCACCCTGAGTAAGCGTATCACCAATCTTAAAGTTTCCTGTATCGGGCAAACCGATTATATCGCCCGGATATGCCTCTTCAATGGTGCTTTTACGCTGTGCCATAAACTGTGTAGGCGATGAGAAACGGAAACTCTTGCCCAACCTCACATGATAATATGGTTCGTTACGTTGGAATCTGCCTGAACATACCTTGCAAAACGCAACCGATGAACGGTGATTGGGATCGATATTTGCAGTGATCTTAAATATAAATCCTGTAAACTTTTGATCCTCCGGCTTCACCAGACGTTCTTCAGCCTGAGTTGGACGTGGACTTGGCGCTATCTTAACAAAGCAATCAAGAAGCTCTTTTACACCAAAATTATTTAATGCGGAGCCAAAGAATACCGGAGCTAACTGTCCATCAAGATATGCCTGATGATTAAATGGTTCATATACACCATCTATAAGTTCCAAATCATTACGCAACTTTTCTGCTTCGCGATCTCCTATATGCTTTTCCAGTTCGGAACTATTTACATCAACCTCCACCTTTTCTGTAACAGTCTGTTTACTTGGAGTATAAAGATCCAGTTTTTCTTCATATATATTATACACACCCTTAAAACGAGCACCTTTTTCTATAGGCCAGCTTAAAGGACGTACACTTATCTGGAGTTCCTCTTCTAATTCATCAAGCAGATCAAAAGGATCGTTACCCTCTCTATCCAATTTATTCACAAAGACTATAACAGGAGTATTTCTCATTCTACATACCGTCATCAATTTTCTGGTCTGTATCTCCACACCCTTTGCACTATCTATCACTATAATAACACTATCTACAGCAGTAAGGGTACGGAAAGTATCTTCTGCAAAATCCTGGTGACCCGGAGTATCTAAGATATTAATCTTGTATCCTTCGTAATCAAACTCCATAACAGAGGTGGTAACAGAAATACCACGTTGCTTTTCTATCTCCATCCAGTCTGATGTAGCACTCTTCTTTATTTTGTTTGATTTCACCGCACCTGCTACCTGTATCTGTCCTCCGAAAAGCAAAAGTTTTTCGGTCAATGTTGTTTTACCGGCATCCGGGTGCGACACTATTGCAAAAGTTCTCCTCCTTAAAATCTCTTCCATAAAATATCTATCAATCTTCTAAATCCAAATCGCCTACTCTATCTTTGTTATAATAATCGGACAACAGAGCCAATAATCTTGACACTCCATTAACTGCTTGTGTTGTTGATTCCGATACTGCAATATTCTGCAATCTCAACAACAGGACTCCGTACAACATATCAAAGCAATCACGAAGTTCTTCTGTATCGGTTCTATTATTCTTACTACGAAATTCCACTATAAACGGTAACACCTTATAATATAAGTCCCTATAGTTTTCGGTCTTTGACGATTTTAACAATCTATTATGTAAATCGGTCAGAAAGACCAATACGTTTTCGTTTATCTGAAGATGTCCCGACTGTTTTTTGTCTTCGGACAACATCATATTTATCATATCCTGAAACCATTCTCGCCATTCATTTTTGTCATCTTCTGAACGATTGCAGTTTCTTATCAACATACTATCCAATTTGTCAATATCAAATCCAACTGCACGCATAATATCCTCCATCTGCCACATATAAAGCAGATATTCAGAAATACTTTTTTCTCTTAATTCCCTGGATACAAACATATTAAATAGTTGCAACTGTATATACAAACCAGACTATCGAAGCCACTATCAGAACGCAGCCCAATATTCTGTTTATCATCCAAATACCTCGCAAATCAAATCTGTTTCTTAACTTGTTAATAAGAAAAGACAAGAAGAGCCACCAGCATATATCACCACCTATTACCGATGCAAAAGCTACAAATTTCTTAACCCCTTCAAATTCACTGATAGGGAAAGAGAAATAGGCAAACATACCTATGTATATAAATACCACTAATGGATTTGCTATTGCCACCAAAAAACCGGATCCTGTGTAGGATAACAAAGAATCGTCTTTTTGTTTTGTCTGTTTTTGTTTAGCAAGCGGATTATTACGTATAGTGTATATACCAAATATCAGCAACAATGCACAACCAACCAATTTTACTATCAAAAAAGTTTGTTTCTCCTGCAAGAAATCCATAACCAATGAGAGACCGAATGATGTACACAACACATAAAATGTATCGCTGAACGTAATTCCCAAACCGGTCATAAATCCTTTGGCTCTACCTTTATTCAGAGTACGCTGTATGCACAATACGCCCGAAGGCCCTGTTGGAGCAGCAGCAAGCACCCCTATTACAAAGCCTTTTAAGATAACCTCTACTATAGAGAAATCGAACGGAGAAGCAAAGAGCTGAGTCATGAAAATCAATATAGACGCTTACCTACAGGAATTTTTACACCCATAATAATATTAGCACCAAATTCGCTTACAGGAATCATCTGTGGATTCAATGTAGCCTTTACACCATCGCTGGCAAGGAATAGGTTGAAACCGGCAGGATGCAAATTCACAACAAATCCCAGAACGGTACCATAGGTTGATGTAAATGCCACGTTACCTGATAAATCGAACCATTTGGTTGGTGAAAGCACTAAAGATGTTCTTGACTCTGTATAATTGCGCAAACCCATACGGTATGTAAAGAGTTCACCCACTGAAATCCAATCAGCAAACGGCAATGTATATTCCGCACCCACTCTGATAGTTGCACCAATATTTATTTTTTGTGTTTCTGATGGAGCCTCATACAGTTTAATCATCTCTTTGAAATCGTCCTCTAATTGATCTATTTCAGTAGTCTCATCGTCGTGGCCACCCAAAACATCATAATTATCAAAACCATCAAATACTATATCTTCATTCTTGGTTTTACCTACTACCATATCTTTCCATTTAATTCCACCTATATCTGTAACAGATGCAGAAACAGAAAGACCATCAACCAAATCACTCATATCGTAAAGAGCACCCATATCGAAAGCAAATCCAGTGCTTGATGCTCCCTGATACAACACCTCTGCTTCAATCTCTTCTATTTCACCTTCTTCAGCAGTGTTTGTTGTAATAGTTACACCTGTAGCCGTTGCACGCATTTCAACATTTGCATTAACCACCCAACTCTGTTCAGATACATTTGCCTTAAGCTGATTAATATTTGCATCAGCATAAGCAACACCTGTCAGGAATTTCAGTTTTGCACCTACAGTAAGATTATCGGTTATTTTATGAGAGTGTCCTAATGAGGTTTCCAGATAGGTTACACTATTAACATTTACATCTTCTATCAGATAATTACCATCTGACAAACTTGCTTTCATAAAACCAAACATCTGCTGTGGAATAGAGATAGTCTCTCTATTTTTCATTGACATTGAGATAGTGTTAAAGCCGCCAAAAGCTTTAAATCCCAAAGTAAGAAGTTCCATATCCAGAGCCATATCTATTTGAGACACGTCAGGCAAGGATTGCATAAACCTGTTTTTGTCTATTTCGCTACTCATAAAAGTGGTAAGCATACCCGGATTTGTTTCTGATTCGTACAGGAAATTAGACAATCCTACATTACTGTTTAAAGTTAAAGAATAACCGCCTAATACCGGTAGTGAAATATATCCACGTTCAGGAGTCAGTGCAGGATTCAAAAGATGTTTATCAAAAGAACCGTCTATAAAATAACTTGAATTTATTGTCTGTGCCACTGAAGATGCAGCTACTACAAAACCCAATATTACTGATAAGCCTATTTTTATACTATTTTTCTTCATAATCAGTCAATTATTTGTTGTCAGTTAAATCTAATGCCACACCCTGTGGTAGTTGTAATACAACATCTTTAACATATATGTACTGAGTACTACGCAATTCAGATTGCTTATCCTGCTGCGATTCACATTCTGCTTTGATAACCAATCCGTCAAGCACATTTATCATACCCTCTTCTATATCTATTTCCAATACTAAATCAGATACAGATGGATTATCTTCCGAACCCGGTTCAAGCGTAATCTCTTCTACAGTCACACCATTCTGAATTGGGTTACCATTTATATCCAGAGGCACAGCTGTAACATTTACGCCTAACGGCAGTGTACTTTCCACTTTCGCCTTTAATCTGATATTCAAACCATCTACCATATCTGAAATTTCAGAGAAGATATCTTTTTGCAAATCAGAGATTGTATCTGAATACTCTATGAAGAGATTATCAAATACTAATGGCACTTCTACTGCAAAATCGGCATTAACAGCAAGTTCGCGCGACAAATCTGCATAATGATATTGAGCAGGATCTGTCATTGAAGTATCTGCTTGAGCTATCAAACTAAATATAACCGAATCCGGTATAGTTGACAACAATTCAGGCAGACGGCTTATCTTAACGTATATTGAATCACCCATAACAGATTCTCTATCTTCATTCTTCTGGAATATGATAGTTGTAGTCTGTTTCTCTTCATTTCTTGGACAAGCAGGAATAATAACCTTACCCATGTCAGGAGCAATATTTTCTGCTATAAATGAACCATCTTTCTTCTTGGAATTGAGGTTGATATCCAATTCAATAGGAATAGAGAAATTGGTTGTGATATTTACAGATATCTGCGGATCTGATAATGAGAGATTGTTATTATCGTTTTGCAGGAATGACAATTCATCACCTAAATCTAATGCTATAGCTTCGTTAACAGGGTCTATCTCCGGATAAACCTTACCTGTAAACGATTTAACTAAAATTCTACCAATATTTACTGATGGAGTAATCTTAATATCCTGCAGTTCACTGCTTGAAATCTCTTGGTTAACAACCTTAACAGCTCCACTGAATTTAACTTGTTGATCTTTTAGTACCAATCTGTTCTTTCCATCTACATTTTGTGTATAAAGCGGATTTGCAAAATCAAATCCTTCTACTGCAATACCGCTTATTACAAAGCCCTTACCGCCCGATACCAGTTCTTCTTTTGTAAGATTGCCATTGATTCTTACACCATTTTGAAATAGCTCTATTCTGCTATCATCACCGGTATAACTCAATTCAATGAAATCTGGGAATTCAAGAACAAAATTATCCAGCAAAATATTATCGATAGTTGTAGGAATGCCTTCAAACTGCATTGCAACATCTATAGTTGCACTATTTTCCAGTTCAATATTCTTAACCATCAATAACAAATCGTCTATCTCTTCATCAATATTGATAGCTGTACTATCTTCCAGTTCGGAAGCAATAACATCTGTTACCACATTGGCATTATCTATAACCAATTCACCCCACATTGTTATTGTTACATCCTGAGATGAAAGCTTTTCAACATCGCTCAAGCCTATATTTTCTGCCTTACCAATAAATATTTCACCACCGTAATTTACTTGGTCGTCTATTGTAATTTTACCATCTACTATAGATTTATCTGAAATATCTATCCTCTTTGGTTTTAGCATTATAGTATTGCCTATAATCTTTGAAGGATTTAGTACAAATCTATTATTGTCATCTATGCTTGCAATAAGATTACCCTGTTCATCTACACAACCACCTGCAAATTCAAACATATCAGGAAGCTGTATATAGAAACCGCCTTGCGCTTCATCAAATGAGAATGGATCTAAATCCAATGCTGAAATCTGTAGCTTTATAAAGCTCTCATCTTCAATAAAAGTAATATCGTTTATCTTTGAAATATCTTCCAAACCATCTACTTCTGCATCTATAGCAACAACATTATCGTCCAGTTCTATCTGTTTGGTTTTTGTAGTAACTGTCAAATCTTTAAGAGCCAGTTTCTCTTCAAGTCCCATTGTCATATCGAGAGCTTCCTTTCCTATCAAGTATGGCTGACCCTTAACCACAAAAGTCATATTATACTTAATATCACCGGTGTATGTCATAGTAGATGTAGAACCTTGGTCCACACCTCTATTCAGATTCATCTGCTTGACATAGAAACTAAGTGGCAGGTTTGTAGGATTATTCGGATCAACAAGAGTTCCAATTTTATTCACAAATAGAGAATCCGATGCCGGCATTTCCAACTTAAATATATGACCATTTTCAATTGTTACATAATGGTCTAGTTCATAAAGAGGGTCTTTTTCCAGAACTATCTCTTCAGGGAATTCTACAGTCAGGCTTTTAACATTGTAATATGGATCTATAAACAGTGCATCAACCTGCTTCAGATTTACATCAAATTCTATAAGCTGACCATTTTCAGAACTCATATTCTTGTCGTCTGCAAAATAGATAGTATTGATAGTTTCTACATCAGTTGGGAATTGGTCATATTCAAAATCAAATTCAACTGTTGTCTCCGGTATTTCTACTTCAAAACCTACTCTTGGTAATTCATAATCAGAGCCGTCAACTGTTATTGCTGTATCAATATGAATGGGATAAGAAGTACCCAGAACATTTGCAACATAATCAAATTTTATTGGCAATTCAAAATCTTCAAAAGTTCCTTGTGGCGTAATATTTGGAGTTTGAACCTCAAATATGGTATCTATTGTAATGCTGTAACCATTTACATTTACACTCTTTGTAAATGGCACTTCCAGAATCTCCGGTAGTCCTTCCACCTCTATAGGGTTATTGTTCTGCGATTTGCTGAACATTGGAAGCGATTCATTGATTGTCTGTAGATCTATTTCATCAATATCTATACTGAACACCTCTTCTGTTCTGTCCAGTTTTACATTTTCCGGCGTTGGATCCTCAAAAGAAATTTCAATAGGATCTATTTCAGGATTGTCTATATCAAAACTGATTTCATCCACATCGATGGTAATTTTGTCCACGCTGTCTTTCAACGATATACCATACAGCGAACCATCTAATTTTTGTATTAAAGCATCAGGATCATTTACATCCACTTCTATCAAAGAATCCAGATAGATTTTGCTCAAATTTCCCAACGGTAAAGAAATACCGGACGGTGCAAGGTGCATATCCAGTTTTACTTCCTTATTCAGGTCAAGTTCATCGGTTGAAGAGACACAAGAAACCAAACCCGCTACAGAGGCAATACAAATGCCAAGCAAAAGATTATAACGACTTTTCATTATTGATGATATTATTACGAATTGCAAAGTTAAAATATATAAATGCAAAATTCAACTTTTTCCGGTATTTGATTAACAAATAGTTCTGTAGGTACAAGCCCAAACTAACACTACGTTATCAAAAATCAGATAATTCATGGTATATTGCAGATTTGCATCATATAGTATCCGAGCAATCAATGTTCCACTTTCAGCAAGAGGAAATGGCAAAATCCTTATGGTTTTTCTAAAGTCAGACACCGGACTGCCTATAACTTTATACAACGCCTCTTTGGCTGACCAACAGATGGTAGATACTGCTGAATCTGCATTGTCCATAAGTTCCAAGAACTCTTCTGTTCCCATAAAACGTTTAGCCACCTTTATGGTTCTATCAGATACAGGTTCTATATCTATCCCCACTGAATTCTGTACAGGAGCTATTATTACAGCCACAAAACCTTTAGTATGCGATATACTGACACTATACTTGCCGTTGTTTAACACAGGTTTGCCCGATTGTTCGTATGCAATACTTATGTTTTCAGTAGGTAACAGAGTATGTAACAGCACCCTGACTGCAATTTTTTCAATGAGTCTTTGATTGTTGATATTGCTTTCTGACAACTGCAAAATCTCTTTATCGTTCGGATAGAAAGACAACAAGGTGTCCAGAGTTTCTTCAATTTTCCAAACTCCTAACACAACACCTTCTTTACATTCTATTCTTTTGTAAAGAGCCATAAAAAAAAACGTTAGATTACCTCTTTTTAATTTCCACCTGAATACGGGCTATTCTTCTATCTTTCTTTTCTATCACCTTAAAGGCTATTTGTTTACATTTCAACTCTTCGCCCTTACGTGGAAAATCGCCCTTCATCTCCAACAACCAACCTGCCAAAGTATCGGCTTCGCCCATATCATCCAGATAATCCTGTTCATCCAGATCTACAACTTTAAAGAATTCAGACAGAGGTATTTTACCATCAAAAACAAACCTATTTTCGTCCAATTCTATAAACAGAGAATCGTCTTCGTCAAATTCGTCGTTAATTTCGCCAAGAATCTCCTCAATAACATCTTCCAATGTTACCAATCCGGAAGTTCCTCCAAATTCATCAACTACTATTGCAATATGGATCCTGCCTGTTTGGAAATCGTGCAACAAATCATCAATTTTTTTAGACTCCGGCACAAAAAAAGCAGGGCGAATAAGCGATTGCCATCTAAAATTGTCACCTTTTTCTAAATAAGGTATAAGGTCTTTTATATAAAGTACACCTTTTATATTATCTGAAGTACCTGAATAAACCGGGACTCTGGAATAGATATTTTCTGCTATACATTTCATAACATCAGCAAACGATGATTTAATATCAAGCATTACCATATCAAGACGAGAGGTCATTATATCCACTACTGTTTCGTCACCAAAACGGATTACACCTTCAAGCATCTCCTGTTCTTCATGAATATCTTCTGAATCTGTCAACTCTAGAGCATGCTCCAATTCATCTACCGATATATTGTACTTCTTTTTTTTCACCAATTTGTCTGCCAGCACATTAGACTTCATCAGAAGAGATGAAAGCGGCTTTAGTACAACTACGAGAATAGATAATACAGAAGACGCCCTTCTAGTAAACGACAAAGAGTTGTGAGAAGCATAAAGTTTTGGAATAATCTCACCAAAGAGCAATAATACAAAGGTAAGAAGTACTGTCAATACCACAAACTCCAACCATTTGGACGCACCAAAATCAATCATCTGAGCAAAAGACAAATCCAGCAACAAAATTATGGCCACATTAACCAGGTTATTAGCAATAAGTATAGTCGCCAGCAACCTTTCTGAATCGCCCATCAGATTATCCACTTTTCTATCTGCATTAAACTCTCCACGTTTGATAACTCTTATATCTTCCGGCGACATGGAAAAAAAAGCTATTTCCGAAGCCGACACAAAAGCAGACATCATCAATAAGAATAGGGCCGTTACCATTGCGATAACGGTCCCAACCGTAGGAGTTTCGAATGTGATACTCATTAAACTATCCATTTCCAACCTCCGTATTCTTTAATTCAGAATGGCAATCCCGATTCCGACTTAGGCGGCACCTGCGATTCAGGATTAACTGCCTGAGCGGAAACATCTTGTTGTTTTTGCTGTCCTCTTGATGATAACATCTCAAAAGAATCAACAAAGATTTCTGTTACATAACGTTTAACACCATTCTGGTCATCATAATTACGATACCTGATAGCGCCTTCCACATAGAGTTTATCACCTTTGTGAACGTATTTTTCTACAGTTTCAGCCAATCCGCGCCAAAAGACCAAATTGTGCCATTCTGTTCTCTCCGGTACCTGGGTACCGTTCTGTAACGTATATGCACGATCTGTTGTAGCAAGTGTAATATTTGCCACACACACGTGATTATCCAAATATCTTACATCTGGATCTTTACCAACGTTACCAATCAATGTTACTTTGTTTACTGACATAATATTTTGGTATTAAAAAATTACAAATGCAAATATAGTACATAATTTTAATAATGTGTCATAACTTTTGAATATTAAGAGCTCTGAAAGATTATTTCGCATAAAATCTTAAAAATAAAAGCAAAATCTTTTGCGTGTATCTTCAAAAGAACTAAATTTGCAACTCGAAAATTTTAATAGAATTAGATTAAACAAACTGAATTATGACTAAAGCAGAAGTTGTAAAGGAGATTGCCAGCAGAACCGGTCTTGATAAAGCCGATGTTCTAAATTGTGTAGAAGGATTTATGGAAGTAGTAAAAGACTCTCTTGCAAAAGAGGAAAATGTATATTTAAGAGGTTTCGGTAGCTTTATCGTTAAGAAAAGAGCAGCTAAAGCAGCTAGAGATATTCTCAAGAATACTACAATAACAGTTCCAGAGCACAACATTCCGGCATTCAAGCCTGCAAAGGTATTTGCTGCAGAAGTTAGAAAATAATAATCATCATAATAAATTTTGAACTATGCCAAGCGGTAAAAAGAAAAAAAGACACAAGATGTCGACGCATAAGCGTAAAAAGAGACTGAGAAAGAACAGACATAAGAGCAAATAAGTCTCTGTCAAAAAAAGCACAAAGAACAAACTTGCAGAAAGGCAGTACTTTTCAAAACAAGTTTGTTCTTTGTTTTAGTGTGAAATCCTAAATAATTACTAGATGACCAGTGAACTTATAATTAACGTACAACCTAATGACATCTCAATAGCTATCACTGAAGATGACAAGTTGGTGGAATACCAGAAAGAGAGCAGAGAGATGACTTTTTCGGTTGGTAACATCTATTTGGGCAGGGTAAAAAAGATGATGCCCGGCTTGAATGCCTGTTTCGTTGACATAGGTTCAGACAAGGAAGCTTTTCTTCATTACCAAGATTTAGGACCACAATTTACATCAACACAAAAGTACCTCAAACAGTTACAGAGCAACAAAAAGAAGATGTTGCCATTTGAAAAAGCAGAACTGTTAGAGGAACACAGCGAACCCAACGGAGGTATAACAAACGTTATCCAGCAAGGCGACGAACTTTTAGTTCAGATTACTAAAGAGCCTATCTCCACAAAAGGACCAAGACTTACCTGCGAATTGTCATTTGCAGGCAGATATTTGGTACTTATTCCGTTCACAAACAAAGTGTCAGTATCTTCAAAAATCAAATCTGCTGAAGAGAAAGCCAGATTAAAACAGCTTATACAGAGTATTAAGCCTAAGAATTGTGGAGTTATAATAAGAACTGTTGCCGAAGGGAAAAAAGTAGCTGAATTGGACAACGAACTCTCCATCCTTTACCACAGATGGGAAGAGTGCTTAAACAAAGCTCATCAAGCAGTTAAGCCACCGGTACTTATTTACGAAGAGACCAGCCGAACAATAGCACTGCTTAGAGACCTACTAAATCCGTCATACGAATCTATACACGTAAACGACGAAAAGACATACAATGAAATAAAGGATTATGTTACCATCATTATTCCTGAACGTACAGATATTATACATCTTTACAAAGGCGACCTGCCTATTTTTGACAATTTTGGAATAACCAAACAGATAAAATCGTCGTTCGGAAGAATAGTTTCTTATAAAAGCGGAGCATACCTTATCATTGAACATACAGAAGCACTGCACGTTGTAGATGTAAATAGCGGCCACAGAATTAAAGCCGGAAATCAAGAGGAAAATGCATTGGAAGTAAACTTAGGTGCGGCCGATGAATTGGCACGCCAACTACGTTTAAGAGATATGGGCGGCATAATTGTAGTAGATTTCATAGACATGAATTTAGCTGAAGACAAGCAAAAACTCTATGAAAGAATGTGCCAAAATATGCAACGCGACAGAGCCAAGCATACCATATTACCATTAAGCAAATTTGGTCTGATGCAGATAACCCGACAAAGAGTTCGTGCTGTTATCAATGTTCCTGTTGATGAAACCTGTCCCACTTGTTTTGGCAAGGGAACAATTCCGCCATCTATTTTGCTAACAGACAAAATTGAAAGCAAAATAACCTACTTGGTGGAGACAATGAAGAAAAAACATTTTAAGCTGCACATACATCCTTATGTTGAAGCTTTCATATCCAAAGGTCTGTTACCTCTTAAATTGAAATGGAGATTCAAGTATGGTTGGGGAATAAAGATTATTCCAGATCAAAGCCTGCCATTCCTTTCATACAAATTCTTTGATGCCGACGGTTCAGAGATAGATGTGAAAGAGGAGCACGAATTAGTGTAAGACAAAAAAAATGGAGCCACTTTACGTAGCTCCATTTTTTATCGTACCTCTAATATCTGACCCACTTGAATAGCACTGTTTTCATCTAAGCCATTGCGTCTCATTAACGCTTTCAACCTGACTCCATACAATTGAGAAATAGACCAAAGACTTTCACCGCTTTGTACCGTATGAAGCTGATACTGTTTATCTGCTTTACCTTTTTTTCGCTCCAGATATATAACACTACCCGGCTCTGGAAGATATTCACGGTTAATTTCATTGTAGCGGCGCAACCTCATTCTTGTCATATCAAATTCCTTTGCTATCTCCTTAAGAGATTCACCGTCTCCTATTCTTACATACAACAAGTTATTGGAAATATATGGTTGATGCGCAAAGCCAACTGCAGCAGTATTCTCCTTTTTGAATTTTCCACCTTTATCATACATATCCAAATTGTATCTTTCAATTATCTCTATCAGTTTTTCAGCATACGCAGGATTTGTAGCATAACCGGCCTTTTTTAGACCTCTTGCCCACCCCACATAATCTGTAGTTTTTAAATCAAACAGAAAAGCATATCTGCTATGAGTGGTTAAAAACAGAGAGTGATCTTCAAAAGAGCCCTCTACATTTCTATATACCCTAAAACAATCGTCACGTCTGTCATCATCGTGATACATCTTTTTTCCGGTCCAATCTGTATGGCATTTTATACCAAAATGGTTGTTACCTTCTACTGCAAGCATACTCCTGCCGGCATCCGATTCAAGCAACCCTTGTGCCAATGTTATACTGGCAGGAATACCATACTTTTTCATCTGACTTACAGCCAAATCTTTATACTTATCTATGTACTGCAGATGAGCATTACTCTGTGCCACCACAAAAAGGGGCATAACCAGAAGCCAAAGCATTAAGTTCAATCTTTTCAACATTCTCTTAGTTAGGTTTATAGTGTGCGAAAATAGCATAAATATGCGACATTTTGAGAAAAATGCACTAATTTTGAAGTTTGTTATATGGATATTGCTGACAACCTGTCACCAAAACATTGTGGCAAGGAATTTGTTCAGTCTATAATGTGAATTATTAAGGTTATATAAATATGTCAGAAGAGGATTTGAAACGCAAAACTGAAGAGCAAGAAAAAGTTTCTACAGAGAACTGCAACGAAGAGAACAATGTTGAAAACGAAACTATCCAGGAAGATAGCATCGATACCCAACTTGCAAACGCCAATGCAAAGATTGAAGAACTGCAAGACAAATATCTGCGCCAGGTAGCTGAATTTGACAATTATCGCAAACGCACTATTAAAGAAAAGGCAGAACTGATAAAGAATGCATCGGCCGATATACTTACAGATTTGCTTCCATTTATTGACGATTTGGAACGCGCCATTGCAAACTCTGCCAACAGTAACGATTTCAATGCATTAAAGGAAGGCATAGAGATTATATACAATAAATTGATGCATACATTGCAACAAGATGGATTGCAGAAAATTTCACCTGTTGGAGAAGTTTTTGACACCGATTATCACGAAGCCATAGCTCTTTTACCTGCTCAAGACGAAGAATCTAAAGGCAAAGTGATAGATTGTACAAGAGATGGTTACAAACTACACGACAAAGTTTTAAGACACGCTCAAGTAGCGGTAGCACAATAAGTGAAAATACCACATTATGGCAAAGAGAGATTACTACGAAGTACTTGGAGTGGAAAAGACAGCCACTGCCGACGAAATAAAAAAAGCATATAAGAAGAAGGCTATCCAGTATCACCCGGACAGAAACCCCGACAATAAGGAAGCCGAAGAAAAGTTCAAAGAGGCTGCCGAAGCATACGGTGTATTAAGCGATCCCGACAAACGCAGCAAGTACGACCAGTTTGGGTTTGACGGATTGAATAGTGCCGGAGGTGGCAGCGGATTTGGTGGAGGTATGTCTATGGACGATATTTTCTCCATGTTTGGCGACATTTTCAGCGGAGGCGGATTTGGCGGATTTGGTGGATTTGGCGGTGGCCAAAGCAGATCTCGCAGCGGCGAACGCAAGTTTAAAGGTGCCGATGTAAGAATTAAAGTATCTCTTACACTTCAAGAAATAAGCACCGGAGTTACAAAGAAGTTCAAGATAAAAAAACTTGTTCCTTGTACACATTGCAATGGTACAGGTGCAGAAAATGGTTCAGGAACAGAGACTTGTCCGGATTGTAACGGAACTGGAACAATCATCAAGACTCAACAGAGTATTTTTGGCATGATGCAAACCCAAGCGGTATGCCCACGTTGTAACGGTGAAGGAAAAATCATTAAGAACAGATGCCCTCATTGTAGCGGAGATGGCGTTGTCTATGGCGAAGAACTGGTTGAAGTTAAGATTCCTGCCGGTGTTGCAGATGGAATGCAGCTTGTTGTAGAGGGAAAAGGAAATGCCGGCAAGCACAATGGCTACCCGGGAAACCTGCTCATTGTTATAGAAGAGCAAGAACATAAGGATCTTATTCGTGACGAAAACGACTTAATATACAACCTACTTCTTACCGTTCCACAAGCCATATTGGGAGGTACTGTAGAGGTTCCAACCATCGATGGAGCTGTTAAGTTAAAGATAGAACCCGGAACACAACCCGGCAAGGTATTGAGACTGCGCGACAAAGGTCTGCCAATACTTCATAGCAGCAGAAAGGGCGACATGTTAGTTAACGTAAGTGTTTACATACCGGAAAGTTTATCTAAAGAAGAGAAAGCAGCAATAGAAAAATTCTCATCTTCAGATAGTTTCAAGCCCAATTTGAGTATTAAAGAGAAGATTTTCAAAAAATTCAGGAATCTATTTGAATAACTATAATAGATAAGAATCAGATGACCTACCATCAGACTATAGAATACCTTTACTCTAGAACACCCATGTTCCAGAACGTTGGTAACAAGGCATATAAAGAGGGATTGTCAAACACTGTTATTCTTGACAATATGACAGGACACCCTCACAAACTATTCAAAAGCATACATATAGCCGGTACAAATGGCAAAGGAAGTGTATCGCACACCATTGCAGGTATTCTACAGTCAACTGGGTTAAAAGTAGGATTATACACATCGCCACATCTGGTGGATTTTAGAGAAAGAATAAGAATAAACGGCCAGCCTATAGACCAGAATTTTGTAGTTAAGTTTATTGAAGACTATAAAGATGTGATAGAGGATATAAAGCCATCTTTTTTTGAAATAACCACAGCTCTTGCATTTAGCTATTTTGCTGAAAGAGAAGTAGATATAGCAGTAATTGAGACCGGATTGGGAGGTAGATTGGACTGTACTAATATTATTAAGCCAATACTATCTGTTATAACAAATATTGGGTTTGATCATACTGCATTATTGGGTTCTACATTAGAGCAAATTGCAACAGAGAAAGCAGGTATAATCAAGCCAAAAACTCCGGTTGTAATAGGCGAATATACACCGGAAACAAAAGGCGTTTTTGAAACAAAAGCTAATGAAACCGGTTCGCAGATTATTTATGCTCAAGACAACAATCTTATACTTTCAGAAGAGAACCGCAGTATAGATTGTGTATATTACAAAACAAAAGATTTGTATATAAAGAGCGAACTTGCCGGTTACTGCCAAAACAAAAATGCAAACACCATACTGCACGCAGCATACAAGCTACAGGAATTGGGATTAAAAATAACTGACAATGACATTTTAAAGGGATTTGCCAATATAATAGAAACCACCGGTTTAAGAGGTCGTTGGCAGAAAGTATCATCACATCCGCTCATAGTATGTGACACCGCACATAATAGTCACGGAATAAAATACATAGCCCAACAATTAGAGAATTATTCCGATAGAAAAGAATACTCTAACATAAGGATTGTTGTGGGTATGGTTAAAGACAAAGACATAAGCACTGCATTAGCATTATTGCCAAAGAATGCAAAGTATTATTTCACACAAGCCAGCGTGGAACGCAGTGCTACTGCGGCAGAAATTCAGAAGATAGGTCTATCTTTAGGATTGCACGGAAACACATACAATACAGTTCCGCAGGCCATAGCTGCAGCCAGAGCAGAAGCATCACCTAATGACTTCATTTTTGTAGGAGGCAGTACATTTGTAGTAGCAGACCTTCTGAGTATGGTAGAATTCTATATTCAAGGCTGATTTTTAACTGTAATTATTTGCTATAGTAATTGATTTTTCGTTAATTTGCCTTGTTATTAACATATAGTAACCAATTAACGAGATATCATTATGAATAGTTTCTATGTAGAGAACAACCTTTCAGGTTTAAAAAGAGAAGATTTCCAAGGTACCATCCAAGGTAAAAAAACAGATTTATACATACTTAAGAACAAAAATGGTTGTGAAATTGCCGCAACCAATTTTGCAGGTGCATTGTTATCTGTAATGATGCCTGACAGAGAGGGCAAAATGGCAAGTGTAGTTATGGGACACGACAGCCTGGAAAACGTAATGAACAGCAAAGAAGAGTTCTTAAGCACACTCATTGGTCGTTATGGAAACCGTATAGCTGCCGGCAAATTCACTTTAGACGGCAAACAGTATTCAGTTGCATTGAATAACGGTGTTAACCATCTGCACGGAGGTCCTACAGGTTTTCACAAACGTGTATGGGATGCAGAACAGTTAGATCAACAGACATTAAAACTACATTACACTGCAGCTGACGGTGAAGAGGGTTTCCCCGGTACATTAAACATTGATGTTACATACAAACTTACAGACAGCAATGAATTTGTAATTGAGTACGAAGCAACTACCGACAAAAAAACTATTCTTAATCTTACACAGCACGCATATTTCAATTTGAATGGAATGCGTAAAGATACACCTTCGGTATTGGATTACGAATTAACACTAAATGCAGATCACTATATTCCAATAGACGAGACCGCAATTCCACTTGGCACTATTGATAGTGTAGAAGGAACAGCATTTGATTTCAGAACTCCTCATAAAGTTGGCGAAAGAATAGAAGGTTCACAGCAAACAGCAAACGGCAATGGCTACGACCACTGCTGGGTACTGAACAAAAGAGAGCCGGGCGAACTGAGTTTTGCAGCAAAATGCTATGACGCTGAAAGCGGTCGTTTCTTGGAATGCTATACCACAGAACCGGGAGTTCAAGTATATTCAGGAAACTACTGTAGCGGTAGCACTTGTGCACATGGTTCTACACTTCCAAAGCGTTGTGCAATCTGTTTTGAGGCTCAACATTTCCCAGACAGTCCAAACAGACCTTACTTCCCAAGCACAGTTTTGAATCCGGGCGAAGTTTATACACAGACCACTATCTATCGTTTTGGAGTAGAATAAATTAAGTAGAAATGGATACATCAATTCTAAACAGAGGTTTCCAAGAAAAGTTCGGAAAGCAAGGTAATTTATACTTTGCACCTGGACGCATTAATCTTATTGGCGAACATACCGACTACAACAATGGTTTTGTTATGCCGGGTGCAGTAGATAAAGGCATCACAGCAGAAGTTGCATTGAACGGCCTTGATGTAGTAAGATTGTATGCATTGGATATCAAAAAAGAGAATAGCTATGTAGAATTTTCACTTCATCAGGAAGACAAGCCCAAACATCATTGGGCTTGCTATGTTTTTGGTGTATGCAAAGAGATGATGAAACGTGGTATAGAGGTAAAAGGCTTTGACGCAGCCTTTACAGGAAATATACCTGCAGGTTCCGGTATGTCATCATCGGCAGCACTTGAAAATGTCTTTTCAATAGCCCTAAACGATATTTTTGCAAACAATAGTATAGATAAATTTGAATTGGCAAAAATTGGGCAAGCTACAGAACACAACTATTGTGGTGTAAAATGCGGTATTATGGACCAGTTTGCTTCACTCTTTGGTAAAGAGGATTGTCTTATCCGTTTGGATTGCAGAACATTGGAATACAAATATTTCCCATTCAAACCGGAGGGCTATAAACTGACACTTATAAATTCCTGCGTCAAACACTCTTTGGGAACTGAATACAACGAAAGAAGAGAGAGTTGCGAAAGAGTTGTAGAGTTGATTGCAAAAAATCATCCGGAAGTATTATCGCTTAGAGATGCAGACATGGCAATGCTGAAAGAGATAGAGGGAGATATAGACGCAACCGATTTCAAAAGAGCTAAATATGTTCTGGAAGAGAAAGAGAGAGTTCTTGCAGTTTGCGATGCTCTTGAAAAGGGCGATTACAACACTGTAGGCGAAAAGATGTTCAGTACACATTGGGGATTGAGCAAAGAATACACCGTAAGTTGCCAGGAGCTTGATTTTCTGGCTGAATTTGCACAATCATTTGGTGTAACAGGCAGCAGAGTTATGGGTGGCGGTTTTGGTGGATGTACCATCAACCTTATCCCGGAAGCACTGCACGATGAATTTATTGTAAAAGCGAAAGATGCTTTCAATGACAAATTCGGACACTATCCGGAAGTGTATGAGATAATAATTGGCGACGGAGCTAAGAAATTACAATAATAACTTAAATAATTAACAACAATGAAAAAAACTATTTTATCAGTTCTTGCAATAAGTTGCATACTGGCAACAAGTTGCACAGAAAAGAAAGAGCCGGTTTTGAATCAGGCAGATTTCCAAACTGAGTTTACAGGAAAAAAGACCGATCTTGTTTGCCTGACAAACAAGAATGGTGCTGAAGTATGGGTAACCAATTTTGGTGCACGTATTGTAGCCGTTATGGTTCCTGACCGTGATGGTAATATGCAAGACGTTGTAATAGGTTTCTCAAACATCAAAGACTACACAACACAAGCCAGCGACTTTGGTTCAAGTGTAGGACGTTATGCAAACAGAATTAATCAGGGTAGAATAACACTTGATGGTGTTACCTATCAATTGCCACAAAACAACTTTGGCCACTGCTTGCACGGAGGTTGCACTTTGGAACCAGAGCCAATGGGTTGGCAGAATTTGGTATATGATTTTACATCCACAAAAAAGAACAGCGTAACATTGACCATGCAATCGCCTGATGGTGAAGCCGGTTTCCCGGGTAATGTTACAGCAACTGTTACATATACACTTACAGATGACAACGCTATTGACATTGTATGGAAGGCAACAACAGACAAAAAGACTGTTATAAATATGACCAACCACAGTTATTTCAATCTGAATGGTGATCATTCACTGCCTATCACAAACCACATTCTTACACTTAACGCAGACAATTTCACCCCTTGCGACAGCACTTATATGACTACAGGAGAAATTCTGCCGGTTGCTGGTACTCCAATGGATTTCACATCTCCAAAAGCTATTGGTCAGGATATCAACAAATACGAATATGATCAGTTAAAGAATGGAAATGGTTATGATCACAACTGGGTTCTTAACACCAAAGGTGATGAAACCAAATGTGCAGCAAAATTATACAGCCCTATAACAGGTATATATGTTGAAGTTTATACGAACGAACCGGGTATCCAGTTCTATTCAGGTAACTTCCTTGATGGTACAGGTACAGGCAAACAGGGACAGAAGATGGAACAGCGTACAGGTTGCTGTCTGGAAACTCAGAAATATCCTGATACTCCAAACAAATCTCATCTGCCTGGTTGGCCAAACGCAACATTGGAACCGGGACAAGAGTATTACAGCCGCTGTATCTATAAGTTCGGTGTAGAATAATTAATGATTTACTAACTATAAAACTAAAACAAATGCAAAGTATTTTAGAAGGATTAAAGAACAACGGTTTTGCTACCGTTGACTATCTTGTATTTTTTATTTATCTGGCAGTTCTGATATTCTTAGGAGTATTCCTGTCACGTAGCAAAGATGGTAAAGAAAAGGATTCCAAGGACTATTTCTTGGCAGGTAACACCCTTTCATGGTGGGCTGTAGGTGCATCTTTGATTGCGGCTAACATTTCTGCTGAACAGTTTATCGGTATGTCAGGTACCGCATTCAAATCAGGTATAGCTATTGCTGCTTACGAACTTATGGCTGCAGCTACACTGCTTGTAGTAGCAAAGTTCCTGCTCCCAACAATGATTAAGAAGAACATCTTCACCATTCCTCAGTTCCTACGTGAACGTTACAATTCAGGTACAGGTTTGGCATTCTCTATCTTCTGGTTGTTCCTCTATGTATTCATCAACCTTACATCAGTAGCTTGGTTGGGTGCTTTGGCTATTAAGCAGATTTTAGGTTTGCCAACAATAGACGGTATGTTCTTAGGTATGGAAGTTGATATGACCCTGATGGGTATTATCCTTGTTCTGTTCCTTGTTGCCGGTATCTATTCTATCTATGGTGGTTTGGCATCTGTAGCCTGGACTGATGTTATGCAGGTTACCTTCTTGGTAGGTGGTGGTCTTATCACTGCATACGCTGCACTTTCTGTAATTGCTACACAGTTGAATCTTGAAGGTGGTGCTTTAGCTGCATTGGGAGAAGTATTTAATGGTTTGAAGAGCATTGAAGGCGATACTCACTTTAATTTGGTAGTACAGCGTAACGCTGAACTCTACCCTGTTATCAATGGTACTGCTACACAGGCTTCTGACCCATATTTTGACATTCCGGGTATTGCAGTTATAGTAGGTGCTTTGTGGTTGACAAACCTTGGTTACTGGGGTTTCAACCAGTATATCATCCAGAAGGGTCTTGCAGCTAAGAGCCTTGCAGAAGCTCAGAAGGGTATGGTATTTGCAGCTTTCTTGAAGATTTTGATTCCATTTATAGTATGTATCCCTGGTGTTTGCGCATTCTACATTATGCACGAACAACCTGAAATGTTTGCAACATTAGCAGGTGGTATTGAGCGTTCAGACGATGCTTATCCATTCCTGATTAGAAACTTTACTCCTGTATTTGTTAAGGGTCTCTCATTTGCAGCTCTTGCAGCAGCAGTTATCTCATCATTGGCTTCAATGTTCAACTCTACATCTACTATCTTTACAATGGACATCTACAAGCAGTTCTTCAATAAGAACGCTTCTGAAAAGACCCTTGTAAATGTTGGTCGTATCACATCAATTGTAGCATTGGTACTTGCTCTTATCGCAGTTTATCCTATCATGGGTGGCGCTGACCAGGCATTCCAGATTATTCAGGAATATTCAGGTTTCGTATATCCGGGCGTTGTAGTTATCTTCGGTTTGGGTCTGTTGTGGAAACGTGCATCAGGTGCAGCTGCTGTTGTAACTGCTATCGGTACATTCGTATTCTCAATTCTGTTCAAGTTCTTGATGCCTGCAACTCCGTTCCTGCTCCGCATGGGTTACGTATTTGTATGCTTGGTAGTTATCTTCATCACAATGTCACTCTGCAGCAAGAAGACTGTAAAAGCAGAAGAGATTACAGAAGCTACTATCAAATCACAGCTCAAATGGTCTAAAATTCTCTTCATTGCAGCAGCTATCTGCCTGGTTCTTGGCATAGCAGGTATGTGTTCTGAATACTTCCGCAGCTGGGGTATAGAGGCTATCTTCTTCTTGACAGCAATGTTTGCTGTTTTGGGTATCTATCTGAATTCAAATGCTAAAGATAAAGTACAGGATGTTAAGGCATTGTCTATCGACCTTACTTTGTTCAACACTGACAAGACATTCAGAATAGGTTCTGCACTTGTTATCATCATTCTGATTATTCTTTACATTGCTCTTTGGTAATAAGATGTTAGAAGAACTGAAAGAAAAAGTATTCAAAGCTAACCTCGATTTGGTAAAGCACGGTTTAGTAATCTTTACCTGGGGTAACGTAAGTGCCATAGACCGTGCAACCGGTTTAGTGGTAATCAAACCCAGTGGCGTTAGCTACGAAACAATGAAAGTGTCCGATATGGTTGTTGTAGATTTACAAGGCAACATAGTAGAGGGAGATCTGAATCCATCTTCAGACACCCCTACACATTTGGCACTTTATAGAGCATTTCCGGAGATAGGAGGAGTGGTTCACACCCACTCCACCTATGCTACGGCATGGGCAGAGGCCGGTAAGGATATACCAAATATTGGTACTACTCACGCCGACTATTTTCATCAGGCCATACCTTGCACTGCCGATATGACAGAAGCCGAGGTAAAGGGTGAATATGAACTTGAAACAGGAAATGTTATCATTAAGAGATTTGAGGGAATGAATCCGGTTCACACTCCGGGTGTACTGGTAAAAAACCACGGTCCGTTCTCCTGGGGTAAGGATGCAAATGATGCCGTTCACAACGCTGTTGTTATGGAACAAGTTGCTAAGATGGCTTACATTGCATACGGTGTTAATCCTAACCTAACTATGAACAGCCTCTTAATTGAAAAGCATTTTAATCGCAAACATGGTCCTAATGCATATTACGGACAGAAAAAAAAGTAAACTATTATGATTAAAGCATTTGATAATTACGAAATATGGTGGGTAACCGGTGCACAACTTCTTTACGGAGGCGATGCAGTGGTTGCAGTTGACGGCCATTCAAAAGAGATGGTAGAGGGTCTTAACAATAGTGGAAATATTCCGGTTAAGATAGTATATAAAGGTACTGCAAACAGCAGTAACGAAGTGGAAGCAGTTATGAAGGCTGCAAACAATGACGAGAAGTGTATTGGTATTATCACTTGGATGCATACTTTCAGTCCTGCAAAAATGTGGATCAAGGGTTTACAGGCTCTTGAAAAACCACTTCTCCACTTCCACACACAGTACAACACAGATATTCCTTGGGATTCAATAGATATGGACTTTATGAACCTGAACCAGAGTGCTCATGGCGATATAGAGTTTGGTCATATCTGCACACGTATGCGTGTAGCTCGCAAAGTTGTTGTAGGACACTGGAAGAGCCAGGAAGCTCAGAAACAGATTGCAGTATGGAGCCGCGCTGCAGCAGGTAAAGCTGATGCACACAGCGTTCGCTGTCTGATGTTCGGTATGAACATGAACAACGTAGCCGTTACCGACGGTGACCGCGTAGAGTTTGAACAGCGCATGGGTTATCACGTAGATTACTACCCAGTTTCTTCATTGATGGACTACTTCAAGAAAGTTACAGATGCAGAAGCAGATGCTTTAGTAGAAGAATATAAGCAGCTATACACCATTAAGATAGACGAAAGTGGTGAAGAGGTTTACTGGGAAAAGGTAAAAAATGCAGCAAAGGCAGAAATTGCTCTTCGCCGCGTTCTTAAAGACGAAGGTGCTACAGCTTTCACAACCAACTTTGACGATTTGGGTGGTGCTGACATCAACGATCCTGAATTCCTTGGATTCGACCAGATTCCAGGTCTTGCTTCACAGCGTCTGATGGCAGAAGGTATAGGTTTTGGTGCTGAAGGTGACTGGAAAACAGCCTGTCTGTACCGTACACTTTGGGTTATGAACCAAGGTATGGAGAAAGGTTGCTCATTCTTAGAAGACTACACTCTGAACTTTGCAGCAGACTGCACATCAAGTCTTCAGAGCCACATGCTTGAAATCTGTCCACTTATTTCAAGTGACAAACCAAAATTGGAAGTTCACTTCTTGGGTATCGGTATTCGCAAACAGCAGACCGCACGTTTGGTATTCACATCAAAGACTGGACATGGTATAAAGGCAACTGTTGTTGATTTGGGCAACCGTTTCCGTCTTATCACAAGTGAAGTTGAATGTATTGAACCAAAACCAATGCCTAAACTACCTGTAGCATCGGCTTTGTGGGTTCCACAGCCTACATTCGAAATTGGTGCAGGAGCATGGATTCTGGCAGGTGGTACACACCACAGTGCATTCTCATACGACATCACTGCCGAATATTGGGAAGACTTTGCAGAAATGTGCGATATAGAGTTCATCAACATCGATGCAAATACTACTATCAGCGGTTTCAAGCAGCAGCTACGTAACAACGAAGTTTATTATATGCTCAATAAAGCTTTGAAGTAATATGGCATACAATCCAAAATCAGTAATAGAATCAGGACAAGCCATATTGGGTATAGAGTTCGGTTCCACACGAATTAAAGCTGTACTTATAGACCCGGAATACAAGCCTATAGCTCAGGGTAGCCATACTTGGGAGAATCAGCTTGACAATGGCCTATGGACATACAGCGTGGAGAGTATTTGGTATGGACTTCAGGATTGCTATGTAAATCTACGCGCCAACGTAAAGGAACTTTACGATATAGAGATTGAAAATCTGGCTGCAATTGGTGTCAGTGCAATGATGCATGGCTATATGCCATTCAACAAAAATGGTGAAATATTGGTACCTTTCCGCACATGGCGTAACACCAACACCGGAAAGGCTGCAGCAGAACTGTCTGAACTCTTTGTATTCAATGTTCCTTTAAGATGGAGTATTTCACATCTGTATCAGGCTATTTTAGATAATGAAGAACATGTTAAGGATATAGACTACCTAACAACATTGGCAGGTTATATTCACTGGCAGTTGACAGGCAAAAGAGTTCTTGGTGTAGGCGATGCATCCGGCATGATACCGGTTGACCCTACTACAAAGAGCTACAATGCCACTATGGTTGAAAAGTTCGACAAACTAATTGAACCAAAAGGCTTTAGCTGGAAACTGCTTGATATACTTCCTGAATCACTGGATGCAGGTCAGGATGCAGGTCTGTTAACCGAAAAGGGAGCTCGTATGCTTGACGTTTCGGGACATCTTAAGGCAGGTGTACCTGTTTGTCCTCCTGAAGGCGATGCAGGCACAGGTATGGTAGCTACAAATGCTGTACGTCCACGCACAGGTAACGTTTCAGCAGGAACTTCATCATTCTCTATGATTGTATTAGAGAAAGATTTGAGCAAACCACACGAAGTTATAGATATAGTTACTACACCTGACAGCAGCCCTGTTGCTATGGTTCACTGTAACAACTGTACTTCCGATTTGAATGCATGGGTAGGACTTTTCAAGGAGTTCCTTGAAGTATCAGGTCTTCCTGTTGATATGAACACAATATTTGTCAATCTGTTCAACACTGCCCTTAAAGCAAATCCTGATTGCGGTGGTATTATCAGTTACAACTACGTATCGGGCGAACCTGTTACAGGTTTTGCAGACGGACGTCCACTGTTTGTACGTTCAGCAACCGACAAATTCAATCTGGCAAACTTTATGCGCGCTATAATAAGCGGTGCAATAGGTGTACTGAAGATTGGTAATGATATTCTTTTTAACGAAGAGAAAATTAAAGTAGATAGAATTACCGGTCATGGTGGTCTGTTTACAACACCTGTTGTTGGCCAAAAGATATTGGCAGCAGCTCTGAATTCACCTATCTCCTGTATGGAAACAGCAGGCGAAGGAGGACCTTGGGGTATGGCAATTCTGGCATCTTATCTGGTAAACAACAGCAAGAACCAATCACTTGCAGAATTCCTTGACGAAGCTGTATTTGCAGGCAATACAGGTACCGAAATAGCTCCAACTCCTGAAGAAGTTGAAGGTTTCAACACCTATATTGAAAACTACAAAAAATGCCTGGGCATAGAAAAGGCTGCAGTTGAATTAAAAGATTGATAACTATCAGTTTTTAATATTTGAAAAAGGGGATTTGTTTACAAATCCTCTTTTTTCATTATAATGTTGGTGTAATGGAAAAGAAAGGTAAGGTTTACACTATTACTACAACAGAGATATGTAATGCCAGAGGTTTTCACGGCCCTACTCCACTTAAGGTAGTTATCAAGAAGAATAAGATAGTGAATGTTGAGGCTCTTCCTAACAGAGATACTCCACGTTTCTTTGACCGAGTGAAAAACGAAATGCTACCTAAATTCCGTGGCGTTGACTTCAAGGATAACGCTACAGTAGATGTAGTTTCGGGTGCTACTATTAGCAGCAAAACTGTTCGCGAAAACGTTAAAGCAGCATACGACTACTACACTGCAAATAAATAATCCACAAATAGTACCACATAACTTATTTTCAAAAATAATCGATAATTCTTGTTTCCTATTATTATTTTTATTTACTTTGCGCCACAAAGTACTTTATATTAATTATTTTTTTTGCGATTATATATAAAAAATATGAAACAGGAGATAACAGAGACGCTTAGTGATATTAGGGAGATGATGGAACGTTCACAGAAAGTTCTCTATATTAATGGCACTGCAGGCTTACTCACCGGAATTTGGGCTATAATCGGAGTGATTGCAGTAAGTTTAGTAATTTACGGACGAATAGATCCTATTATTGGTAATATTGCCACACCAATACGTGAGGCAAATATTTCAACATTCTGTATAATTTTTCTAATTTGCTTTACGGTATTCATTACAGCATTTATGACAGTATGGTTTATGTCAAAACGCAAAGCGAAACGAGAAGGCATGATCTTCTCACTTGATGCAGGCGCACGCCATTTACTAGAAAACTTTTTTACTGCTATTATAGTCGGTGGGTTTATATGTATAACACCAATATTCAATGGATACTGGGAATTAATTCCCGGCTTCATGTTGGTCTTTTATGGATTATCGTTAGTCCTAATATCTCCTATCGCCCTAAAGTTTTCTATTACTAAATATTTGGGATATACTCAGATTTTAGTTGGTATAGCTGCATTATGTATGCCATCGTACGGACTCATGTTTTGGGCTATTGGTTTCGGTATTCTTCACTTCATTTGGGGATTCTGGTTTTATTTTTGTTTTGACCGTAATTAACAAACGCTATGTTTAGCATTAACAAACTTGACAAAGCTTTTGAGAATCGAGTCAGATTAGGAATTATGTCTGTATTAACTGGTTCCGGCCAATCAGATTTCAATACTCTCAAATCTATGCTCGGCGTATCAGATGGGAATCTTGCAAGCCACATCAGAGCTCTTGAAGATTTAGGTTATATAGAATCAATTAAAAAGTTTATTGGTCGTAAGCCAAACACATCATATATTATAACGAATTCTGGAGATATAGCCTTTCGCAAACATATAAAGGCTCTAATAGATTTATTAGATATAGATAAGGATAGTAATGGAAAAGAAGAAAAGATTTAAAGGATGCTTACTGACAGTAATTGTGGCATTTATTTCAATTATTATTGGAGTTAAGATAGCTGATGCTGTTTCAATAAAGAGGTATAAGACAGATCCTGCTGCAGCAAGGGAACATATTGTAGAAGGATTTGCCGGTATTGAATTTCCACCATATATTATAAAAGAGGTTGTTATGGGGCCAACAAACTGGATGGGAGATTATAGTGACACCATAAAGTTAGAATTTGAATCCTTACCGAACAATTCATTCTTTGAAAGAGTTGAAACTGCGTGTAAACAAGAATATCAAATAGAAAAAGAAGATAGGCAAGAAATATATCGTCCCTGGAATTCCAATGGTTCTGGAGAATACTATTTCAGTTTATCATACTATAACAACCACAAAGAGTTTGATACATTCAGAAACATTTTCACGACGAGAGGGGTTCCGGAAGAGTTTTTAGATACTGATTTAACCTATGAAATCAGGCTCTCAAAAGATTCAAAAGAGTGGACAATAATAGTTGGAGCGAAGTGATAAAAATTAAGGCGTTGAATTTAATTCAGCGCCTTAATGGTTTATATCTGTTTGGATTACTTTAATGGAATACCATTAACTCGGTCCTGATGGCGTCCGCCTTCAAATGGAGTATTCAGATATTCATCCATAATTTTGGCAGCCATTTCGTTATCAATGAATCTTCCCGGCATAACAAGTACATTAGCATCGTTATGCTGACGAATAAGATGAGCAATCTCAGGAATCCAGCACAAACCTGCACGAATACCCTGATGTTTGTTCAATGTCATTGATATACCTTCACCACTACCGCACATAGCAATTCCTTTTTCCACTTCGCCGTTCTCTACACCTTCTGCCAACAGATGACCATAATCGGCATAGTTACAGCTATCGGGAGTAAAGGTGCCGTAATCTTTATACGGCAGACCTTTCTCTTCCAGATATTGTTTTACAAACTGCTTCAGTTCAAAAGCAGCGTGGTCACTTGCTATTCCTATCATATTAAAGGATTGACTTAACCTGATTGTAAACGTTTTCTGCTGTGAAGCCCAGCTTTTCATCAAGCACCTTGTAAGGAGCTGAGAAACCGAATGAGCTTAAACCCCAAACTTTACCGTTACCTGCTACCAAACCTTCAAGGTTTACAGGCAGACCTGCTGTAAGACCAAATTTCTTAGCTGATGCAGGGAGAATTTCTTCCTGATAGCAGCTGCACTGGCTACGGAACAGACCTTCTGAAGGAACGCTTACTATACGGCACTTGATACCATCAGCACGCAACAGTTCAGCACCTGCAACAAGTGTAGATACTTCTGAACCTGAAGCTAGCAGAATAACATCATAATCTGCATCTGAACCCTCTACTATGTAAGCACCCTTTGCTGCCTGTGAATAATCATTACCTGCAGGCAGATTCTTGATATTCTGACGTGAAAGGATAAGAGCAGATGGAGTATCAATATTCTCCATAGCAAGTTTCCAGGATGCAGTTGTCTCTTCTGCATCGGCAGGACGGAGAACAAGCATTGAGTTCTTACCGTGGTGGTTCTGTAATTTTTCCATCAAACGGATCTGAGCCTCCTGCTCTACAGGTTCATGTGTAGGACCGTCTTCACCTACGCGGAATGCGTCGTGGGTCCAGATAAACTTAACAGGAAGTTCCATAAGAGCAGCCATACGAACGGCTGGTTTCATATAATCACTGAATACAAAGAATGTACCGCAAGCAGCAAATACACCACCATGAAGAGCCATACCTATGCAGCAGCAAGCCATTGTAAGCTCAGCAACACCTGCCTGGAAGAAAGCACCTGAGAAATCACCCTTAACGAATGATGTAGTCTTCTTCAAGAAACCGTCTGTCTTATCTGAGTTAGAGAGGTCGGCTGAAGCACAAATCATATTTTCAACCTGTTCTGCCAAAACGCTCAATACAGCAGCACTTGCATTACGTGTAGCATCATCTGCCTTCTGCTGAACCTTACTCCAATCTACCTGAGGAGCTGCACCGCTGAACCATGCTTCCATCTTAGCTGCCTTTTCAGGGTTAGCCTTTGCCCATTCAGCTTTAACTGCATATTTTTTAGCGCAGATAGCTTTCAATTCTTCTGCACGTGCAGCATACAGAGCCTGAACTTCCGGGAAAATCTGGAATGGATTTTCAGGATCACCGCCAAGATTCTTAACTGTATTTACAAATGCATTGCCACCTAATGGTGCACCATGTGTCTTGCAGTTACGTTCAAAGCTTGAACCATCTTCTTTAAGAGCGCCCTTACCCATTACGCACTTACCAATGATAAGTGTTGGCTGGCCTTTAACTGCTTTAGCTTCTGTCAAAGCCTGACGAATCTGGTCGCAATCGTTACCGTTAATTTCAATTACGTGCCAGCCCCAAGCCTTATATTTAGCTGCTGTATCTTCTGATGTAACAGCTGCACATTCTGTTGAAAGCTGAATATCATTTGAATCGTAGAACATGATAAGGTTGTCCAAACCCAATGTACCTGCTATACGACCTGCACCCTGTGAAATCTCTTCCTGAATACCACCGTCAGAAATATATGCATAGATAGTGTGGTTCATAACCTCTTCGCCCAATTTAGCTGCGAGGAACTTTTCTGCAATTGCAGCACCTACTGCAAATACATGTCCCTGACCTAATGGACCTGAAGTATTCTCTATACCACGTTCCAAATCACGTTCAGGATGACCCGGAGTTGTTGAACCCCACTGACGCAAGTTAGCAAGTTCGTCCATTGAGAACTTACCAATAAGACTCAACTGAGAATAGAGCATTGGAGCCATGTGACCCGGATCCAAGAAGAAACGGTCGCGACCTTCCCAAGATGGATTTTCAGGATCGTATTCCAGGAATTCAGAATACAGTACATTGATAAAATCGGCACCACCCATTGCACCGCCCGGGTGACCTGATTTTGCTTTCTCAACCATTGAAGCAGCAAGAATACGAATATTATCGGCTGCTTTGTTCATTAGTTCTTTACTATTGTTCATATCTGTAAATAATTAATTGTACTTTTTTGCTTTTTACAATTTACAAAAGTAAAAAACAAAGTTGAAAACACCTAATTATATATAGAATAATCTTACTCCCAAAACGATATTACCACAATTATTTGCAATACAACGTCAACAGATTGAATTATTATATAACTTTACATAACAAAATTTAAACCCCAATTTATGAAACGAAGTTTATTAACAGTTGTATTATCCATTACAACATTAAGCCTTACAGCAGAGGTAATTACAAAAGACCAAATAACAGAAGAAAATCTGTACAAATTTGGTGGTAGCATGACTGAATACCTTAACCCGCAAGTAGAATACAGCAAACCTCCAAAAGGTTTTCAGCCTTTTTATATGAGCCACTACGGCAGACATGGTTCGCGCTATTTACTCAACACTTCTCAATACGAAGATCCGTACAACACACTGAAAGAAGCATACGACAAAGGCGTATTAACTGAATTTGGAAAGAGCGTAATGGACCGTTTGGAGATAATGAAGAACGATGCAGATGGACGTTTGGGTGATTTAACCCCAAAAGGCCAGAGACAGCATCGTGGAATAGCCAATAGAATGGTAAGGAATTACCCTGAAATATTCAATAACAAAGCTCATATAACAGCTCGTTCTACCACTTCGCATAGAGTGGTAGCAAGTATGACAGCTGCAATGATGGAGTTCTCTGCACTTCTTCCTAAAATGGAGATAGATTTTAATGACAGCGATTATGACAGACACTACATGAATTCTGAAGATCCTGCCATAAGCAGCTACAAGAATAGTCGTGAAAGGAATGAAGCAGTATCGGCATTCAATGCTGCACATACCAATTCTGAACGATTGATGTGCGAACTTTTTACTGACACAACTTTTATAACACGCTACGCATATAAAGCTCCCGTAATGCGTTTTCCTTTTATGACAACAGGAGCTCAACAACCGGCTTCCGGTGCCACATCCATACAAGACAGATCGGATGCACTATACAACCAGATATATGAGGTTGCGGCAAATATGCAGAGCCACGATTTAGGCATAGACCTTAATGACGTATTCACGTACGAAGAGTGGTACGACATGTTTACAACCAACAACACATACTGGTATTCAGTTTCGGCATATTCCCCATTGACAGGAGAGATTGTGCCATACGGACACGCATCACTGCTACAGGATATATTAGACAAAGCCAACGATGTAATTGCCAACGGTGGCACAAATGCACACTTGCGTTACGGACATGACACTGCTCTATTCCCACTGCTCTGCCTGATGGAGATAAATGATTGTGGTTGGTCTGTATCAGATTTTGAAAAGATTGCAGACAAATGGGTTGCATACGACATTGTACACATGGGCAGCAACCTGCAACTTATCTTCTTCAAAGACAAAAAAGGAACAGTTCTTGTAAGAGCATTACTTAACGAAGAAGAGGCAGAACTTCCCGTAGATTCATATATAGACAGCAAGGGCAGAAAGCATAAATACTTCTATGAATGGAGCAAAGTATCTGCATTCTATCAGAGTAGAATTGAATCTTTAAAACAGAAACTGTCGGCACAAGAAAAGTAACCCATATATGGCAAACAAACTTTACATAGGAATAGACATAGGCGGACAATCATCTAAATGCGGTGTTGTAACTGAAAATGGAGAGATTATAGAACAGTTGGTAATAACCTCACTGCAACCTACCCTTGAAGAGTATATTGCCGATTTGACATCTGCCATCAACAATCTGAAAGCAAAATCTATTTCAAGAGGAGAAATTGTAGGTATTGGTATTGGAGCACCAAACGCAAACTACTATACAGGCTCTATAGAGTTTGCCCCCAATATCACCTGGTGCAGAGATGCCAATGGTGAACCCGGAGTAGTGAATCTTGCCGAATTACTATCAGAAAGAACAGGATTGCCGGTAAGTATCACAAACGATGCCAATGCCGCAGCTATGGGCGAAATGGCATACGGAGTAGCCAAAGGGTTAAAGAATTTCATTATGATAACACTTGGAACAGGTGTAGGCAGTGGTATTGTAATAGATGGAAAACTGGTGTATGGACACGATGGTTTTGCCGGTGAATTGGGGCATGTCTGCGTAGAAGCAAACGGTCGCCAATGTAACTGCGGGTTAAAAGGCTGTTTAGAAACATACGCCAGCGCAATGGGAGTAGCACGTACCGCAAAACTTGCTTTGCATAACCCTGAATCAAAGGATAGTCTGCTTAATAAATTTGATATAGATAAAATATCTGCTAAAGATGTTTACGATGCAGCTAAACAAGGTGACGCTACTGCAATAAAGATATTTGCCGATACAGGTAAAATATTAGGGCGCGCATTTGCCGATTTTGTTAAGTTCAGCGCGCCTGAAGCAATAGTACTGTTTGGAGGTATGACCAAATCGAAAGAGTTCTTCCACGATGCTATTGTATCATCTATGGATGAACATCTTATGAAGGTATGGAAAGGAAGAATCAAGATACTATACTCTTCATTGAAAGAATCGGATGCAGCAATACTTGGTGCTTCGGCATTAGCAATACAATAAAAAAAATGGGGCGAACAAAATTCGTCCCATTCATTTTACTATCTGATAAATTAATTATTCTCAGGAATAGTTGGAATCTCTTCTGCTGAAGGAATATCATAAACAGGTGCTACTTCCGGATTCACCATCTGCTGTTCAGAAGCTGACTTAAGCATAATTGAATCGTGACTTTCAGGAGCCTGTCTTACAACGAATGCTGTCAAAATGCTTAACACTGCAATACATGCAATTAAACCCCAAGTAGTCTTTTCAAGCAAATCGGTAGTCTTTCTTACACCCATTATCTGATTTGATGAAGCAAAACCGGCAGCCAAGCCACCTCCTTTCGGGTTCTGAATCGTAACAATAAAGCAGAGAAAGACTGCCAAGATTACGATGATAACAAGTAAAACTATATACATCTTTATTATTTGTTTTGATTAATTCGTACTAAAATTTCCAAAAATCTAATTTGGTCTGCAAAGTAAATGTTTTTATTCGGGAAATTCAAATATAATGACCGAATAATTTCCAAAGCTTTGCTATATCGCCTCTGTTTTAGGTATATACGCGCCAAAGTTTCGGTATAATTACGATTATCTACCACAAAACTATCAATCACACACACCTTCTCTGTGGTATTCACCATGCGGTTCAAGCGGTTTACGTTGCTTAGCTTTGCCTTGTAAAGCGCAGCCAAGGAGTCGTCTTTGCAAAGGGAGAGGAAGGTTTCGTACTGCTCTGCGGCATCGGCATACAGCGCACTGTCGGCACAAATATCACCCAAATACCTGTATGCATTGGTAATCTTGCGCGAGGCAGCAAAAGAGAGCATCGGCTTTATATCGTAACAACATACCGCATACCAATAATTCAACTCGCCGTTACGAGGATTGCGTTGCAGCAGTTTCTCGAACATAGGCTTTGCCTCGGCATACTCGCCCTCCAAAAAAAGCTTGCGCGCCGTGTTTTTGTTTTGCGCCATCAGCGGGTGCAACGAAAGCACGGCAAGCAATATGGAAAGAAAAAAGTTTTTCATCATAAAATAATTTACAGCGAACAGCCATATAAACGCATATTCGCGATTTACGCAAATATACAAACAAAATATTATAAACATATTTTTTTTAGGTTAATTTACCAAAACGGAGCGTAAAATGCACAAATAGCGGCCGAAAACAACAAAAAGCCACAACACCGAGAGATAAAACACTTTTTTGGCATCGCATAAAAAGTTATTGCACGCAATAGAGGATTTTATGAGAGCAAATTATTAAATTCGCAGCACGAAACACCATATA
>CALEFD010000030.1 GCA_937876995.1 uncultured Bacteroidales bacterium | reverse complement strand
TGACCGTATTTGAATCGCTCATCTCCGGGACATTTATATATTCGTCATCCAAAAGGATAGATGTACATTTTATATCGTAATGATTATGATTGTTGTCAATATCTTCTGTGTCTATTATCAATAATCCGAATGCATGTGGAAAATAGATATATCCGGATTTTGATTTATATGTATAGTAATATTGGAATTCACCGGTGTTTATACCGTCGTTTTTAGAGTATATATGATACTTCTGTAAATCCGGTTCAAAGCAAATTATTCTGTTTTGTCTGCTCGATAACCATATCCTGTTGTATTGATCAACCTGAATTGAGTTATAATAACCCATTCTATCTGCAGGAAGAACTTCTGTTAAAGTATTCTCCTTGATGTTGTATTTTAACAACATGTCCGGTTTCACCAACCATATATTACCCAATGAATCGGCTGCTGAGGATGTTATATTATGTATAGTTGATGTATTGAAGCTATATAGTGTTTCTACGGAAGCGTCATCATGATATATTGCGTAGATACCATTGTCATTTACAACAATAGTGCGATTGGGAAATTTTATAATATTGGTTTCAAATATGTAATCGGCCATTTCTAATCTCAGTTGTACATACGAACCATCTTTTCTTAACATATAATGTTTACCACCAATGTTGAATAATAGAATGTCTCCATTATCAGCATTATGAAGTCTAACATCGCTGTAATTATTACCTATGGCGTTGAAAATACTCTTATCAAAGGTGTTTCCCGAAACTATCTTTTCAGTGTTCTTGTTAAGTATCATCAGACCTTTGGAATCATCTACAAAATATAGATGGTCTTTATCGTATTCGCATATAGATACCACTCTCATTTTGGAGGTCGATTCCAGATACTCAACACTATTTGTCTTTTCCATATATTTAGCAATACCATATCCGGCAGTACCAAACCAAACTATATCCTCTTTATCTTGGAAAGCACTTATAGTAACTATGGCTGTTCTTGTGTTGGTTTGTGTATCTACTATGGTCTCGTTTTTTGTGTATATAAAGGAGTATAGTGTTTGTAATATACCATTGCTTGCGGTTCCATATATCATTTCAAGTCTTTTGTCATTAACAAGCATACACTGCACGTTATTAAAACACTCGTCTTTGGTAATATTGGTGTTCCTTATTCTATTTTCTTGTTTGTTTGCAATAAAAACTCCACCTCCTTTGGTACATATCATAACCTCTTTATTATTTGTTATCTCCTCCATACAGTTGATAGGAAGGTCTGGAAGAAGTGAATTATCCGATGTAAATAGGTTCGTCTTATTGTAGCCTGAGTGTATTTCATATACATTTAATCCCTCTTCTGATTGAACCCACAAATTTAAATCACTATCTATGAATGTTGATTTTGCATTAATATTGCGTCCTATGGCATTAATGTTGAAAATAGCACCGTTTTCAAGATGTAATCTGAATATTCCTCTTTCGTTTTCGGCCAATAACAGAATTTTTTCACTGCCATCTATGGCAAGAAGTTTTAAAAAACGGTAATCTTTCTCTTCCGGCAATTCACAGACAACCTTCAGTTCTTTCTCTTTCATCATATACTTGAACAGAATGTTTTTTGTGTTGTCGTAGAAGTATGCGCAACTATCAGTCATTAATATATGTTCTGTGGTAATATCAGCCCCTTGGTATGTAATAATTTCAGCCTCTTTCTTATCATAATCATAATCAATAACGGTCGATTTACTGGCTATTAGTGTACGATCTCCACAGGCAATGCTCTTTATCTGACCTGTTAATATGGAAGTACCTTCTACTTCAATGGTATGCAGATTAGTTAAAGAACCATTGTTGAAGATATCCAATCCTATAGAAGAACCAACCCAAAGACGTCCATATTTGTCCTTTTCCATA
>CALEFD010000029.1 GCA_937876995.1 uncultured Bacteroidales bacterium | reverse complement strand
CTTTCAGATAATAGGGCTCAAAATATGCAACATCGCAAAATTCTTCTCTGTTAAACTGCATTTCTGCCAAAGGGAACATCCACTTTGCAAGCGGTTTTGCACCATCTATAAAATGGGCATTGGGATGATTTATCACCTCTTTGCACTTTGCAGCTCCATTACCTAAAAAATATACAGGTCCTCTATCTAAATACTCTCTATATGTGTCTGTTTCCACTATATCGGCGCCAATGGGGCGTATAGCCTGAAGTGCTCTATCGTAAACGGCAGAAAAGACCTCCATTCTGCGAGCATCTATCATAGGACAAAGCAGAGCATCGTCAGGTAAATCATCGCTTAACAACAATGGCACACATAACAACTTTAATGTAGATATGGAGATAAGTTTTATGTTTCTGCCATAACAGATGCCTTTAGCCATTGAAACACCTATTCTAAGTCCTGTATATGACCCAGGTCCTTCACTTACTGCCACAGCATCCAGAAGCAACCCTCTACTATCGGCCAAAGCCAATGCCTCATCTACAAAAATGCCTAATGTAACTGCATTGTTATTCACAGAAGAATCCTGTTTATCAAACAACAGTTCACCATCCTGACTTACCGCTACAGAACAACCTTCAGTTGCCGATTCTATATGTAAAATTACACTCATTTTACCAAACTATACATCTTAAAATACAAAAGTAAGGAAATAATTTAACAAGAGTCATCAAAAATCACTACTTTTACACATCGTTTACTTAATGTAAGTTAATATTAGATATGATACAGTCAATGACCGGCTATGGAAAAGCCGTTGCAGAAATTGGTGAAAGAAAGATTATAGTAGAGATTAAATCGCTCAACAGCAAGGCAATAGACCTTAGTACAAGAATTACTCCCCTGTTCAAAGAGAGAGAACTTGAAATACGTTCCATTGTGACTGCTGCGCTTGAACGTGGCAAGGTGGATTTATGTATCTATCAAGATAATGCAAATAGCACGAATACCCAAAGCATAAACATTGCGGTTTTCAAGAACTATCTGAAACAGATTAAAGAGATAGCCCAAAGCGAATCGTTGGAACTTCCTTCGGATTGGTTCCAGACCATTCTACGTATGCCGGAAATATATACAACGGCTCAAATAGAGGAGATAAGTGAAAGCGATTGGGAGACCGTAAAAGAAGCTATTGAAGAGGCTATCAGGTCTCTTATAGATTACAGAAAATCGGAAGGTAGTGCATTGGAAACTAAATTCAGAGAGAAAATCAGCAACATATCAAACTTGCTGGCATCGGTAAGCCAATATGAAAATGCAAGAATCAGCAAAATTAGAGATAGAATAAAAAATGCGCTTATTGAACATGCCGGAAGCGATTATGACAACAACCGCTTTGAACAGGAACTAATTTACTACATAGAGAAATTAGATATAAATGAAGAGAAACAGCGTTTAGCAAATCATCTGGAATACTTTATTAAGACCATAGAAGAAGAGAATGGCCAGGGCAAAAAACTTGGTTTCATTGCTCAAGAAATGGGACGCGAAATAAACACTTTAGGCAGTAAAAGCAATCTGGCAGAATTGCAAAATATTGTCGTAATGATGAAGGATGAATTGGAACAGATAAAAGAACAGGTATTGAACGTATTATAACTATGAAAGGAAAGTGTCTTATTTTTTCTGCTCCTTCCGGTTCGGGAAAATCAACCATAGTAAACCATCTGCTTACATATCCGGAACTAAAAATGGTATTCTCCATATCGGCAACCAGTAGAAAGCCTCGTGGCAAAGAGCAGGATGGAGTGGAATACTATTTTCTATCTACCCAAGAATTCAAACAGCGAATAGCCAACAATGAATTTCTGGAATACGAAGAGGTTTACGAAGGATGTTTTTATGGCACACTGAAAAAACAGGTTTATGACAAACTTGAAGCAGGCTATAACGTAGTATTCGATGTAGATGTAGAAGGTGGATGCAACATAAAACAATTCTTTGGAGATGACGCTTTATCCATATTTATACAACCGCCATCGGTAGAAGAGCTTAGAAGAAGATTGGTGGCAAGGGAAACCGATTCGGCTGAAATGATAGATACAAGAATTGCAAAGGCAGAATATGAACTCACCTTTGCCAACCG
>CALEFD010000028.1 GCA_937876995.1 uncultured Bacteroidales bacterium | reverse complement strand
GTTCATGTGTTTCTTGTTTGAGGTCACGATTTGTGACCTCTAATGTACTAGTGATTAATTCTTCTTTTGTCATTTCGTTTTCAAAATATAAGATTCACAAATTTACTTAATGAAAACATAATGAAAGACACCTAATCTATATTATATAGTGAACCCCGGACTTTGTGGAAAAAGTTCGGGGTTCTTTTAGCTATAATAGCTCTTTATTTCTGAGCTTCAACCCATTTTCTTGCATTAACGAATGCCTCTAACCAAGGAGTGATTTCGTCCTGTTTGCGATCTGCAGGATAGTAACCACACTGCCATGGGAAAATAGCACGTTCAGGGTGCGGCATCATTGCCACGTGACGGCCATCGGCACTTGCTATACCTGCCACATTGTAATCAGAACCGTTTGGATTTGCCGGATAATCAGGATATGTATAGTGAGCTATCACATTGTACTGATCTTCTGAATAAGGTAGTGAGAACTTACCTTCTCCGTGAGCTACCCAAACACCAAGTCTGTTACCTGACAGAGTGCTGAACATTACGCTGTTATTTTGTGGAATAGTCAATCCTAAGAACGATGATTCAAATTTGTGTGAATCGTTGTGAAGCATACGGCTCTTCTTTTCGTGTTCAGGATTTACCAATCCAAGTTCTATCATCAACTGACAACCGTTACAGATACCTAATGAAAGAGTATCTTTTCTTGCATAGAAGTTGTCGAGTGCTGCTTTTGCCTTTGGATTGAACAGGAATGCACCAGCCCAACCTTTAGCTGAACCCAATACGTCTGAATTTGAGAAGCCACCGCAGAAGACAATCATATTGATATCTTCCAATGTTTCACGTCCGCTAACCAAGTCGGTCATTGTAACATCCTTAACATCGAAACCTGCCAACCACAGTGTATAAGCCATTTCGCGTTCACCGTTTGTACCCTTTTCGCGGATGATAGCAGCTTTAATGCCTGTAGATTCGCGACGATTAGGATTCAAACCATAGTCTGCAAGCTTACCTGTAAAGTTGTAGTTAAACTTCAAATTCAATGGCTGTTCTGAATAGTTTTCGTAACGCTTATCTGCGCAACCGTTCATAGACTGTTTCCTGTCAAGCAGATAAGATGTACGGAACCACAAATCACGCATCTTATTAATATCTATACTGAACTTCTTATCAGCAAGTTTCAAAGTAATATTGCGATCTTCAGATGGACGACCTATAACTGCATAACCTACACCTTCACCTTCAAGGATAGTGGTTACAGCATCCAGATTCTTATTGTCAATCTGTAGAATCAAACCCGGATTTTCAGAGAAGAGAATCTTAACAATATCGTCACCAACCAACTGGCTGAGATCTATATTCAGACCACCGTTTACGTTAGCAAAACACATTTCAAGCAGAGTAACAATCATACCACCTGCAGAGATATCGTGACCGGCCAAAACAAGTTCTTTTTCTACAAGTGTCTGAACTGCATTGAAAGCATCGGCAAAATATTCTGCACTCTTAACGGTAGGAACATCGCTACCTATCTTACCAAGTGACTGAGCAAATGCAGAACCGCCCAGACGCTGTTCATCAAAGCTAAAGTCTATATGAAGCAGAGTGCTATTTTTCACTTCTGCCAATACAGGCGATACCACCTTCTTAACATCAGAAACTTCACCACCTGAAGATACAATAACTGTACCCGGGCTGATAATCTTTTCACCATTAGGATATTTCTGAGTCATTGAGAGTGAATCCTTACCTGTAGGAACATTCACACCAAGTGCAATACAGAAATCAGACAGAGCCTTAACACCTTTGTACAGACGTGCATCTTCACCCTTCTGTGAACGACAAGGCCACATCCAGTTTGCACTTAACGATACGCTGTTGATACCCTGTGTAAGTGGAGCAAAGACGATGTTTGTAAGAGCTTCAGATACAGCAAGAACTGAACCAGCTGCAGAATCGGCAAGAGCCGCCTGAGGAGCATGACCAATAGCGGTTGCTATACCCTTCTTTCCACGATAGTCCAAAGCAACAACACCACAGTCAGATAGTGGCAACTGCAACTTACCCTGACACTGCTGACGTGCAATCTTACCTGTTACAGAACGGTCAACTTTATTGGTTAGCCAATCTTTACAAGCTACAGATTCCAGTTGCAGTACATCTTCTACATATTTTGTAAGTTCCTTTTCGGAATACTTAACGTTTTCATATTTACGTTCTACAGTTTCATCCACCATATATGTCTTTGGTGATGAGCCGAACATCTGGCTTACTGCCAGATCGAAAGGACGAACGCCATCAGCCTGCTGGAAAGCAAAACGGGCATCGCCAGTAGTTTCACCAACCACATACATAGGAGCGCGTTCGCGTTCTGCAATCTGCTGAACATGACCAATATACTTTTCGTCTATCAACAAGCCCATACGTTCCTGTGATTCATTAGCCACAATCTCTTTTGCAGAAAGAGTCTTGTCACCAATAGGCAGTTTATCCATCTCTATCAAACCACCACACTCTTCCACAAGTTCGGAAAGACAGTTTACGTGACCTGCAGAACCGTGGTCGTGAATAGATACTATAGGATTGGATTCCTCTTCGCAAAGAGCACGTGTTACGTTGTAAGCACGTTTCTGCATTTCGGCATTTGCACGCTGAACAGCATTCAATTCAATACCCGATGAATAGCGACCTGTCTCTACTGACGATACAGAACCGCCACCTAAACCAATACGATAGTTATCACCACCCAAAACCACAACTTTATTGCCGGTCTGAGGTTCACCTTTCAAACAGTCACGTTTGGTACCATAACCTACACCACCTGCCAGCATTATCACTTTGTCGTAACCATACTGTTCGTCGTTCTCTTTGTGTTCAAAAGTAAGCAATGAACCGCAAATAAGTGGCTGACCAAACTTATTACCGAAATCGGAAGCACCGTTTGATGCCTTGATAAGAATCTGTTCAGGAGTCTGATACAACCAGTTACGCTCCTTCATACCTTTTTCCCACTGACGTCCCTGGTCATTACGTGGATAAGATGTCATATAAACAGCAGTACCTGCAATAGGCCAAGAACCTTTACCGCCACCCATACGGTCGCGAATTTCACCACCTGTACCGGTTGAAGCACCATTAAATGGTTCTACTGTTGTTGGGAAGTTATGAGTCTCTGCTTTAAGAGAGATAACTGTTTCAATATCTTTTATAACGAAGTAATCGGATGTAGAGTGATCTACCGGAGCAAACTGTTCCACAACAGGACCCTGCGCAAAAGCCACATTGTCTTTATATGCAGAAAGAATGCTGTTAGGATTTTCCTGAGTAGTCTTTTTAATCATTTGGAACAGAGAAGATTCCATCTCCTTACCATCTATAATGAATGTACCACCGAATATCTTGTGACGACAATGTTCTGAATTGATCTGTGCAAAACCAAACACTTCGCTATCGGTAAGTTTACGTCCTAATTCGCCTTCTACTTTGTGGAGATATTCAATCTCTTCTGCCGACAAAGCCAAACCCTCTTGTTCATTGTAAGATTCCAAATCTTCAATAAAGAGAATAGGTTGTGGTTCAATATCAACCTTAAAGATTTTCTGGTCCAAACCTGAATAGAGACGCTGCAGCATAGGATCGTATTCTGCATCTGCATCTTTTACAGGGGAATATTCCTCTATACGCAAAATGCCCGAAAGTCCCATATTCTGGGTAATTTCAACAGCATTTGTACTCCAGGGAGTAATCATTTCACGACGTGGACCTACAAAATATCCTTCTAACGATTCTGCATCCAGCAGTTCTGCTTCGCCGTAAAGCCAAGACAGTTTTTTTACATCGTCATCAGACAGTTTTGAAACGCTCTCAGTGGCAACTATTGTGCCTGTTTGATTCTTAAAGAAGAGTATCATATCTATAAATTGGAATGTTCAAAATTCAATGCAAAATTAACCAATTATTCTAACGTAATGAAAAGGAAAGCATAAAAATCCGTACCTTTGTGCATAAATAGGCGGAATAATTTGAATATGGCAAAGGAAACAGATAACATATTACTACATAAAGTGAGGGTTAACAACCTGAATAACATATCTCTGGAGATTCCAAGAGACAAATTCATAGTTATTACAGGATTGTCCGGTTCCGGCAAATCTTCATTAGCTTTCGATACTCTGTATGCCGAAGGACAACGCAGATATGTAGAATCGTTATCGTCTTACGCACGCCAGTTTTTGGGCAGAATGAAAAAGCCCGAATGTGACTATATTTTGGGTTTACCACCAACCATTGCCATAGAACAGCATACCGCAAACAGGAATCCACGTTCCACTGTGGGCACACAGACAGAGATCTACGAATATCTTAAACTGCTCTTTTCCAGAATAGGCAAGACAGTATCGCCCATAAGCGGTGAATTAGTAAAAAGACATTACACAGAAGATGTAGTGCAATATATGCTGAGCCATCCGGAACGTACCCGATACACTGTTCTTGCCCCACTGATTATGCGTGGTAAAAGCAGCATAAAAGAGCTATTGCAATCTCAACTTCAGCAGGGCTATACGCGTATAGACTATAATGCAGAGATTATTCGCATAGAAGACATCATAGAGAATGATGCCAAACTATCCGATATAGAAAAAAACATACATCAAGCATACATATTGATAGACCGCCTATCCACAGACCACACTCAGGAGAGCATAAGTCGATTGAGCGATTCTGCCGACACTGCATTCTATGAGGGCGATGGTTGCTGTCTGCTACGTTTTTATGATACAGAACAGACTACACTTGTAGAGTTCAACAACCGCTTTGAAGCAGACGGAATAAAGTTTGAAGAGCCTACAGAACAACTGTTTTCATTCAATTCTCCTATAGGTGCCTGCCCTAAATGCGAAGGCTATGGTAGAATAATAGGAATAGATGAATCATTGGTTATCCCAAACCGTTCACTCAGTATTTATGACGGTGCAGTGGTATGTTGGCGTGGAGAAAAGATGGGCGAATGGAAAGATGCATTCATTATGCAGGCTTCGCAGGTAGATTTCCCTATCTTCAAACCATACTACGAACTGACAGAACAAGAGAAAGATTATCTGTGGCACGGAACAGGCAAACCACTGTCGGAAGACGACTGGGAATGTAGCATAGACAACTTCTTCCGTATGGTAGAACGCAACCAGTACAAGATACAGTACAGAGTTATGCTGGCACGATACAGAGGCAAAACCACCTGTCCGGAATGTCATGGTACAAGATTGCGTAAAGAGGCAACATACGTAAAAGTGGGAGGAAAATCTATTACAGAATTAATAGAAATGCCAATAGGCAAACTAAAGGATTTTTTCTCCAATTTAGAACTGCAGGAACACGAATATCAGACAGCAAAGAGAATTCTTAAAGAGATAGACCGCCGTCTGACATTTATGACCAATGTAGGCCTGGAGTATCTGACACTGAACAGAGCCAGCAACACACTATCGGGTGGAGAAAGCCAGCGCATAAGTTTGGTAACATCGCTTGGCAGCAGCCTGGTAGGTTCATTGTATGTACTTGACGAACCCAGCATAGGACTGCACAGCCGCGATACAGACAGACTTATTAAGGTACTTAAAGAGCTTAAAGATATAGGCAACACCGTAATAGTAGTAGAACACGACGAAGAGATAATTCGTGCAGCCGACTACATAATAGACGTAGGTCCGGAAGCCGGTCGTGGCGGTGGAAACATAGTCTATCAAGGCGATATAAACAATCTGGACAGCAATTCAGACAGCTACACCATAAAGTACCTGACAGGAAAAGAGACCATTCCACTACCCTATTCACCCCGATATTGGAACAACTCAATCCAGGTAAAAGGGGCGCGTCAAAACAACCTGAAGGGAATAGATGTAAAATTCCCTCTGAATGTAATGACAGTAGTAACCGGAGTAAGCGGCTCAGGTAAAAGTACACTTGTCAGGGAGATACTATATCTGCACCTGAAGAACATCTACAGTGAAACCAGCGAACACCCCGGTGAATGCCTATCTGTAGAGGGCGATTTGAATATGGTAAAAGGAGTAGAGTTTGTAGATCAGAACCCCATAGGAAGATCTTCGCGTTCCAATCCGGTATCTTACATTAAAGCATACGACGACATAAGGAAACTATTTGCAGACCAGACTCTTTCCAAACAGATGGGATTCAAAGCCGGACACTTTTCATTCAATTCAGAGGGAGGCCGCTGCGAAGAGTGTAAAGGCGAAGGAACCATAAGTATCTCTATGCAGTTTATGTCCGATTTACAATTGGAGTGTGAAAGCTGTCATGGCAAACGTTTCAAAAGCGATGTTTTAGAGGTTACATACAAAGGCAAGAACATCTGGGACGTTCTAAATATGACTGTAAATCAAGCAACAGAATTCTTTAGTGGCAATAATCCTACAGAAAAGAAGATTGTAAAGAAACTGAATGCACTTAAACAGGTAGGTTTGGGTTATGTTAAGTTAGGGCAATCATCTTCTACCCTGTCGGGTGGTGAAAGTCAGCGCGTAAAATTGGCATACTACCTAAGTTTGGAGAAGAGTGATCCAACCATCTTTATATTTGATGAACCCACTACCGGACTACACTTCCACGACATAAAAAAACTGTTGGAATCTTTCAATGCACTTATAGAACGCGGACACACCATTATAATAATTGAGCACAATATGGATGTAATAAAGTGTGCCGATTACATTATAGATTTGGGTCCCGAAGGTGGCGACAAGGGTGGTACCATTATTGCCACCGGAACACCAAAAGAGATTTCAGAGTACCCGGATTCATACACCGGACAATATCTGAAACGCTATTTTGAATAGAATTATTCCTGGAAGATGATTTTATAGAGTTCTTCGTTCATCTTCTCTTTAATTCTATTCTTTCTGCTACGCAATGTGGAATAAGAAACATTAAAGAACTTCAGCATCTCCACCTGTTTTAATCCCAACAGAGCAAACAGACAGTAATCTATATCATCTTTACTCAGTGACGGAGCATTTTCCTTTAAAAAAGTGCAGATTGATAACATCTGCTTTCGCATATCGGATTTCAAGCTTTCTATTTCGGTAGCTGTAAAATCATCACCTATCTGTTCAACCACTGAAAGAACTTCCTTATAGGCATCACTCTTCTTAAAATCAGTTATCATAGGTTGAAATGATTCCAATTGTTCCGGTAAAAAAGGGTTTCTACCATAATGCTTCATACCTACTAAAGTAAGCAGAATAGCAATAAAAAAGATAGCGAGAGCTATTGTTATACAGATATTTAAGTTGCTTGGATTTGCAATCAATCCATATCTTACAAATGCATAGATAAGTGACAATGTTATTGCGGCATCACCGGAAATCTCCATATATTTATAAAATGGTGGGCAATTCTCTATTCGAAGCCAGAAATAGGTAAAACGTATTCTTCCTTTCCCACTGGAATCCAGTATATAGTTTTGGACTTTTGCTGTGGTATAAAGTAACATTCCCCATGCCCCAAAATTTGTATCCCCACCATTAAGTTCAAAAGGATTCTTTGTATAGAACATCACTGTAGCTATTGCCAGCACCCAAAAAGTAACCCCTAACAACACTATTAAAATTTTTCTACCTACATCATTCATAATTCTTTTATTTTTTTTGCAAAATTACAATAAGTTGTAGGCCCAATAGGCATATTTTACGTTGCAAAAATGTTGCATTTTGCATCACAAGCACCAATCTTGTATAATTTTGTTCAAAAACAACTGTTGGAGAAGCAAAACGCCCCTCCAACAGCCATCAATAACCATAAATTTGTATATATTGTCTTCACGACAATGCTTATTCGTTTAGGTTCAATTTATTCAAATCCTGTTCTTGAATAGCTTCCTTTAATTTGATACATAGTTTCTCTAATTCTATCATGAATTTTTCGTTGGTAATATATCCGCTATCATATTCGTTAACAAAACCATCTTTGTTATAATACTTGATTTTTACATTGTTACTGCGTGACATATATTCAATAGATGTTTTGTGTTTTGCTATCTTTGGATCTAAAAATTTGCTTTCAAACTCCATCAGCAATTGTTTGTCAATTTTCAAACACGAACGTGTGATGTTGATATTTGTTTGTGATAAAACATAGTCAACATCCATAATGGAATCATTTAAAGAGATAATGTTCATTTCACACATACAATCCTCATTAAAACCTTGTGTTACTATCTTAAAACGATTAAAAACGGAGGAATATATATATACATTTGAAGTGTTCAAAACCAAATCATTACTTTCCGGATAATAAAACAAGCTATATTCCGGTTCTAAACCTACAGAAACTACAAAACCAAAAGAGCAACCTTGGTAATGGTTTAAGGTAGTATCTATAATATCATCATACCATTTATGTGAAATAGCATTGATTGATATAGTAAATAAAAGGAATATGAATGTAATTACAATTCTAAACTTTTTCATATTAAAACACTCTATTAAATTTGTATATGTTGTCTTCACGACAATGCTTATTTACTTAGGATCATAGACAGGACGGACACTTAATCCACAGCTCCTGCTTTCACTTGAAATAAATGGATCCTTATTTTGCCATAATACAAGATTCTTAGCTTTTGTATTATCATCCACATCTATAGAGGAAGACATATAGCAACCTTCCTCATTCTCTACATTTTCACCATATCTATAATGGCGTTTCCCTTCCCAAGAACCTGCTAAAGGAAGAAATATTTGATTGTTATTTATCTTGCTAGTAAAAGCACATCCTATAATTCCATTGATTGAATGAATCAAATAAGTACAATTATCTATCAATTCTTGGAATTCTTCACTTGACGGAGTTCTCCAATTTTGCCCCCATGCGCTTGTGGCTACGTCATCAACAGCTGTTAATGTTACATTATTATCAACGTCTTTGGAATATTTAGTATAATTCTCATTATACCATTTATATTCTTGTTCGGTATATGATAATTTTTGCTCTGTTTCTCCCCAAGCATAATAACCACCTATTTCTTCTTTTTGAGTTGCACCTACATTACAAGTAGCCCACTGTACCGAAAGTCCCATATCTACTGCTGTATGTTCCATCTCATTTGCCTTAATAAATTGCTGTGCATCAAATATATTACCTTCAGGAAAAATCTTATTATTCATATAAGTGGCAATAATACCTGCAGGTATGACTGTTGTAGGTATTGCCTTATTTCCATTAATTTTATAACTATTATATAACATTCTGATATCAAGTTGTCTTATAGCTAAAGCAGAAGCATCAATAAAATGGTCTTCTAATATATCCAGTGCTATGTATTCACCGCGCTTTAACCTTGCTCCGGATTGGGAATGCTTTTTTAAGGTATCGTACAAATACATTCCTTTGGGTAGAGCTGCTGTCACCCATTCATCTTGACTAGTTTTGTACACATCAACGAAACCAAACCAATCATTGGCTATGTATCCCGTAGGTGTCTCTTCAAGCATACACATCACATGGTTATATCTTAAATAATTAGGGGTAGTTTTGTGAGCCATAAAACTAAATTCAACAATCTGTTTAGGGGAGTCCATATGACCATCAACAACATTTCGAACCTTCATTCTTGCAATTGTCTTGTATTCATATACAGTTGGTATTATTAACGAAGAATCTACTATAGATGTCTCTATTATATCACCTATAACGATGATATGGTTAGTGTTTTTCGCTAAGCCTGACTCAAAGGAAACATCACTACTACAGCTTGATACTGTTACCACTGCAACGGCCATCACTGATAGCCACATTGCTTTAGATACTTTCTTGTTCATAATGTTTGAATTGATTTTGTTGTTATTTCTATTTATAATCGTTTTCTTGTTTTATCTATATGCTTACTAATCAACCTACCACCACTCAACAGTGCCGTCTTCACTACAATGTTTATTATCTATTTAATGTTTTGACTCATACATAGAATAATCTCGAAATGCTATTTTAACAAGACTTATATTATTGAACTGCTTTATTTTTTAGCAACAACATAAAGAATAACAGGATTAAAACAATAGATAATACACCAAAGATCATAGCAGTAGAAACATCGGAAATAGGTAAGTTTTCTCCGTTCATATTTGCAAAACCAACCATTAATCCCAACCTCGCAATATTAAAAATGGACAATATAGGTATAAACAATAAAAAAAGCGATAAGTTAGTAGTTCTCATTCTTCTAATACACAACGAAACAGAAGGAATAAGTGTTATAAGCCAAAAAACAAATAATAATATAAGTGTAACGGAAAATATTCCATTGAAAACTCCTGATGAATTTAAATCTATTCCGTTAATAATCAGAAATAGAACTAATAGTGTACCAATAAAAATGGCTGATGTAAGAAACAAGAATGCGAACCATCTAATCACATCCTTACTATCGGTTTCACTTTTAAAGTCAAAACCCAGTCTAAACAATCTAATAACGTCTTTCATTTTAATATTCTTTTAATCAATAGTTTGTTATCTATTCAGGAGATGTGCTATTAGTTCTACGGCACCCTTAGATGAATCATTGTTATTGTATCCGTTGTATTCAACAACCGTATTCTTATCTGCGAACAAATAGCTTTCTCCATCCATAATAAGTGAAGTAGGATTGGGATCAGGTGCTTTGTACTGCGAAAGCGCTGATTTTACAGCTATAACTACAGATTCGGCAGTTGCTTTATCTAAAGAAACAACCTTTGTAGTTATTTTAGCATCAAAAACCAAATCTTCTTGGTTAACTTCAATGCGTTTCTTTATTTTCATAGGTGCTCCTGTATAACTATTTACACTAGCTGTTGATGAGTATTTCTGCCCATCTATCATAGTGAAAATATTGCGATTAACTTTCTTGAATATTAAAAAGGGTTCATTTCCCTTAACCACATAAGAGACTCCATATTCTCCATCAAAAGATGGTTTGAATATATAGCCATATACCATGTCTTCTACAAGCAACGAATCTTTTAGAACTTCGTTATATGACTTGTAATTAAAAAAAACTTCAGCTTGTGCATTGATATTAAGCACAAACAACAACATGAACAATAAGACTTTTCTCATAATGCATTATAATTTAGTTTGATTGATCTCAAAGATACGGTTAAGCGAGCGAGAAATATGAAACTTGTTTCAATATTTTTCACAGCGAGCGCAAGTATCTTCGAGATGTTTCTCAAAGATACAAACAAATAATAATAAAAAAGAATAATTCAGTAAAAACATTCTATCATACAGACAACATACTGCACTATAAATCAATAAGATATAAATGGCATTATGTTTATTTTCTATCAACATCAATCAACAAGATATTATTCAAGCTTTAAAACAATACTACAATCATATTTTTATAATTGAATTCAACTTACATTTGTACTTCCTATACTATTTGGTGCAGTTAATTTCTAAAATCCGAATCATTTCTGCAGGTGTTACAACGATTGAATTTCTAGGAAAATGTTTTATATTACCTGTTACTAAAAGTGCGCCTTCTTTAGATAAAGTTACCTCGTAGAATACAACATCATCCAAATCCTTAATTATCTCATCAGTATGAACTCTATCTGATTCAATACCTAATTTTTCAATTAGATTTATTATTTCCCCTACACTATGAGAAGGTATTCTAAACTTTGGACGAGTTAAAACATCCGCATACTCATTAATAATTTCACTATTATACAATGGACATATCATTCCATTGAAAATAGCCTCCATTATTTTTACTGTAGATGAATTGTGTGTATGTGATAGCAAAGCTGATACTATCACATTGGTATCGATTACTGCGTATATCATTGTCTGTTTTTTTCCGAACGAATTAATCTGATTTCTTCATTCCCAAAACTCAAATTTGCATTTTCAATTTGGGTCAAATCATTTGGCAAAGGCACATCTTCAAGCCCTTCGACAAATGCCGCAGATGAGGTTGCAGCCCAAACA
>CALEFD010000027.1 GCA_937876995.1 uncultured Bacteroidales bacterium | reverse complement strand
GTCTGGAAGATGTAAAGAAAGATTTGAGGAAAATACAGGAGGACCTTATGCTCATCTCCGCACATTTTGCTTCAGACGGCTCAAGCAAGAGCCTCAAGGAGGTTGGTTAGGATGCTGTTGCATTTCTGGAGAACGGGATTGATGCAATGACCGCACAGCTCCCTCCACAGACGGCATTCATCCTGCCTGGCGCGCCAAGAGTTTCGTCTGAGTGTCATGTTGCAAGGACAATATGCAGACGTGCCGAAAGACATGCCATTGCCATTGGAACCGGAGGTGAAGCAAATACCCAAGTTACTGGACAAGTGGAGGTTGGAATGAGGTATCTGAACAGGCTTTCGGACTGGCTGTTTACCCTTGCGAGATTTTTATGTATAAAAAGTGAAGAAAAAGAGGTGTTCTGGTTGCCATAACAAATTTTTTGCTATATTTGCGCCCCGTTGTAAAACAGAGGATTAATTAGTTAGAAACTAAATTTTTATACTATGTATTGGACACTAGAACTTGCATCCAAACTTGAGGATGCACCATGGCCTGCAACCAAAGATGAGCTTATTGACTATGCAACACGTTCGGGAGCTCCTCTTGAGGTGATTGAGAACCTTAATGACCTTGAGGACGATGGTGAGGTTTACGAGAGCATTGAGGAAATCTGGCCTGACTATCCAAGCAAAGAGGACTTTTTCTTCAACGAGGATGAGTATTAACAGGCAAAAGTTGAGTTAAACCATTAAATATCAGCGGGATGAACAAAATAATTTGTTTGTCCCGCTGGTGTTTTATCTACACTGTAGTTGCAGAAATATTTTCTAACCTTGTAATTTCCCCAAGTTTCTCTTTCTTTTATGTGAGATTTCGTCTACAACATAGATTGTGTATGTTATGTTTATTCACAAATTATTTTTGTAGCAAATTCATTTGCTTCATTTTCTTTTGTTAAAACCTTATCATCGTATTCTATATTTTCAAGAAATATATCTTTTTTACCATGTAACAATATATGACCTATTTCATGGAAAAATGAGAACCAGAATACATTATAATTTTTTTGTTTTTCTGACATCTGTATTAGCGGATATTTACCTGACAACCATCGTGTAGCTCCATTTATAGGTGCTTTAGGGAGTGGTGGGGTATATACCAATTTTATACCGCATGTAGTGCAGATGTTCTGTAATGTTATTTGCCAATCTTTTGGTTTTTCTATCATTAACTGCTTCATTTTGATAATATTATCTTTTAATAACTTATCAGAATAATCAATAGGTAATGATATTGTTTCTGCTTGTTTATCACCTTGCCTTAGCCATGCAGATATGGCGTATGGTTCTTTAGTAGAACTCAATGATATTCTAAAAGCAACTTTTAACTGTTGGTTCATATAGTAATTATGCCAAGCTGATGCTGAACTTAATGCAAAATAATTCAGCAATGACTTAACAATCTCTTTGCTGTCTTTTGAATTTCTTATCCAACCATATTTAATCATCTCTGCTATTGGAAATTTTTTTGCCCATTCTATACTTTCTGAAATTTTGGCTTCCATTTTTTCACGCGCAATAGCTTCGTCATATTTTCTTTGACGTGCTATCCAAAAATGAGCAGGAATTCTTGTGACATTTTCAAATGCTACTGCCATATCTGGAGTTATGGAACTATCTCCTTTGATTACGGCAATAATGGTTTTTTCGGGCTTAGAAGCTCGAATAGCAAACTCTTTAACACTCATCTCCAACTCTTGTATTTTATAGATAAGTGTCTGTCCCGGATGGGAAACTGTTTTTGGAGCATATTGACTAATTGTTGCCATAATAATTATTATTTACCGTGATAGTTTGTAATTTCTAAAATTTCAACTCCCGTTATTTCTATCCACACGTGTTTGCCGTCTTTATCTGTAGGTATTGGCTCTTCGTGAGGTCGAAATATTAACCGATATGGTTGGTCTAAATCACAAGCCCACTGCCCCTTTCTATCTGCTGTTAATTCATGATAGTTACCGGGAAGATGTCTGACATCTTCTAATGTTGTAGCCGCATCCATATCGTCTAACCGATCACTAAACAACTTAGCTCGTAAGTTGCCTAATTTTCTAATGGCAAAATTTTTATCGTTTGCCATTCTGAATAACTTGTTGGTACTAAATGTTATATCCAAGGTAGAAGTATTTAATTAACATTAAGTGTGTGTTAAATTTTTGGCAAATATAGCGCTTTTTTTAATTAATACAATATGTAGTCTAAAATTTTTCACCCAGTACGCAGAAACGTATGAATGGAATTCTGCGCAGGATTTCGTAGAGTAGGGGTGATAATGTAAAGACTGCTATTGTGAGAATAATGTACATACATGCAGGAGGTAATTGTGTATGCAGTTTCAGTGCTGTTCCTAATGCTGCTATTATTAGATAATGCACTATGTAGATACCATAACTTGATACTGTCATGTATGATGCAAACTTGCATTTTATGTCAAATTTGCTTTTGAACCATCCCATCATTGCAAGACACATTAAATATCCGTAGATGTTATTTAGTGGGCTACAGAGATATTGTGGCGATGTGTTGTCTTTACCAAACCCAGTTACAATCAGTATAATACCTGAAATACCTGAGCAAATCATTAGCGGGATCCATAAACCGCCTATTTTTTCCTGAACACTATTGTGAGAAAAAATAAAATATCCCATTAAAAAAGGAATAAGATAAAAGATAGGTTTATAAAGATTTAATAATCCACCTATGCCGGCAGGATTTGGTTCCATTACCAATGTTTTATGTCCCAACCAAAACATTACACCCATAGATATGATAGAAACAATTCCTGCTTTACTGCATAGGTTCATAAAGTGTCCTTTTGCATCAATCTTTCTGATTATAAGCAATATAATTGAAAGCAGCCACAGATCTTGTATAAACCACAGCGGACCAATGCCACTAAGTGCCCAAATAAGATATTTAATAGGAAACGGAAGTGATTTTATTGCAGTAGCTCCCGGTGACGTGTAGGTGTTAATCCATCCAATAACTGCACCTATAAAGAATATGCCTATGGTAGATGGTACTAATAGCTTTCTGCTTCTAGATTTAAACCACTCTTTTGCTGAACGTTTTTCTAAAGCGTATTTGGCGCTAATGCCTGCAAGTATAAAGAGTAACGGCATAAACCATGGGTATAGTATATACATCACAACATCCTGATATTGAGGCCCGTCACCAAAACCGCCAATACCTCCAAATACCCCCTTGTTGTTGTAGAAATAGATTACATGGTACAGAAGTACCAAGAGAACCGTAACCCAACGCAGATTATCTATCCAGTACTTTCTCATTTTGAAATATCATCCATTACCTGTTCAATTGCACTTTGAAAGATTTCAGTTTTAACCAAAGCCATACCCTTTTTATCTCCTAATAGTAATAGTGCATCGCCGGGTTTAATATTGTACTGTTTACGTGCATCGCGTGGAATAACTATCTGGCCCTTATCGCCAACCTTTAGAACTCCAAAGATAAATTTTTCGTCTTTTTCTTCCATAATGTTATAAAAGTTAGAAATTTCCCACAAATATATGTATAACCAGTCAAAAATTATCAAGTTTGCTTGATTTTTTTATCGATCGCAAGTACCGGTCCGACTCTCATTTTTGAATAGATAGTCTCATCGTTGTTTTATATAGCTGAATATGTATGGAGTGTTTATGAAAATATTACCTTTGTAAGTGTAAGAGCATTTTTTAGAAATTAGAATTGGATTTATGAAGAATAGAATTGTATTTATTGATTACATTAGGGTGATAGCATGTTTCATGGTGATGATGGTTCATGTGACAGAAATGTTTTATGTTTTTGATACCAGCGGAGCGGGCGAAAATATGGTTTATATAACAACAGATGCCAATAGGTTCTGGATGGCATTCTGGAATGGTGCTGTTTCCAGAATATGTGTACCATTGTTTATGATAGCCTCTGCTTTTCTATTAGCACCATTAAGCAAAGAGACATCAATGTTGCAGTTCTATAAGAAGAGATTTCTGCGTATAGGCCCTCCGTTGATAATCTTTATGATCTTATACAGCATATTACCATCTCTTTTAGGACAAGTTAGCTGGGAGCAGGGTTTGAATGCATTGATTCATATTCCATTGAATTTCCCCGAGAATGCTGGTCATTTATGGTTTATGTATCCATTGATATCACTCTATCTTATTATTCCTATCATCTCTCCATGGCTTGAAAGGGCATCGGCAAAAGATGAACTGATTTTTCTGTCAATTTTTGCTATAACCACATTCATACCGTTTATACATAAACTCACACCTAATACATACATCTTCGGCGAATGTTGGTGGAACAATTTCAATATGTTCTGGTATTGTTCCGGATATATAGGCTATCTGGTTATGGCTCACTATATTCAGAACCATTTGAAATGGTCAGTTAGAAAGAGATTGTTGATAGGTGGAATAGCTTTACTTGTGGGTTGTAGCTACACTTTTTATTCACATTACAGCAAGACGGCTGTCGGTGTCCCTTTGTCGCTACCATTGATTGAGTATGCCTGGGAATTCTGTACACCAAATCTACTTGTCTCATCTTTTGGTGCATTTACAATGTTTACCTGTATAAAAAAGCCAAAGACTCCGCTTGTTGTTGCAGATATAAGCAAACTTTCGTTTGGAATGTATCTAATGCATTTGTTCTATCTTGTTCCTATAACGCAATTCTTTATAAATGGCGATACTGCAAATCCCATACTCCCTGTATGGTTAACAATTCCTTTGGCTACATTACTATGCTACGTGTGTTGTTACATTACAAGCAAACTGATATCATATTTGCCGGGTAGTAAATATTTGATTGGATAGTTGTGCTGTTTCACGCTTTTTTGCGGGGGTTCTTTGGAAACCAGCCACGTTCTACGCGTTTTTCCTGTTCGTAGAGTTCCAGAATTGACCAGAACGATGAAAAAGATGTAACACCCATAACTGCCGAAATGGTTATGCTTTCTATAAGCAGTGACAATATGCCGAATGCTATGCCGGCAATGGCAAACATCCACCAGCATCTTTTTCCAAGATAATACTCTGCTTTTATCACAATGGGGTGAAAAACACCAATAACAAGAAATGTTAGCAAGCCAACAATAATTCCATTATAATTCATATATGCTTTAGTTTCGTACGGTTATGTAGTTGTTGTAAATGCTTACGGGGTATCTGTATAGAGGTCTTGCCTCTTTTACTGTAGAGTTCTGTATAAACCCGTTGTTGTTCAGGTTCCAGGTGCTGTTACAATTACTGCACTTTGCTATGCCCAAATAGTTGAAAGTAAGACGATGTTTGGCCTTGTCGCAAATAGGACAAGCCAAATCGAAAGCGTAAACCGATACGTTGTCATTGTTCAGCGATGGGGTACCAATAATAAGTCCCCCTAATCCAAAACTGAAACTACGCATATCGGTTTCGCTCAATTGATGTACGCTTTTGTTACCATCTGCATCGGTAACTTCAAGCTCTATGTTTTTCATTCTTACGCTTACAAACCTGCCTAAACTTGTTATCTGGTTAAAGGGGGATATGGCAGTGTTACAAGTATAATATACAGGGTATTTATGCGAATATACACTGTAATTACCTACTTTGCTACAGCTTGCCACAGCCACAATGCACAATAGCGCAAGAATGTACCTTTTCATCGGGCTTTTTTTATTTAGATGTGAGCTTATTGATAGCGCTATCTATAGTGTTGAAAGGGAATCCTTCAATAATGCTATTCATCTTTGCTTCAATCATATCGTTACACAGATTTCCTATGCTGCCCTGATGTGTATGGTTTATATTTTTGTTTGGTACAAATGTGCCGTTTTCTATAGATGCACCCACCTGTTTGTATGCTTCGCGGAAAGGTACTCCCTCTTCTAATGCCAATCTGTTTACCTCTTCTACGCTGAATATAGCGTCATATTTGGTGTCGGAGAGAATATCCTCTTTTACGGTGATGTGTTCCAGCATATAAGCTACCATAGTTATACACTCTTCCAGCATATCGAATGCAGGGATGAATACCTCTTTAACCAACTGCATATCGCGGAAATATCCGCTTGGCAGATTATTGGTCATAAGGGTGATTTCCTGTGGCAGCGCCTGCAGACGGTTACATTTTGCACGTGTCAGTTCAAATACATCGGGGTTCTTTTTGTGTGGCATGATGCTTGAACCTGTAGTACAATCGTCTGGCAGTTTTATAAAGCCGAAGTTCTGACTGTTATACATACAGGCATCGAATGCCAAACGGCTTAATGTAGCTGCAACCGATGCCATAGCGTATGCAACGTTACGTTCCAATTTGCCTCTGGTCATCTGTGCATATACCACATTATAGTTCATAGATTCAAATCCCAACAAATCTGTTGTCATCTGTCTGTTAAGTGGGAATGAATTGCCATATCCGGCAGCAGAACCCAATGGATTACGATTACTTTGGTCAAAGGCGGCACGCAGGAACAGCATATCGTCTGCCAATGCCTCTGCGTATGCTCCAAACCAAAGTCCAAAAGACGATGGCATAGCTATTTGCAGATGAGTATAACCGGGCAGCAACACGTTTTTATAGCGATTGCTCTGCTTGATAAGAATGTCAAAAAGTGCCTTTACTGCATTAACAATGCTTCTCAGCTTATCGCGAGTAAAGAGTTTCAAATCTACCAGTACCTGGTCGTTACGAGAACGTCCGCTGTGTATCTTTTTACCCATATCACCAAGTTTACGGGTAAGCATAAGTTCTACTTGTGAATGTACATCTTCTACACCATCTTCTATCACAAAGTTACCCTCTTCTATTACATCAAGCAGGTTTTTCAGTTCTGCCGATAGGGCTGCAAGTTCATCTTTTTCAAGCAGACCAATAGATTCTAACATTGTGATATGTGCCAACGAACCCATAACATCGTATTTGGCAAGAAACATATCCATCTCTCTATCCAAACCAACGGTGTATTTCTGTATAAGGTCGTTAACCGGTTTTCCTTTGTCCCAAATAGGTTTCATATATTAATTGTTGTAAGGTATTATTGTCAATGCATCGGCAATTTTTTCCAATCCCTCCTTCAATGGTTTCTCTACCATTTTAGCAATGAAAGGATTTACATCGGCCTCTAATGTAAGGCGTATTTTGCACGACTCTTCGCCGGTAGATACAATCTGAATCCACAGAGTCATAGCCATAGGCGATTGTGTGGTAGTCAGTTTGATACACTTTTCAGGTTCGCGATCTATGATGCTCAGTGAAATTGTGCCTACTGGCGATACACTGCAACTTACGTTATCGGCATCGAAACGTAAGTCTTGTACTTTATCGGCAGGCAGGTTGTCCTGTAATCTTGCTACATTGTTAAGATCTGACAGCATACTGTAAACAGCACTCTGTGAGGCCGCTATCATCTTAACTCCGCTTTCGTATCTTTTCATATTATTTACCCCATTCAGATGGATTTTTTCTCCATTCGTTCAAAGTGTCCAGACTCTCTTCCTTAATGTAGCCTGACTGCAAAGCTGCGTTCAGCATAGACTGATAATCGGTCAATGTCTCAAGCTGTACATTAGCGTTTTCAAAAGCCTCTGTAGCTACAGGGAATCCGTATGTGAATGATGCAACCATACCAACTACCTGGGAACCTGCATTACGCAGAGCCTCAACAGCCTTCAGACTGCTTCCACCTGTTGATATAAGATCTTCAACAACCATCACTTTGCTGCCCTGTTCCAGATAACCTTCAATAAGGTTTGCCAAACCGTGGTCTTTTGCAGATGAACGTACATAAACAAAAGGTTTGCCCAGACGGTCAGCTACCAATGCACCCTGTGCAATAGCACCTGTAGCAACACCTGCTACAACGTCAAACTGTCCAAATTTTTCTTTTATCAGTTCACAAAGACTTTCACAAACCAATGTGCGTACATCAGGATATGACAATGCTTTGCGGTTATCGCAATAGAAAGGAGATTTCCATCCTGATGCCCAAGTAAACGGAGCTTCAGGTTGCAATTTTACAGCACTTATCTTAAGAAGTTGTGATGCTATCAGTTCTTTTTTGTTGCTCATAAATTCTTGTTTTTATTTGTTAAACTGTGGCAAAGGTACTGAAAAAAGAGGTATATCGCTGTTATTTATTATAAAACTAATTAAATAGATGCTCTAAAGCCGAAAATTGTTGCTATTTTTGCAGAGTTTCAACGTATAATGTTCAAAAATGATGAAAATTCGTAAAGGATTGTTGGTTTTGGTGGCAGCTACAACGCTACTTACCTCTTGTCTGAATAGTACAGACAGAGTGCTGGAACCGTTTGCAGCTATCACAAATTTTTCTGTTGGCAATTTTAAGGTTTGGTATCGCGATATAAACATTCATGGTAGAGATACTTTGATTTCCAAACTTGAAAGCGGTAATATGTACCCTATGACAATAGATCAGCACAATTGTAAGATATACAACGTTGATTCTATATCGTACGGAGCAAAACTTGATAGAGTGTTGATTAATGTTGAACATACAGGTTATCTCTATATCAGAAAGAGTAGAGCAGATGGTACTACCATAGATTCTATTTGGTCATCAAGCGATTCTGTAGATCTCTCTAAACCGTTGACTTTTATAGCAGTATCGGAAGACCTGAAAGAGAGACGTGAATACGAAGTTAAACTGAATGTTCATAAGATTCATCCCGACTCAGTTACCTGGTCAAAAGCAGATTCCGTTGGCTATAAAGCATTGAAAGAGCAGGCTTCCGTAATAAAGAACGATTCTATTTTCCTGTTTGGTAAAGATGAATCGAGCATTCCGGTATTTATTGCAAGAAGCATAGAGAAGAATACAGAATGGGCTGCACCGGTTCAAATTACAGGTATAGATTCAGAAAAGTGGAATAACAATATTATTCAGTACAATAGTGGCTTCTATATGTTGCAGGACGATGTTCTGTACACTTCTGTAAATGGCAAAGATTGGACAGCCTCTTCTACAACCGAAAGATTCAAATATCTTATCTCAACATCGAATTCAGAATATTCCGAAGGCGTATGTTGGGCACTTAATACTGCAGGCAAAATAGTTAAATCTGCCGATATGGTAAACTGGGAGGCTTACCAGGATATTCCTGAATCGTTCCCTATAAAGAACATATCCTTGTGTTGCTATCCGTTAAAGAGCAATCCAAAGATACTGCGTACCGTTTTGGTGGGATTGAAAGACGATGCACTCTTCTCCAAAGCATCAGTGTGGACACGTTTATCTACCGATGATAAATGGACAGAAATCACTCCATCATCTACAAACGATAAGTTACTTCCTGCAAAAGGCGGATTGACAATGATGTACTACGACAAAGATCTTTATGCTTTTGGAAATGGCTTCAATGCATTCTATCAGTCTAAAGACAACGGTGTTACATGGCGTGATTGCAGTTTGTATAACAATGAATATTCTTCTTGGAATATATACATGAAATTCCCTGCCGAACTTAATAATAAGCTTACCAAGTTCTCGTCAGTTACAGATTCAAACAATGTTATATGGATTATGACAGAATCTGGTCAGGTTTGGCGTGGTGGAATAAACAGATTGATGAAATAAAAAGATGCAAACTATACTGCGTAACATACTATTGCTAATGTTGTTCACAGCAATACTGCCTGCAAAAGCACAAGACGAAGGTTATTTTGCAGAGATAGGATTAGTGGGCGGTGGTAGTTTTTATATGGGCGATGTAAATAGCACTTCGCTCTATAAAAATACAAACGGTATGGTAGGTATAGTGGCAAGATATAATGTAAACCCGCGTTTCTCTTTGAAAGCAGATATTGTTTCTGCCGGAATAGAGGGCGATACACAGTTTATGGATGGTTCCATTCCGGGCGATGGTATAGGCTTTAGTCGTACTATCTACGATTTTGGCGTTCAGGCCGAATGTAATTTTAACGCATACGGCATGACATCGTGGAACGGCAGTCGCAGATTAGTACCTTACTATCTTTTGGGTGTTGGTCTCACATACGCTCCAAAGCCCGCAGAGAATGTGTTTGCCATAAATTTTCCTGTGGGACTGGGGTTACGTTATAAATTGGCCGAAAGAGTTAATATTGGTTTGGAATGGACCATGCGATTCAGTTCCTCCGACAAGCTTGATGTTACATCGACATTGGCTGGAACAACATTGAACGACCCCTTCCAAATAAAGGGAAAAGGATTTAAAAACAAGGATAGTTATAGCTTTACTATGCTATATCTTACTTTCGATATTTTTGCACGTCCTTGTGACTGCAACTAAACGTATAGAGTTACTATGTACGAAGAATTAATTGATAAAAGCAGAATCCCGGAACACGTTGCCATCATTATGGATGGTAATGGCAGGTGGGCTACTCAGCAAGGTAAAGAGAGAACCGAAGGGCATATTCAAGGTGTTCAGGTGGTAAGACAACTTACCCAGGATGCAGTAAGATTGGGTATCAAATATCTTACTCTTTACACCTTCTCCACAGAAAACTGGAATCGTCCTATTGAGGAGATAAATGCCCTGATGCTTTTGCTGTTTAAGAATCTGGAAGATGAACTTTTTGTTAAGAACGATGTAAGGTTTTGTGTTATAGGCGATACATCCCGTTTACCAAAAGATGTACTTGACAAATTAAACGGGTTGATAGAAAGAACGTCAAACTTTAAGAGATCCACTCTGATTTTGGCATTGAGCTACTCTTCTCGTTGGGAGATTACCGACACTGCAAAGAAACTTGCTCGTCAGGTTGCAGAAGGAAAGATATCTGCCGAAGATATTACAGAAGAGATGTTCTCAGCAAACCTGAACACAAACTTTATGCCGGATCCGGATCTGTTGATACGTACAGGAGGCGAAATAAGACTAAGTAACTATTTGTTGTGGCAAGCAGCATATACTGAACTCTATTTCTGCGATACTTTCTGGCCGGATTTCAACAAAGAAGAGCTTTGTAAGGCTATTCTCAGTTATCAGGAACGTGAACGTCGTTTTGGTAAAACAAGTGCGCAAGTAGCCGAGCAAAAGAATGATTAAAATGATGAAAAAGATAAAGAATTACATAGTTATTCTATTAGGATTACTTATGATTGTTCCTATGAATCTGCAGGGACAGTCTGTAGATGAGGCTCCTGTCATACTCTATTCGGGAACCCCCAAAAAATATGAAATAGCAGATATTGTAGTAACAGGAGTTGACAATATGGATCCATCTACATTGATTGGCCTCTCCGGATTAACAGTTGGTCAAATAATCACTGTGCCCGGCGATGAAATATCAACGGCTATGAAACGTTTGTGGAAGAATGGTCTGTTTGCCAACGTCAAGATTATTGCTACAAAGATAGTTGACAGTAAAATATATCTGGAAATATCTATAGAACAACGCCCTAAGATTAAAGACATTATCTACCATGGTGTAAAGAAGGGTGAAATTACTGAATTGGAAGATAAGATTGGTTTGATTCGCGGTAGTCAGGTAACACCAAACATCTTGGATCGTTCAGAAATACTTATTCGCCGCTATTACAACGAAAAAGGTTACGATAATGCAGAGATTCGTGTTCAGCAACAGGAAGAGGTTGATCAGGACGGATTGGTGTATGTAGATATCTTTATTGACAAGAAAGAGCGAGTAAAGGTAAACAGCATTGTATTGCAGGGTAATTCAGCTGTAGATGATAAAATGCTGAAAAAGGTTATGAAGAAGACCAACGAAAAGAGATATTTCAACGACTTCTTACGTACCAAGAAATTTGTAGAAGATGAATTTGAAAACGATAAAGACAATATCATCAACAAATATAACGAACTTGGTTATAGAGATGCCTATATAGTAAGCGACAGCATAGTTCATAATCAAGAAGATAATACCGTAGATATTTATCTTACTATAGATGAAGGAAACAGATATTATCTTAGAAATATCAATTGGGTAGGTAACACCGTTTATAATAGTGAAGATCTGGCAGAAGTGCTAAGAATGAAGAGCGGCGATGTTTATGACCAGAAGAAACTGAAGGAACGTACTATGGAAGATGACGATGCAGTAGGAAACCTGTACTATAATACCGGTTATCTGTTCTATAACTTAGATCCGGTAGAGGCAAATGTGGTGGGCGATTCCATCGATTTGGAGATGCGAATAGTAGAGGGTCCTCAGGCCAAGATAAACAGAGTGAACATATTTGGTAACGATCGTCTTTATGAGAATGTAGTACGTCGTGAACTATATACACGTCCGGGCGATCTCTTCTCAAAAGAGGCTTTGACACGTTCATATACCAACATAGCTCAAATGGGACATTTCGATCCGCAAACTATCAATCCGGATCTTCAGCCTAATTATACTGACGGAACTGTAGATATAAACTGGGAACTCGATTCCAAGGCAAACGATCAGATAGAACTATCTGCCGGTTGGGGACAGACTGGTCTTATAGGACGTATTGCTCTTAAATTTACAAACTTCTCAATGTATAATCTGTTCCATAAAAGTGACAACTACAGAATGTTTATTCCGCAAGGTGATGGTCAGACCTTCTCCATAAGCGGTCAGACCAATGGTCGTTACTACCATTCATACAGTTTGTCATTCCTGGAACCATGGTTGGGTGGTAAGCGTCCTAATTCATTATCGGTAAACCTGTTCTATTCAAAACAGACTGATATAAGTTCAAATTATTACAATTCAGCACTATATCAGAACCTGAATAACTATATGTATGGTTATGGAAGTTACTATGGTGGTTACGATTATGGTTATGGATATACAAACTACGAATCTTATTATGACCCCGATAAGTACATTACTCTGTTAGGTGCATCTGTTGGTTGGGGTAAACGTCTTCATTGGCCGGACGACTACTTTACCATTTATGGTGAATTGGCCTATACCAGATATAATCTAAAGAATTGGTCGTACTTCCTTATTAATAATGGTACCTGTAACAATATTAACTTAGGTATCACATTAAGCAGAAACTCTACAGATAACCAATTATATCCACGTTTCGGTTCCGATTTCTCTCTTACCGTTTCTGCTACACCACCTTATTCATTATGGGATGGCGTAGATTATGCATCGTTGGCTAATGATCAGACATCTGCATCGTATCAGCGTGAATTGCAAGAGAAACATAAGTGGATAGAATATCACAAGTGGAAGTTCCGTGGTAGAACTTATACCGCTTTAACCGGTGGCCAGAAGTGCCTGGTGTTGATGACTCGTGCAGATTTTGGTCTCTTGGGACACTATAATAAGTATAAGCGCTCTCCGTTTGAAACCTTCTACGTGGGTGGTGATGGTATGAGCGGTGGTTCATACACATACGCAACAGAGATGGTTGCTCTGCGTGGTTACGACAATGGTTCTCTCTCTTATTACAATGAGAGCTATGCGTATGCTCGTCTTGCAGCAGAACTTCGATTCCCACTTATTATGGAGAATTCAACAACAATATATGCTCTTGCATTTGTAGAAGGAGGTAATGCTTGGGCAAAAATAAGTGACTTTAAGCCATTCGATCTGAAACGCTCTGCAGGTGTAGGTGTAAGAGTGTTCCTGCCTATGGTAGGTATGATGGGTATAGACTGGGCATACGGTTTTGACCCTGTGAATGGTTCTAAACAGTATTCCGGCAGCCAGGTACACTTCATACTTGGTCAGGAATTCTAATATTTTGTTTAACTTTAAAAATAAGCTATTATGAAAAAGATCTTATCATTAGTATCGGTATTATTCCTGCTTTCTGCAGGTGTAAGTGCGCAAAAGTTTGCTCTGATAGATATGGAATATATTTTGGGTAAGATTCCTGCATACGAAAGAGCTAACGAACAGTTGAATCAATTCTCAAAGCGTTGGCAGGCTGAAATTGACGCTATCTCTTTAGAGGCAGAAACTCTGTATAAGAATTATCAGAATGAGGCTGTCTTCCTGTCTGAAGAGCAGAAAGTGAAGAAAGAAGAAGAGATAGTTGCAAAAGAGAAACAGGCAAGTGAACTGAAACGCCAGTATTTTGCTCCAGAGGGTGAACTCTACAAAAAGAGAGAAAGCCTGATGGCACCTATACAGGACGAGATTTATGAAGCAGTAAAACAGATAAGCGAAGCAAACGGATATCAGGTTGTTGTTGATAGAGCATCTGCCGGAAGCATGATTTATGCATCTCCTAAGATAGATATTAGCAATGAAGTGCTTCAGAAATTAGGATATTCAAATTAAATGACTACCTTTGCATCAAAGAATATTGAATTCACAATAAATAAGTAAGAAAGATTATGAAGAAATTTTTAGTTATAGTAATGTTGATGATGGCTCCGGTTTGTATGTTCGGACAGAAATTCGGTCATATAAATTCATCAGATTTGATTCCATTGATGCCGGATTACACTCAAGCAGAGACAGAAATGCAGACTACACAGAGTGAATATGAAGAGGAATTGAAATATTTACGCACTGAATATGAAAAGAAAATTCAGGATTATGAAAGCCAGGAGGCTACATTACCTGAAAATATAAAGACTCGTCGTCAGCAAGAGATAATGGAGATGCAGGATAAATTGACCAGCTATTATCAGGAATGTCAGGTTAATTTAGAGAGAAAACAGGCTGAATTGATGGGTAACATCACCAACAAAGTTTTGAAAGCAATAGAAACAGTTGGTCAGGAAGGTGGTTTTATCTGTATTTTTGATTTGGCAGGTGGTGCAGTGCCATTTGTTAGCACTACTTTAACTACTGATGTTTCTCCTTTAGTAAAAGAAAAACTAGGAATTAAATAAAGGTATTGTACAAGATTTTTTTCAAAGGGAAATAGGGTAATGCCCATTTCCCTTTTATTTAATTATTGAAAGTATTTCAGTTACAAAAAATATGATATGAAAAGATATTTGTTATTATTTCTGTTATCGTCAGTTATTGCTCCTTTGGCTATAAATGCTCAGCAGGGTTATTTTGGTTATATAAGCTTTAATAAGACTGTTCAACTGATGCCTGAATATATGGAAGCGCAGTTAAAATTAGAAGAATTGCAGTCTGAATATAGAGAAGAGGTAGAGCGTTCAAAGCGCGAATTTGACAGACAATATACAGATTTTATGATAAATCAGGACCAGTTGTCTTCTACTATAGTTGCAAAACGTCAAAAGGAGTTACAACTGTTGATGGATAATAATGTAGAGTTCCGTCAGAATGTGAACAAGGCACTTGAAGAACATCGCGCTGAATTACTGAATCCTTTAAAACAGAAGGCTTTAGAGGCTATTTCTGCAGTTTGTAAAGAAAAACAACTTGATTATGTTGTTGATACAGATCAAAGAACCTATCTTTACATCAATTCCGATCGTGGAATGGATATATCCCAGGATGTCTATTTAAAGTTGGGAATTACTGTAATGGTAGAAGAGACAATGCAGGAGATAGAATCCGAATTAAAAGAGTAATAACAACCAATACTAAACATTATGCTTTCCTCAGAGAAGGGTCCTATAGGTATTTTTGATTCAGGCTATGGTGGTCTCACTATTTTGACTCATATTCGTGAAGTGATGCCTGAATACGACTATCTTTATTTAGGTGATAATGCACGTACTCCGTATGGAACCAGATCTTTCCAAGTTGTGTATGAATTTACATTGCAGTGCGTTGCCAAGCTCTTTGAGATGGGATGCAGATTGGTTATTTTAGCGTGTAATACAGCTTCTGCTAAAGCACTTCGTAATATTCAGCAGAACGATATTCCTTTGATAGCACCCGATAGAAGAGTGTTGGGTATTATCCGTCCTACGGCAGAATGTGTAGGCGATATTACCAAAACCCGTCACGTAGGTCTGCTGGCTACTCCGGGTACTGTTAAATCGCTCTCATATCCACTTGAAATAAAGAAACTCTTTCCGGAAATAAAGGTGGTAGGCGAGGCTTGTCCTATATGGGTTCCATTGGTGGAAAATAACGAATCCGATTCAGATGGAACAGATTATTTTGTAAAGCGTCATGTAGATAATCTTCTTGCAAAAGATGATAAGATAGATACAATCATTTTAGGTTGTACCCATTACCCTTTGTTGTACAATAAGATTAGAAAGTATGTTCCTAATCATATAGAGATTATTACACAGGGAGAATATGTTGCTACATCTTTAAGAAGCTATCTGGACAGACATCAGGATATGGATAGCAGATGTACAAAGAATGGTACATGTAAATATTTAACCACAGAAGATACCAATATCTTCCTGCCGGCAGCATCTATATTCTTACGTGAATCTATAAGCGCAGAAACTGTATCGCTTCAGGATATTATTGACCTATAACTCTTTTTGCAAGTTTTCCAATAGGCTTAATAGATATGTAACTGACAACAAGAACAGTTGCCAGCACTAATACTATATCCTCAATTTTCAGGTTCACAGGGTAGGCATCAACTATAAATCCACCATTTGTACCTAATGGAATAAATCCAAAATGTTGTTGCATCAACGCAGCAATAGTTCCTAACACTACTCCAGAAACAGCACCTATCATAGATATTAGGATTCCATCATACACAAATATCTGAGTGGTTGTGGATTTGTCGGCTCCCAGACTTCTCAGTATTTCTGTGTCTGCTTGTTTTTCTATCATCAGCATAATAAGAGAACTGATAATGTTAAAACAGGCTATCAGCAGTATGAATGTAAGGAACAGATAGGATATGAATTTTTCAAGCTTAACCACTTTGAATATATCTTCTTGCTGTTCGTATCTGTCTAACACCTTAAAATCTGTTCCCAGTAGTGCTGCAATTCTCTTTTTTGCCTTTTTTACGGAGATGTTGTCAGATAGTTTCAGCTCTATTGCAGTGGCCTGATTGTTATATCCGGTCAGATTTTCAGCCACATCTAACGAAACCAATAGGTAGTTTTCATCATACTTTGTCTGGTTCACCTGAAAAGCCACTCCCGGAGAATAGATGTTGCAACTATTAAAATTGGCAGCTGCATTTATCATATTTACCCTCTCTCCCTGTTTGGGAACATACAGTTTGAATGGCTCTGCCGGTTGTATTCCACTTCCTAATTTGCTTATTATACCTAATCCGGGAATACCATAATTACATACCTCATCGGCAAGCATAAATATACCATTGCCTCGCAGAATATCTTCTATTCCCGATGTGGCATAGAAACTCTCCTCTACACCTTTAATAGTTATAATCTGCTGACTGTTTCTGTATTGTATCAGCGCCTGTTCTTCTAACGAAAATGAATATTCTTCAACAAAAGGCAGATCTGATAAATCCTGAATTTTACTGTTATCAGTATTGAAAAGTTTGCCTTGTGTTGATACAATCTTCAATTCCGGGTCGAATTTGGTAAAGAGTGTAGCCACTAAATCGTTAAATCCGTTGAACACAGAAAGCGTACATATAAGAGCAAAAGATGCCAATGCTATACCGGCTACCGAAATACCCGATATAACATTGATAACATTATGGCTCTTTTTTGCAAATAGATAACGCTTTGCTATGTAGAACGGAAAGTTCATACTCTGTTATTTCTTTAGCAGTTCATCTATGTGTTCCAGATAATCCAGCGATGTATCTAAAAAGAATCTCAGTTCAGGAATGATACGTAACTGATGACGTACTCTCTGACCCAAATCGTAACGTATAATCTTTACATTACCATTTATGTTCTTAATAGTCTCTTCACCTTTTTCCGATGGGAATATGCTGAGATAAGCACTTGCAATACTTAAATCCGGGCTTACTCTTACTGCACTTACTGTTACAAGCAGTCCTTTTGTCAGCTTAGTCTGCTGAACAAACATTTCGCTTAACTCTTTTTGAATGAGTCTTGAAATTTTTTGTTGTCTTGTACTATCCATAATTTAAATGTTTCTTCTGATTATTGTTAAACCATCCCTTATGGGGACAATAGATACGGAGACTCTTGAATCGGCAGCCACCATATCGTTAAATTCTTTAATTGCTTTTGTTTGTTTGTCTTTAGAATATTCCGGATCTACCACATGCCCATCCCAAAGTGTGTTATCTGCTATTATGTAGCCTCCCAATTCCACATAATCAAATAACTGTTTGTAATAATCCGGATACTCTCTCTTTTCTGCGTCAAGAAATACCAAGTTAAATTTCTTGTTTAATGTAGGAACTACCTTGACGGCATCTCCAATATGTAAGGTAATTTTGTCTTTATATGGAGATTTATCAATCCATTTTTTTATAAAACCTTCCAGTTCGTCGTCTATTTCAATTGTATCAATATGTCCGTTTTCAGGTAGTCCTTCTGCCATACATAAAGTAGCATAACCGGTAAATGTGCCTAATTCAAGTACATTTTTGGGCCGTATCATCTGTACGAAAGATTTTAATAATCTGCCTTGTATGTGACCCGATGCCATACGGGGATTCAGCAACTTAATATTTGTCTCCCTGTAGAGAGATTTCAATAAGTCGCCTTCCGGTTCAATGTGGGCCGATATGTACTCTTCAAGAGCATTTTCGCCGGTATATCCTATGAGCTCTTCTTGTGATGACATTTTTTAATTAACTTTGTATCTGCTTAATCGGCTACGAAGTTAGGAAGATTTTTGCTTAGATGGAAACAAAAGAACAAAATCAGTTATTACAGAAGTACAGACAGTACCTTTTGTTAGAAAAATCGTTATCCCCAAATACATTAGAAGCATATCTCTTTGATGTTGCTAAACTGTTGTCGTTTTTAAACGATGAAGGTATTGCTATTCAACAGGTTACTCTTGATAATCTGCATACATTTGCTGCAGGATTGCGAGACTTGGGTATTGCTCCTCGTTCCCAGATAAGGATAATATCGGGAATAAAATCGTTCTTTAAATTTCTTTTGATAGATGAATATATACCTGCCGATCCCAGTGAATTTCTGGAGTCTCCTAAAATAGGACGTCATCTACCCGATGTACTAACCATAGAAGAGATAGACAGAATAGTGAAATGTATAGATATGTCACAGCCGGAAGGTCATAGAAACAAGGCTATGATAGAGACTATGTATAGTTGCGGATTACGTGTATCGGAATTATGTGGGCTAAAAATGAACGATCTTTATATGGACGAGGGCTTCTTAAGAGTAACCGGCAAGGGTAGTAAACAGCGTTTGGTTCCAATGTCGCCCACAGCCATTAAGGAGATAACCACATATATAGATGGTACAAGAAGACATATAGATATAAAGCCGGGATATGAATCTTTTCTCTTTTTAAGCGTAAGAAGAGGGAAACCTATATCTAGAGTAATGGTATTTGATATAGTAAAAAAACTGGTTCAGGAAGCGGGGGTGAACAAGAGTGTGAGTCCGCATACTTTTCGCCACTCTTTTGCAACACACCTGTTGGAGGGTGGGGCAAATCTGCGAGCTATCCAGTGTATGTTAGGCCATGAAAAGATAGCAACAACAGAAATTTATACCCATATAGACAGGAACAGATTGCGTGAAGAAATAGAACTTCATCACCCAAGAAACAACAAAAATTGGTAAAGTTTATGCTATTATTGCCCATAAACCGCCTTATATTATAAAAAAAACGCGCGCGTAGTGTTGTGTATCAATTCTTTTTTGTAGTTTTGCGCAACTGTGTTAACTACGAAAAAACTGAATTATTCATTTTAATAAATTAACTATGATCAAGAAAATGCGTATTGCGCTACTTGGCGCAGGTGTTTTATTGCTGGCAAGTTGTTCAAATATGGAATTGCCAGAGGGTACTTCTTTTGCAGTAACTCCTCAGATTCTTGAGGCTGTTAACGGTGAAGTTCCTGTTACTGTTGATGGTACTTTCCCAGAAAAGTATTTCAACAAAAAAGCTGTTGTTACTGTAACTCCTGTTCTTCAGTGGGAAGGTGGCTCTGTAAAGGGTGACGCTATTACATTCCAGGGCGAAAAGGTAGAAGGTAACAATAAAGTTGTTATCAAGAAAGAAGGCGACAACTACACAATCAAAACTTCTTTCCCTTACCAGCCGGAAATGGCTAAGTCAGAACTTTATTTGACTTTCGACGCTACAGTTAAGGGTAAAGTTAAGGAAATTGCTCCTATAAAGATTGCTGATGGTGTTATCGCAACTTCAGAACTTTATGCTGAAACAGCAGAAGCTGCTAACACTGCTTCTTCACAGGATGCTTACCAGCGTATTGTAAAGCAGGCTCAGGAAGCTAACATTATGTTTATCATCCAGCAGGCTAACGTACGTTCAAGCGAAAAGAAGAGCGATGCTATCACAGCTTTGAAAGAAGCTATGGCTAACTTCTCAGCTGATACCAAAAACTATGGTATTGAAAACCTGGAAGTATCTGCTTATGCTTCACCTGATGGTAAGATGGATTTGAACGAAAAATTGGCAGGTCAGCGTGAAACTAATGCTAAGAAATATATCCAGAGCGAAATGAAGAAGAGCAAATTGGATATAGCAGTTGATTCAAAATATACAGCAGAAGACTGGGATGGTTTCAAAACTTTGGTTGAAAATTCAAACATCCAGGATAAAGATCTTATCCTTCGCGTCCTTTCAATGTATTCAGATCCTGAGAAGCGTGAAGAAGAGATTAAGAATTTGTCATCTGTTTATAAAGAACTTGCAGACGAAATTCTTCCTCAGTTGCGTCGCGCACGTCTCACATTGAACTACCAGCTTATTGGTCGTTCAGACGATGAAATCAACGAAGCATTCAACAACAACCCTGTAGCTCTTAGCGTAGAAGAACTTCTTTATGCTGCTACTCTGACTAACGATCAGAACCGTCAGAAGGCTATCTATTCAACAGCTATCAAGAACTATCCTAACGACTATCGCGCATACAACAATCTTGGTATGATTGCATTTGCTAATGGCGATATGGCTACAGCAGAAGCTAACTATAAGAAAGCTCTTAACTTGAACGCTTCAGCAGCAGAAGTAAACACAAACATGGGTCTTCTCTGCTTGGCAAACAGCAAACCTGCAGAAGCAGCTCTGTATTTTGCAAAGGGTGGTGCAGCTAAAGAAAACCAGGAAGCTCTTGGTAACCTTTACATCGCACAGGGTCAGTATGATCGCGCAGTTACTGCATTGAAGGGTAGCAACACTAACGGTGAAGCTCTTGCTCTTATCATGAACAATGACTATGCAGGTGCAAAGAGAGTTCTTGCAGCAGTTAAAGATGCTGATGCTTACACTTCATACCTGGCAGCTGTAGTTGCAGCTCGTACAAACGACAGCGCAGCAGTAGCTCAGAACTTGAAGAAAGCTGTTAGCCTTGATTCTTCAATGAAGGCTAAAGCTCAGAAAGATCTTGAATTTGCTAAATATCAGGACGCAGTTTCAAACCTCTAATCCTTGTATTAAGTGAATTCGCCGAAAGATGAACTGACGGCGTTGCTGGCATTGAACAGAATAGATAGGTTAGGCTCTATCAGAGCAAAATATCTATACGAACAATTCGGAAGCGCACAGGAAATCTTCAGGAATAGAAAACATCTTAATGAAATAATCACCGGAGTCAACCAAAGTCTTATTAATGCACTGGATGACTCCGGTGTTTTTATAAAAGCGGAAGAAGAACTTCGTTTTATAGAAGAGAATCACATAAGATGTCTAACACCGGAAAACGAAGATTACCCATCCCGATTAAGGGATTGTGAAGACGCACCATTGTTGCTGTTTACTTTAGGCAACGCAGACCTGAATGCTACTAGAGTAGTATCTGTGGTCGGTACCAGAAAAGCTACTGAATATGGACGCAGAATGTGTAATAGCTTAATAGCAGATTTGCATGCGTTCTGTCCCGATATCTTAATAGTAAGTGGATTAGCTTACGGAATAGATGCCCTTTCCCATAAAGCAGCTTTAGATAATGGATGTAAAACGGTTGGTGTGCTGGCACACGGACTGGATATGATATATCCCCAAAAGAATAGGGATATGGCCAAACGTATGTTACAATGTGGTGGACTTGTAACGGAGTTTATGAGTGAGACAATTCCTCTTCCACATAACTTCCTAAGAAGAAACAGAGTTATAGCAGGATTAGCCGATGCTGTAGTAATAGTAGAGTCTGCATCAAGAGGCGGTTCGTTAGCTACTGCAGATATGGCTCAAAGTTATTGTCGTGACTGTTTTGCTTTTCCCGGCAGTGTTGGCGATATCTACTCAGAGGGGTGTAATGCGCTTATTCGTGATAATAAGGCTGCGTTGATAACGTCGGCAGAAGATCTTATAAATGCTATGAGATGGGGTGCAGGCGGTAGTAAAAATGAAATAGCTGTGCAAACGGAACTACAGTTTGAACTATCAGCACAAGAACAATTGGTATATGATAAAGTAAGAGAAAAAGCACAAGGCATACATATCAATACGTTGATTATAGATTGTAATATGCCTTATGCTCTTATGACGTCTATACTGTTTGAACTGGAACTTAAAGGGTTGGTAAAACCATTTCCGGGTTCAATGTATAAACCTGTGGTCTAAATCAATGCTTTTCTTTCGTAATACTGATCTTTAAACTGCGATGGAGTAAGTCCGGTTTCTTGCTTGAAAACAGTGCTAAAGTACTGGCTTTCCGAGAAACCGGTTTTCAATGCAATCTCTCCAATAGGCAAATCAGTTTTGCTTAACAGTTCCTTAGCTTCATTCATTCTGATACGACGAATGTACTTGTTTGCAGAAGAACCAATCAAGTTGCTCATCTTATTAAATAAGGTGGTACGAGAAACGCCCATATATTCGGTAATCTTTTCAACATTCAGTTCCTGATCTGCAATGTTGTCTTTTATGTATTTGTTTAGTCTCTGTACAAATTCTTCGTCGGCAGCAGAGAATGTTTGATCTTCCGAGATTTCAGAGAAGAACGATGACGCGTATTGTCTTCTTATCTCATATCTATTTCTCAGCTGGCTTCTGATAACCTTATATAGAGCCTTTGAATCGAAAGGTTTTGGAATAAATGCATCGGCACCCATCTTGTAACCCATATCCTGATTCTTGGGGTCTGTTCTTGAAGTAAGCAGTATTACAGGTATATGGCTCAGTTCAACATCGGTCTTTATCTTTTTACATAGGTCAAAACCGGTCATTTTTGGCATCATAATATCACTTACCACAACATTTGGCATCTTACTCTTTATAACTTCCAGTGCCTCTTTACCGTTGTGAGCTGTATAAATAGCGCTGAATAGTAGTGAGTATTCTTTTGATATAAATTCAAGAATATCCTCTTGGTCATCTACAATAAGCAGGGACATATTCTTGGTATCAAAATCGGTTTCATCTATAAATTGCTGATTCTGTTTCTGTATGATGTTTGAATCTGAATTATCGATAGATACTACGTTATTATCCGGAATATGGACCTCAGTTGAATCTATAGTGATTACTTTTTGTGATTCAATATTTGCATGTAGTGGAAGATATATGGTAAAAGTAGAACCCTTGTCACTGTTTTTGCTTGCCTTAATGTCTCCGTTTAACATTCTTATAAGCAGACGCGCATACGATAAACCCAAACCATAACCTGTTATATTGTCATTCTCCTGCTCTCTATAGTAGCGTTTGAACAAATCTTCCGGATTACACAGGAAACCACGTCCTTCGTCTTTGACAGCAATAATAAGCATTGTTTCTGTCTTTGACGTACTTACAATTATGTGGCCTGATTCGCTATATTTGATGGCATTTGTAACAAGGTTATTAATGGCAATCTCTACAAATTTCTTATCAATATCAACATTTCCTATAGATGTATCAGGACTAAAGATTAAATGTAATCCTTTTCCTGCGCAGTCTATTTTGAAATCTTGTAAAAGGCCGCCAAGCCAGTTGTTTATTTCTGTATTTTCAAGTTCAATATCTGCAACATTAAGTTCATTTCTACTTGTATTGAGAATAGAATCTACCAATGTATTCATCTTGTTTATCTGGTTGAATATTCGTTCTATACGTTCATAATCCAGATTTTTAACAGCTTTCTCTTCTAATAGATCCTTTACAGGATTATACATAAGTGACAGCGGTGTACGTAGTTCATGGGCTATATTTGTCATTAGATTAATCTTTTCATCTTTGTGCATATTTTCCTGCATCTTTAGAATACGGTCTGTACTAATCTGCTTAATGCTTATACTGATTTTGGCAATAGCTATACCAAATGCAATAAATAGCAGGAACAGTAGCATAAATGCCGGCACAGAGTTAATAAATGGTCTGTTAATCACAAATGGGAGTGTCAGCTGAGCCTCTGTCCATCCTTCTCTACACAATTGTTGTGTGTATAGTGAATACTGTCCAAAAGAGAGTCTTTCCAGATTTAATGTGGTGTTTGATGTAATATCGCTGTAGATAACCTTATTACCTTTTTTTAAAGTGTACCTGATAGGAACAGGGTTTGTAGGGTTAAATGAATTTATACTTACTGAAATACTCAATGAATTAAATTTGTTTGAAAGAGATACAGGGATAATCTCTTCTGAATCTGATACTTGTGGTACGTTTACGTATTGACCGTCCAAAAGGATAGATGTACATCTGATATCATAGTGATTGTGATTGTGTTCTATCTCTTCTGTGTCTATTACAAGAAGTCCGAATGCATGTGGAAAGTATATAAATCCTGATTGAGATTTATATGTATAGTAATATTGGAATTCACCGGTGTTTATACCGTCGTTTTTAGAATATATATGATAACTCATTGAATTTGGTTCAAAGCAGATAATTCTGTTCTGTCTGCTGGATAGCCAAATTCTATTTAATGGATCAATCTGTATTGAATTGTAGAATCCCATTCTATCTGCCGGAAGAATCTCTGCAAGAGTTCTCTCTTCCATATTGTACTTTAACAACATATCGGGTTTTACCAACCATATATTACCTAATGAATCGGCTGCAGACGATGTTATATTATGAATTTTATTAGAGTCAAAAGCATATAGGGTTTCTACAGATGCATCATTATGGTTAATAGAAAATATGCCATTATCGTTGACAACAACAGTGTAATCTTTAAATTTTATGATATTTGGCTCAAAGATATAATCCACCTCTCCTAATTCAAGTTGTATTTGAGAACCATCTTGTTTAATCATATAATGTTTTCCGCCAATATTGAATAGCAGAATATTTCCATTATCAGCATTGTGCAGTCTTACATCGGCAAAATTATTGCCTAAAGAATTAAATATGTTTTGATTAAATGTCTTTTTCTGAACAATTTCACCGCTGATTTTGTTAAGAACCATCAGACCTCTGGAATCATCTACAAAATATAGATGATCATCGTCGTATTCACAAATAGAAACAACTCTCATTTTAGATGTTGATTCCAGATACTCTACGCTGTTTGTCTTTTCTAAATACTTTGCAATACCATAGCCTGCTGTTCCAAACCATACAAAATCTTTTTCTTTGTTCTGGAATGCGCAAAGAGTAACAATTGCAGTTCTTGTGTTGGTATTTGTATCTACAATAGTTTCGTTTTTGGTATATATAAAGGTGTATAAAGTCTGCAAAATACCATTACTTGCTGTTCCATAAATCATTTCAAGTCTTTTGTCATTAACAAGCATACACTGTACATTGTTAAAACAGTCGTCTTTAGTGATATTTGTGTTTCTAATCCTCTTTTCGGGTGTGTTTGCTATAAATACTCCTCCACCTCTGGTACAAATCATTACTTCTTGATTGGGTATCTCCTTCATACAGTTAATAGGAAGATTCGGAAGTATTGAATTCTGATAATTATAGTTGTGTAACAAACTGTATCCGGAATGAATTTCATAAACATTCAGTCCCTGTTCCGATTGAACCCAAAGGTTCAGATTGCTGTCAATGAATGTAGATTTTGCATTGATGTTACCACCTATTGCGTTGATATTAAAGATTGCTCCATTATCAAGATGTAATCTGAAAATACCTCGTTCGTTTTCTGCTAATAGCAAAATCTTTTCGCTACCATCCACTGCAAGTATCTTTAAGAATCGGTAGTCTTTTTCTTCCGGGAATTCACTGACAACTCTTAGTTCTCTATCTTTCATAAGATATTTGAACAGTATGTTTTTAGTGTTGTCGTAAAAGAATGCACAGGTGTCATTTACAAGAATATGTTCTGTTGTGATATCAGTACCATTATACTTAATGATTTCTGCCTGCTTTCTGTCATAATCATAGTCTATAACATTCGATTTACTTGCTATAAGTGTACGTTCTCCGCAAGCTATGCTCTTAATCTGACCGGTCAATATTGATGTTCCGTCCACTTCAATAGTTTGCAGATTGGTCAGTTTGCCATTATTAAATATATCCAATCCAATAGATGAACCTACCCAAAGACGTCCATATTTGTCCTTTTCCATAATACTGACGTTCTGGCTACTCAATCCTTCTGTAGTAGTTATCTGGCTAATCTGTGCAAAGTTGGCTCTGACAAGGGTGAAAAACATCAGGAAACCCAAAAGCAAAATATATTTCTTCATATATAAAGGCAATGGTTAAAAATTTTGCTCTAAGTTAGTGACATTTATAGAATAAAACAAGAATACGTGTTGTAAGAATTATGAAACATAAAAGAAAGAGGGTACGTTATCGCACCCTCTCTACCTGTTAAACCTAAAATCTATATATTAGAGATTTGGATTTATCTTGGTCCATTCTTCTACCGGAGGAAGAACGCCTAAACCTATAACTTCGTCGCGCATTGCCTGAAGATGTGCATAGCTTGCTTCAATAGCTGCCATCTCTTCTGCAGTTCCGCTGATTTCTGTATAGTGAACACCTGTTGCATCAATAACAGAAGGCATAGCCATCATAACGTTCTTAAACTTGCCACTGTTTACGTAGCAACCTGCAGGCCATTCAAATTTGTCAGCACCCATAGCAGCACCAATCATCTCTATAGAAACGTATGATGGGCTCTGGAATGAAGAACGTCCGCGCAATTCAATAATCTTAGCACCACCCTTGATAACATCCTGTTTCATCTGTGCCCACTGTTCGTCTGTCAGTTCAGGAGTACCGATAAGATCTGTCAAAGGTTTGCCATCAACTTTTGCTGTAGAAGCAAATACTGCCATCTGTTCACCATGACCACCGTAAGTACGTGCATTAGTTACTTTATCCTGCTGCAAACCAAAGTGTTTTGCCAATGCGCTCTGCAAACGTGTGCTGTCAAGAGCTGCCAATGTGGTAATCTGTGATGGTTTCAAACCTGAATAAACAAGAGCAACCAAACCTGTAATATCGGCAGGGTTGAAGATAATAACGCAGTGCTTCAAATCCGGGCAGTACTGTTTGATATCTTTACCCAACTGAGCTGCGATGTTAGCATTTCCAACCAAAAGATCTTCACGTGTCATACCGGCTTTACGAGGAGCACCACCTGAAGATACCATATATTTAGCACCGGTGAAAGCTTCTTCTACATTGTCTGTATAAGTAATGTTTACACCTGGGAAAGAACAGTGGCGCAATTCTTCAACAACACCTTCCAAACCCGGCATATAAACATCGTACAAACAGATGTTTGATGTTAAACCCATCATAATGGCTGTCTGAGCCATGTTTGAACCAATCATACCTCCTGCTCCGGAGATAACGAGTTTCTCGTCAGTTAAAAACTTCATATTGCAATATTTTTAGTTGTGAATATTCAGATTTCACAAAAGTAATGAAATACTCCATATCTTGGTGCTTTAATTTGAAAATCTTGCATTAAATTCGCAACAAGAAACAAAAATTTAAGGTAAGATATGGCAATAATCAGATCGGTTAGGGGATTTACTCCAAAGATAGGTGATGATTGTTTTTTGGCAGATAATGCAGCAATCATAGGTGATGTAGAGATAGGTGATGGTTGCAGTATATGGTTTGGAACTGTATTACGTGGCGATGTTAACTCCATTCGTATAGGCAATGGAACAAACATTCAGGACGGGTCTGTTATACACACACTGTATCAGCGTTCAAAAACAGATATAGGCGATAATGTCTCTGTAGGTCACAACGTAACTATTCACGGAGCAACCATCAAGGATAATGCTTTAATAGGTATGGGTTCTGTTGTATTAGACCATGCTGTAGTGGGCGAAGGTGCTATAGTTGCAGCCGGATCTGTGGTGTTAAGCAAAACGGTGATAGCTCCAAATACAATCTGGGCAGGAGTTCCTGCCAAATATGTAAAGGATGTAGATCCGGAACAGGCAAAAGAGATAAACCAGCGCATAGCCCGCGATTACCACATGTACGCAGGCTGGTATAAAGAAGAGGAAAATAAATAGATATTACAGACCTATCTCGGATAGAATAAGGTCTGATGTACCACAATTGTTGTGTACATACTCTCCGGCATTGTGTCCCGCTTTTTTCATAAAGGCGGGATCACTTATAAATTTATCCATCACCATGCGGAAAGAGTAAGCGTCCTGTATTTCAAAACCACCTTTTATTTTCTTCAGTTCCTGAGCTTCGCGGAAACGTTTGTTGTTAGGTCCAAATATCACAGGAATATCAAACACTGCCGCTTCCAGAATGTTATGAATACCAACTCCAAAACCACCACCTATATAAGCAACGTGTCCATATCGGTAGATTGAAGAGAGCATTCCAAAACAGTCTATAATAAGACAGTTGCTGTTGCTATTTACATCATCAACGCTCTGTATGGCCGATAATCTTACAGGATTGTGTTTAGCAAATCTTTGTTCTATTTCTACAAGTCTGTGTTCATCTATTTCGTGCGATGCAATAACAATCTTCCAGTTATCCTTATCATCAAAATATGGAGCATAAACCTCTTCGTCAAGTAGCCAGGAACTACCAACAATGAATGTAGGACTTCCGTTTACAAACTTCTCTATAATAGGATACCTTTTAGATGCTTGTGCCACCTCCGAAACTCTGTCGCATCGTGTGTCGCCCACAATAGATACACATTTAATACCTATCTTAGCCAGCAAATCTTTTGAATGTCTGTCCTGAACAAACAGATGCTTGAAATAGGTCAGAGATTTTGCATACATCTTTCCATACCACTTAAAGAATAGCTGATTGTCACGGAATATTGACGATACACTGTATGTTTCTATGCCGCGTTTATGCAGTCCAAGTAAGAAGTTGGGCCAAAATTCATACTTTATAAAGAAAGCCTTTTCAATGTTTATAAGACTGAAAAACCTCTTTACGTTCCACCCAATATCAAAAGGTATGTAACATATAATATCGGCATACTTATAATCTTTTCTTACTTCGTATCCCGAAGGAGAAAAGAATGTAAGCAGAATTTTACAATCCGGATTCTTTTTATGAATACGCTCTATCAATGGTCGTCCCTGTTCAAATTCGCCTAAAGACGATACGTGAAACCATAGATAACGACTATTGGGATCGGCCTCTTTTCTAAGAGTGTCGAATATTTTATGATGACCTTTTACTAACAGTCTGGCTTTCTTGTTGAACAGCGAAGCAACGTGAACACCTGCACCGTATATTGAAAAGGCTAATGAAAATAGAAACATTACTATTGCCTGTCAGTTAAGAAAGTGTAGAGATAGCTTTTCTGGCGCGTGCCAAAGTCTCTTCCTTGCCAATAAAATCTGTAATCTCAAAAATATGTGGACCAACAGCTGCTCCAACCAGTGTAACTCTAAGTGCATTCATCACTTTACCAATGCCGTATCCTTTTGATGCAATCCATTCCATTACACGAGGTTCTAAAACAGCACCAGTAAAATCCGGTTCACTTTCAATAAAATCACAAAGTTCGGCTGTGGTGCGTGGAGCTTCGTCTTTCCACCATTTCTTTAAAGATTTCTCATCGAACGATTCCGGAGCCTGGAACAGGTATGAGGTCTGATTCCACAATTCGCCAACAAAGTTTACTCTGTTCTTAACCAGACTTACAGCCTTAACTATACGTTCGTGGCTCTCTTTAACTCCGTGAGCTTCCAAAACAGGAGCAAACAGATTGGCTATCTCTTCGTCAGATTTGTTAATGATATATTCGTGGTTAAACCAAACCAGTTTCTGATAGTTGAAACGTGCACCTGCTTTGCTGCACTTTTCCAGATTGAAGAGCTGCACCATCTCTTCCAGAGACATTATCTCCTGGTCGTTACCAGGATTCCAGCCTAAAAGTGCCAGGAAATTGATAACAGCTTCAGGCAGATAATCTTTTTCTCTGTAACCCGATGAAATTTCTCCACTCTTTGGGTCTTTCCATTCCAATGGGAATACAGGGAATCCCAAACGGTCACCATCACGTTTGCTCAATTTGCCATTACCTTCCGGTTTAAGCAGCAGTGGCAGATGTGCAAATTCAGGCATTGTATCGGTCCAGCCAAAGGCTTCGTACAGAAGTACATGAAGCGGTGCAGATGGCAACCACTCTTCGCCACGAATTACGTGCGATACCTCCATAAGATGATCATCTACAATATTTGCAAGATGATATGTAGGCAGTTGGTCTGCCGATTTAAAGAGAACTTTATCGTCAAGTATAGAAGAATTAACCACAACCTTTCCACGTATAAGGTCGTTTACCAGAACATCACGTCCCGGCTCTATCAAGAAACGAACTACATACTGATTGCCTGCGTCAATAAGTGCTTTAACCTCTTCTGCCGGCATAGAAAGTGAATTGCGCATCTTCAAACGGGTAGAAGCATCATACTGAAAATTAGGAATTTCTGCACGTGCAGCTTCCAGTTCTGCAGGAGTATCGAAAGCAATGTATGCCTTACCTGCTTCCAAAAGTATATCTACATACTTTTTGTAAATATCTCTGCGTTCCGACTGTCTGTATGGACCATAGTTACCACCAAAAGATACACCTTCGTCAAATTCTATTCCTAACCAGCGGAAAGATTCCAGAATGTACTCTTCTGCTCCGGGTACAAAACGATTTGAATCGGTATCCTCTATTCTGAATATGAATGTACCGTTATTTTGACGTGCAAAAAGGTAGTTATATAGTGCTGTACGTACACCGCCTATATGTAAAGGTCCTGTTGGACTTGGTGCAAAACGTACTCTTACAGGTCTGTTTTCAGTTGAATTATTTGCCATAATTTGCTATTATTTGATAACGAATGCAAAAGTACAACAAAAAAATCAGTTATTTATAACCTAAAAAATGTACTTTTATATCCTCAAACCGAAATAACAAAAAAAGATGGATAAAAAAGATAGAAAAATTAAGAATCGACCGTCAAAGAGAAATAATCTTCTGATGATTTTATTGCTTATAGCTTCTATATTGCTTACAGTCTATTTTATGCCAAAAGAGAGATCGGAATTTTACGATTATACAATTGGTAAACCGTGGACATACGATGTCTTGATAGCACCTTTTAATTTCTCCATAGAAAAGAGTGAAGCCGTTTATCAGCAGGAACTGGATAGTTTGCGTTCATCTTTTTCTCCATACTTTAGTAGAAATACGGCGGTAATGCAGAGCAAATTGCAGGCTTTTGATCAGTATTATTCAGAAAATCTTTACAAAGCTATCACATTAGATAGTTACAATACCATTAAAAATGAACTGGTAAAACTGTATGAAAAGGGAATTATATCGGTGCAGGATGAATCTATGTTAGAAGATGGCAAAACCGAATTCGTTAGAATCTATAGCGGCAATAATTCCACATTTGTTGCATCCAACCAGATATATAATGAAAAGAAGGCTTATCAGGCACTTACTCAGGCCGATATATCATCTATAGACAGATATCTGCTGTTGCAACACAATTTAGAAAACTATATATCTCCAAATCTTGTATATGACAAGGCACGTTCAGAGAAAGATTTAAAGGATCAGGAGAACAGTATATCGCACTTTAAGGGTAAGGTTGTGGCAAATCAGAAAATCATAGATCACGGCGATATTGTAACAGAAGAGACAGCTATGATAATAGATTCTTACGTACACATGATGTCGGAGCATACAGCATCAAGAAACTTCAAATTGATGACCTGGGGCGGACAGCTTATGTTTGTATCGCTTATGTTCTTATGTCTGTTTATGTACTTAAAGTTGTACAGAACAAATAACATCAATAATGTTTCACAACTCTTCTTTATATTCAGCACATTAACACTGTTTTCAGTTATAATTGGTTTGTATGTAGAGCATACCAATTGGAGCGTATTTATGATTCCGTGCGCTATGCTTGCTATAGCTTACAGAATATTCTTGGATTCCAGAACTGCATTTATGACATACATGGTCTTTGTACTGGCTACATCTATAGTAGTGCAGATGCCATACGAATATATATTGTTGCAGACAGGAGCAGGACTAATGGCTATATACAGTCTGAAAGAACTCTCCCAGAGATCGCAGATATTACGTACCACTCTTATGATTTTTGTCACCTACTGTCTTATCTGGATATCTATACAGATGATGCAATTGGAGAGTCTTGCCGATTTGGATTTGAAGATGTTTATCTACTTTGCAATTAATTCTATATTGCTTCTGCTTATTTATCCGTTGCTCTTTGTGGTGGAAAAACTGTTTGGATTTATATCGAATGTTACTCTTATAGAACTTTCCAATATAAACAATCCGTTGTTGCGCAAGTTGGCAGAGAATGCCCCCGGTACATTCCAGCACTCTATGCAAGTATCAACTCTTGCTGCCGAAGCTGCTAACAGAGTAGGTGCCAATGTGCAGTTGGTACGTACAGCAGCGTTATATCACGATATAGGTAAGTTGGCAAATCCACCATTCTTTGTAGAGAATCAGAATGGAACAAATCCGCATGATAACATATCGCCGGTAGAGAGTGCGCATATTATTACAAATCACGTAGAAGAGGGATTGCGTTTGGCAGAAAAGAACGGACTTCCGGAATCGGTAAAGGAATTTATCAGAACTCACCACGGTAATGGTGTAGCCCGATACTTCTATGTTAAACAGCAGCAACTAACACCCGATACCGATGTTAATACTGCCGATTTCAGTTATCCGGGCCCTAATCCGCAAACAAAAGAGACTGCCATACTTATGATGGCCGATGCAGTAGAAGCAGCTTCGCGCAGCCTGAAAGAGATTACAGAAGAGAGCATCTCCAATCTGGTGGAAAAGATTATAGATTTTCAGATGTCGGAAAAGTTTTTCACTGAATGTCCATTGTCTTACAAAGATATAAGTAACATTAAAGAGGTATTCAAAGAGAAACTGAAGACAATGTATCATACACGAATCAGCTATCCGGAATCACCTAAAGCGGATCAACGTCAAAGCTGATTCTGATATCCTGATTCTGTATTTCGGTTTTTATGCAACTTAATGCATAATCTATCATTTGGCGTGTCTGTATGTAGTTGATTTTATGATCTATCTTCATTATTATGTTCCTGATATGGAGCATATTAACCTTTGAAACCATAGGCGCGTCGGGTCCAAGAATAGAATATTCTCCAAAAAGTTTACGCAGTATGCAGCAGAGCGATTCTGCAACAGCTTCTACTTTATTGGCATATTTGCCCTTTAGCTTTATGGTAGTAATACGAGAATACGGAGGGTATGCAAACAGATGCCTCTCTTCCATCTGGTTGTTAAAGAAGGCTCTGTAGCTATTTGCTTCCAACTGCTTAATAGCTTCGTGTTCCGGCTGGCGAGTTTGCAGAATTACTTTACCCCTTTTCTGTCTGCGTCCGGCTCTGCCTGTTACCTGGGCAATAAGTTGATATGTTCGTTCTGCCGCTCTAAAATCCGGCAGATTCATCATAGAGTCTGCCTGTAAAACGCCAACTGTGCTTACATTATCAAAGTCAAAGCCCTTTGAAATCATCTGTGTACCTATCAGTACATTTGTTATGCCATCTTGAAAATCCCTGATTATATCTTCATATCTGTTTTTGGATGTATCGGAATCCATTATGGCAATTTTTGCTTCGGGAATCAACAAATTCAACTGTTCTGCAACACGCTCTGTACCATAACCACGTTCCACAATGTTTTGCGAACCACATTCCGGGCATATATGCTCTACCTTATATTTTCTGCCACAATAATGGCATACAGCCACATCGCTGTTCTTATGATAGGTAAGGCTTACATCGCAACAGCTGCATTTCTGTACTCTGCCACACTCTTTACATTCAACAGTCCCCGAATAACCGCGTCTGTTGTGGAAAAGTATAACCTGTTCCCCGCAGTTCAATGCTTCCCGGACAGCCTCTATCATTTGTGGTGAAAACAGCCCTTGCATATACTTTTTCTTTTGCATCTCTGCAATATCCACCACCTGAACATAGGGCAGTTCAACGTTGTTATATCTCTGGTTTAGTGTTATAAGTCCGTACTTTTCCCAAACAGCATTTGCAAAACTTTCAAATGATGGTGTTGCAGAACCCAGCAATGTCTTTGCCCCGCACATTGAAGCCATAATTATGGCCACATTTCTGGCGTTATAACGAGGTGCAGGATCTTCCTGCTTATATGCTGTTTCGTGCTCTTCATCTACAATTACCAGACCTAAATCCCGGAATGGCAGCATTACTGCCGAACGCGCTCCCAATATCAATTGAAACGGATTATCCGATAACTGGCGTTGCCATATCTCTGCGCGTATGTTGTCTGCACAATTGGAATGATATATGCAAAGCTTGTCACCAAAAACCTGTTGCAGTCTATGCATAATCTGTGTAGTTAATGCAATTTCAGGCAGTAGGTAAAGAACCTGTTTGCCCTGTTCCAACTGTTCCTTTATAAGTTTTATGTAGATTTCTGTTTTGCCCGACGATGTTACACCATATAACAATGAGATATTCTTATCCTTAAACGAATTTTTAATACCTTCAAAAGCCTCTTGTTGTACAGGGGTTAAACTATAGGGCTCAATCAATTTTCCACGATACTGCGGAAGTCTGCCTATCTCAACATTGTATAGTTCCAGATAGTTGTTTTTGAGAACTGTCTGCAGCGCACTTTTAGATTCAATCTGTTCCTGCAGCAATCTTTTTGATACAGGTTTATAGCCGTTATCATTATGGTTAAAGCCGGATAATTCGTAGTACTCGCGCAGTATATCCTGTTGTTTGGGATGTTTTTTTAACTCCTCCAACACAGTATTGGGGTGGGCTGTTTCCCATCTGCCTGAAATGCGTACAAAACACTCTGTTTTAGGTTTATATGCAGTCTGGGCATTTTTAGCTTCAGGTCTTAGTCCTCCGGGTAGAAGAACCTTCATAACATCGCCCGGAGCACAAAGATAGTATCTGGAGATCCATTCTATAAGCTTTAACTGATATGGCAGAACCATAGGGGTTTCACCATCTAATACGCTTATAATCTCTTTTGTCTGATACTCTGTGGGCTTATTTTTATGGACCGATGCCACTATTCCTGTAAGATGTCTGCCCCTCCCAAAAGGTACATAGACACGCACCCCCGGTATCACCGAAGATACCAGTTCTGCAGGAATACCGTATGTAAACAACTGTTGCAACGGTACGGGTAATATTATGTCGGCATACAATTCCATAGTGTAGTACAAAAGTAAAAAAAAGAGCCCACCCGAAGTGTATCGGGAGGGCCCAATTTTATCTTTTAATTCTAAATTAGAATGTATAAGTTACAGAGAACTGAAGAACTCTTGATTTGTAAGCCTCTTCTGCTGTATCTTTTGCCTTACCTGCAGCTTCTATTCTGTCCAGAATGCTGGCATTGTCGTTAGCGCCTGTTTCAACATTCTCATATAGAGTATAAGCACCGCTTGGTGTAAGAGGAATGTTGTAGTTTACAGCTGCCTGCAAGTGGTTGAACAGCTTAACACCAACACCTAAGTTCATGCTCCATACCATTCTGTTCATAGCAAACTCTTTAACGTCTGCAAAACCTGACTGAAGGTTATCACCCTTAACTTCGTCCTGATAGAGTGTTGTCAATTCACCGAGGTTGTAGTTTAACTGAGGACCGGCCTGAACAAATGCGCCCAGGAAATTACCCAAACCAAGAGTGTATTTCAAACTTACCGGAATAGCAATTGCCTGTTCTTTGATAGTCTCCTGTTCTGCTATTTCCATACCCTTCTGTGAATAGAGAATAGCTGCATCAACACCTGCACCAATGATAGGAATCTGGAATTCCATCATAGGACCTGCAAAGAAACCGGTATAGCTATCCTTGCTTACTACTGTCTCTTTATCTATAGCTGTTATATCATTGTTAACAGCGTTTACACCTGCACGGATACCCCATGAGAACTGTGCTGAAGCAGGAATGGTCATCAATAATGCCAAACCGCAAACTGCAAATAACTTTTTCATTGTCTTTAAATTTATAGTTTAATAAAATTCTGTCAAAATCTCCAGGCTAACATAAACTGTATAGTCTTGTATCTATCTACCATATTTGTCATAGTTTCAAAATCATCGATATTGTCTTTTACAACAGAATATGGGAAGTTGTAGTTCAAAATAGCATCTACCTTATTCAAAACTCTTACACCTACGCCAACATTGGCAGTAGTGTTAATTCTCTTTGATTCTATCTGTTCGCCTTCTACAAAGAACTCTTCCAGAGCACCAATGTTTACATTCCATTGTGGGCCAACCAAACCAAAGACGCTGAAATGTTTTACACCAATATTCAATGTAAGTGATACAGGCAACATCAGGTAATCATTCTTATAATTGTCTCCACCTTCTACCTTCATTCCAACGTGTGAATACATTGCTCCAAGATCCAGACCCAACAGACGTTTTCCCTGAAAATTTAAAGCCGGACCTACAAAGAAACCTGTGTAACTGTTCTCTTCGCCTATGTTTGATGCGGTTATGTGGTTAATGTCATTGTCTGCCAATGTTAAACCTCCTTTAATGGTAAACCAAGCTCCGTTTTTGCCTTTTTTTTCTACTTCCTGGGCAAATAATGTACTGCTGCATATAGCCAACAGTCCAATGATAAATGCACATTTTTTAATATTCATACTATACAATAGCTATAAGTTAGTTAACTATTTGCAAAAGTATAACATTTTTTAATAAATAAACCACTTGGAAATAAAAATCTCCAAGTGGCCTTATAAATGATTTTATTGAAATAGTCAGCGTCTGACAGAAATTCTTTCGTTAGAAGATGCCGGTTGTTTGGCCGGTTTTGGCTCTTTAACCGGTTTAGGCTCTCTTTCTGTACGTTCGCGTTTTGCTTTGGGTTCACTCTTTTCTTCGGTAACGGCAGTTCCTACTTCTGTATCTACTGCCTCTTCATTATTACCCCACAGACTGTTTTCAACATCGGTAAGCTGTTTCTCTATGCGTAACTGTTCCTGAACAAGTGCAGAATCGTTTTCGCAATATTCAGCCAATGGTTGATTACGCAAGTTCGATGTCTTGTAGATAGTTCCGTCGTACTTACGCATTAAAAAGTAGTCGTCTAAAGAGAGATTAGAAGTATTGTTATAGCTGCTTGTCATAACCTGTGTCTGTACCAGATATGGGCTTATCTCATCATAATTCAGCCAGAACATAGGGTAGGGAGTAAGTTCGGTACCACCATCGGAATTCATTAACACAGGACAGATAGCTGTAACTCTGGTTGAATAGTTTGATGTACCCTGTTCTACATAGTTACTCTCCTTTATATAGTACTTGGTAACCAATATACTTGGAATATCTGCAGGCTGTACCACATATTTATTACCCTCCTTTTCATAGTAGATGTAGAACTTGTCAAGCATATTTTCTACATCCAGAACATTGTCCTTTGTGAATAGTTCGTTACCGTCCAATCTGTATTCGTAAGCGGTAATTTTATTCTCCAGAATAAGATTAAAGATTAGGGTAAAGAAATTTACTCTGTCACCTAATGGTTCTTCCGGATAGTATAATGCTGCATTCTTCTCTTTGGTCAAATCCAGTTCGCGATAGATATCACGTTTCCAGGTTAATTCCGTGGGAGTGGTGGAATTTGCAGAATACTGCAATCTGGCACGTTCCGAAAGAGTAACTGCAGAGCTATTCTTTTGGGTTTGCTGTTCCTGCTGTCTGCGTGGTGGCTGAGCACTTGCTGTTGCTACCAGCAGAGTAGTTATGATAAATGTTATAAATCTACGTTTCATATAGTTTATCTTTTTAGTTCAAAATAACTTCTAACGATGTGTTAAGCTGACGCTCTATTCCGTCCGGTCCTACTGCTTTTACGCGCTGTATGTAGAAACGTTTGCCGCGTGTAAGACGTTGGAATCTGGATTTCTGTTTTTCTGAGAATTTTGCACCGTCAGAAAGTTCTGATACGGCATTACCCATATTGTCAAAGAATGTGGTTTCAAAACTCAACACCTTAAAACCTATATTCAAAAGACCGTCATCAATAGCTGCAACAATACCATCGGCAGACATCAGATTACGTTTTGCCAAAGCTATACCGCCTCCACTGTAACGCTGGGTATTTCCATTTTCGTCCACATATTCTATAAATGGAGTAGGATCAGGTAGCTGACGTACTCGGAAAGTGTATTCGCCCATACTCTGACGGCGTCCGTCCTGCTGTGCAGTTACTGCTATAACCACATCTTCGCCCACCTTGGCAGGTTTAGCAATAAAACCATTGCCATTTGCACGCAGAGTTCCGTTGCCATTCTTTATAGAAGCCGATATCATATTGCTGGGAACACCCGGTACAGATATGCTTACAGGGTTATCGTAACCGGCGTACAGCACATTCATCATAGTGGCAGAAACTGTGGCAAGTGGAGATACTACACTGTAACTCTGAGAGAAATCTCTGCGTATAATTCCATTACCGGAATTCAACTCCATATAACCGTTCAGTGTAAAATCGCCTGTGCGATTACAGGGAATCTGGTACCAACCATCTTCCGATTCTATCTTTTCACCATCTATATATATACTTGGTCTTGCTGTTGAATCGACAGCTGCAAGAATAATTCTGGCAGAAAACTGGTTACCCTGAACCACATTTTGTGAGGTTGGAATAACGTATGCTTCAAGTGAGTTTACACGCAAATCGCCTACGTCGATATTCTTAACCAGTGTATGCAGCACTTCGCTTTCTGCATAACGAATGTCGTTCTGCAATTTGGTAAGCAGTGTTATAGCTGCAACGGCAGGCATATTTTCAAAGTTATACTCTTGCCAGTTTTTGTTCAGTGCGGTGCTCTTGTCCGGCACTTCCGTACTGAAATTATTGTTGATAATATCGCGCTGTACGGGATTGTCTATCATCTCCAGAATTCTGTCACGATAGCTGTTAATGGCATTGTACAAATCCTGTCCGCGACCCTTTGTAGGCGATAACATTACCTGTGTAGCAGCCTCCAGGTCTTCTTTATTTTGCAGATTCTCCAAATCGGCCTTTTTACCATCGGCTTCGCGTGCTATCATCCACTTTAAATCTCCGGCAAAATTGTACAACGAATCAGACATACTCTTTACGCTAAGAGCCTTGTTGTACCATTCACCCACCTTTTCGTGGTTGATTGAATCGGATGCAGCAAATTCCTTATATACCGCTTCGTTCTGAACAGTAGCATTAGAGGTACTGCGCGAAAGGCTCTCTTCTACCAGTGTAAAGCCGTTCAGTACATCCGATGAAATGTTCATGGCAAGCATAGCCAACAGGACGATATACATAAGGTTAATCATCCTTTGACGTGGCGATGGCGGCCTCTCTATCATCTTCTTTCTCATATCTGTTCTTTTGATCCGATATTCACTTTCATAGCCTCAACCATACGTGCATATACACGATTCAGCTCTTCAATCTGGAACACCATATTGCGAGTCTGTTCGCTGGCTCTGTCCATATTGTCCATCTGAGTGCTTGCAGAACGCAATTGCATCTGATAGAACGTATTTATGCTGATAAGATTACGGGTAAGTGTCTCCAGTTCTTCGGCACTCTGTTCCATCTTTTCAGACTGCTTACAGATACGCTCCATCTTTTCTGTAAGGTCCTTAACGCGCTCCAGATAGTTTGCAGTAACCAGTTCTACACCATCTACATTCAGGCTGCTTGCATTTGGTTCTACTCCCTGTACAGGTATGGATGTTACTTCCGGTTGCTCCTGAATATTATTTAATACAGGTTGAACAGGCTGACCTTGTGTAATGATAATGTTGCCTCCGCGTATGGCAGGTGCGGATTCTGTATAATCATCATCTTCATCTTCCTGATTGGGAATAAATGGTTTTTCAAAACCGGAAATTATAAACACCAGTACTTCTGTACCCATACCTAAGAACAGCATAATATCTGCTCCGGCAATATGTGTCAGTTTGAACAATGCACCCAAAATAACTATGGCTGCACCCCAACTGTATAGATAGTTCAATAATACTCTTCCCTTTGCAGTATCTAAATAATCCTGGAACTTTTCGAATACTCCTTTTTTCTTGTTATTATCCATAGCGATATATATTTTTCTGTTTCTTACATTATTTTCTTCTTCCCGTAGCAGCCGCTGTTCCTACTTGTGTACGAACGCATCGGAAACCTATGTATGAACGCTGTTCGTTCTGATATTCATAAGTTCTCCACGAAGATTCAATAAACTTCTCCGGATCTTTCCATGAACCGCCGCGAATAGCTTTCTTCTTCATAGAATAAGGATCTTCCTGTGCTGCATTGTAGTAGAGTTCCGGATTCATATCGTTCATTCTCAGAATACCTGCTTCTGTATAGGTGGTAGATGTCCATTCAGCCACATTTCCGGCCATATCGTACAGACCATTGGAATTTGGTTTGTATGAACCCACCTTTGTTGTTATAAGACTGCCATCTTCTGTGTAGTTACCGCGTTCCGGCTTAAAGTTGGCATAGAAACATCCATTTTCATCTTTGGAATCTGCAGATTTCCAGGGATAGATATTGTTCTCACGTCCACGTGCAGCAAATTCCCATTCTGCTTCTGTTGGCAGGCGATATCTCTGTACGTATTGTGCCTGTGGGCCCAATCCGCTTAAAAGATAGCTGGTACGCCATGCGCAGAAGGCATTTGCCTGTTCCCAACTTACACCCACTACAGGATAATCGTTGTAGTTAGGGTGTGAAAAGTAGAGACGCATATATGTTTCGTTGTTGGAATTTGGAAAATCGTTTATCCAACAGGTTGTATCGGGAAATATATTTACAATATAGGTGTTTACAAAATCGTACAAACCGCTCAATTCACGGTTTAAGGTCTCTCTTACTATTCTGCCTTCATCGTCTATATAAGCTGTATCTTTTGAAATCATAACAACGTCGTTTGTTACAGCCTGGTCAGTATTTCTGGTTCTGTCGTTCGGATCCAACTGATTCTTACGCAGAGCAGCCTGAGTGTAGTCAAATATTTCGTAACGGTAGTTCAACTGCTTAACATCGAGCATCTTCTCTCCTGTAAAAGGATGAGTATAGTACAAACTCTCTATGGCGCGTGCCTCATCTTCGTTTGGCTTATTCCAGGGAATAGGTTTTGCCCAGTTAAGATGCGGAGTAACAGGTTCTCCAAATTTGTCCTCTGTAATCATGTAAGATTCATCGCCACCGTATGCAGGATCTGCCAAACGAGTACGGATGATAGAGTCGCGTACCCAAAATACAAACTGGCGATACTTGGCATTTGACACCTCTTTTTCGTCCATCCAGAACGATTCTACAGATATCTCTCTGGCAGGTTGTGAAAGTCCCAGCAGACTATCGGCATTCTCCTGTCCCATTTGCAGAGATCCACGTTGTACCAATACCATACCGTATGGTGTAGGTTCACGCATTGCTGTGGCATTTATGCCGGTAACTTCACCGCCTATAGCAGTTGTTGCGTTGTTACTGCTTGTGCAGGATGTCAATGTGGCAAATATTGCCATACATCCAGCCATAATCAGTTTTCCTATTTTCATATCCTATATCAATAAATTCTTACTACAAGTATCTTACACTCTTATGGACGTTCTTACCTTTTTTAAAGAAATCCACATCCATTGAATAACTTACTACCAAATCGTGACTACCGTTAATTGCTCCTACTCCGCCGGTAAAGAGTTCGTAGGCATAACCAATGGTAACCTGCTTATACATACCACCTAACAAAACTGTTACCGATGTGCCGGGTGAATATGTCACTCCTCCAAAAAACCTTGACAATTCATATTCATAAGTGCCTCGTAGCGTAATATCGGCTCTTGTATATTCGCCATCTGTGGCCACCTGAAAGCAAGGCTGCAAAGATAATAACGGATTATTTAATCGGATATTGCATCCACCTATAGAATAAAATGCAGGTTTTATATCCAAATAGGCTGCTCTGTCGCCCTCTTTGCTGTAGTAAACACGTGGAGAATTAAGGTGTGTGGCAGATAATCCTAAGTAATAACCATTGTTGTAATAATACACACCTGCGCCTATATCGGCACCTGAACCATCTGCCCCCGAATTGGGAAATGCGGGATCGTTTTTATCTGTTATTTCAAGTTCGTCGTATTCAAAACCTTCGTTCATTACGCCCCCCTGAACACCCATATTCAACCAACCTTTGCCTAACTTTACTTTGTAGGCATAGTTTATAAGAAGACGTCTATGAGAAAAGAGACCTATGTTTTCGTTCATCAGAATAACTGCGCCCGAATGGCGTGCGCGGTCAAAAGGTAAAACAGTATTTGCACCAAAATACATAGATCCCGGTGCATTGGTATAACCAAGCATCTGCATAGCATAAGAACCTGTTATATTCAGTTTGCTATTTTTGTTCATAGCAGCCGGATTATACAGATTCTCTACAGCCCAATAGTACGAAAAATGTGCATCATACTGAGCATACAGATTTATTGAGATAAACAGCAGTGCTGCAAGAAAGTACTTTCTCTTTGTTGAATTCATACAAGAGAATAACGATAATGCTCTGTTTTTATTGTTTTTCCTGCATATTTTACCCCATCATTATGTATTTACATTGCTGTTTTTACCTTTTGCAGTAGCATTTTACGTTGTTAAATCTGATTTTTTGCCCCCTTTCTTATTGCCTTTACGCTTTTGTTGTTTTTACTTTTTACATCAATGTGTAGTGTAAAATTTTGTAAAACATTGTATATCAATTTGCACATACAATACAACTTTATTACTTTTGCAAATTACACGTGCGTACGCGAAAGCGCGCGTGACGAATAAGGATAATATTATGCTACAAATTATGAAGAAAACTAACGTCTTTGGTGCAGTGCAAAACAGTGCATCAAGTTCATCCCGTATATCAAACTTCACAAAACGCTTTGCCGTACTCACCCTTCTCCTACTCACTTTTGTTTTGGGTACCAGGGCGGCTAGTTATGTGTTTTATTATAATGGCAACTACATGTATGTCAATAATGGATCAATAGCTTCAACCTCGACTTTTAGCACGGCGTGTATTTGGGAAGGTGGCGATGGAGAAAAGTTCAGTAATAATGGTTTCTATCTTGTAGGGAATAACAATAATAATACGCTTTCTTTGGCTAAGAACCAAAATCAAGGTACCTCTTGGACTATTAATGGGAATAATTTGTATTTTCACAGTAGAACTCAGTCGCGAGTCAATTATTATTACAGGGGTGTTATATATAACAATGGTGCCTGGGGGACAGTTGAAAGTGATGGTGTTTTTTTGGGGTTGACCCCTCCGAGTTTTGAAGGCAATGTTGCTGTTCTATATCAAGTTAACTTAACACCCTATTCCACTTCTACAGAGTCGGTAATTACTCCTGCTACTTCTACTATTACGTTGACCCCTTCTACTGCTGAATTGAACTTGGGTGAACAAGAAATATTTACAGCATCTGCGTCCAATATAACTCAGGTTGTTTATAATACTCCAGAGTATACTGCCTATTCATTCAATAATATTACCCATTACTATTATGGTGGGACTATGAATACAGTTAAACCTGCAGCGATAGAGCAATCTCGAAGAGTTCTCTCTCCAGTGTTTAATTGGGATTTAACGGGTACAGGTGCTTCGTGTATAGCCAGCACTCCCAATGAGGCAAGCAATACGCTTAAAGTAACCTCCAACCCGAGCGCAGATCAAACTGCAACTCTTTCGGTAAAGGCGGTGTACGGAGATAATGTTTATGCTACACCGAATGCTTCCGCTACTATCACTGTAAAGAGAAAGCTCGATAACCCCACAAGCATCACCGCAGAAGACCTTGAACTAGAGGTCGGTAAACAAGCCTCCATCAGCTACACTTTGAAACCGCTGACGGCATATAACGAGGTTATTTATAGTGGTTATGATAATACTATTATTTCTGTTGATGCGACGGGTGTAGTGACTGCTAAAAAAGCGGGCAAAACATCTGTAACTTTGACTGCAAAGAATCAAGATGGAACAGATGGGGCAACAACCACACTTTCGATATCCGTTTTAGACAGATGTGCAACTCCTATAATAGAAATAAATAGAAATACAGGCAGTACAACGATATCGTGTACTACAAACGGGGTGGCTATTTACTACACTACCGACGGCAGTAACCCTACCAAGAGCAGCAGTAAATATAATGGTCCATTTACAGTGGGTAATGGTGTTATAGTGAAAGCTATCGCTGTCAAAGATGGTTGGCTTGATTCGAACATTGGTATGGCATCATCAGGTGGTTCGGGCGAAAATGCATCAGATCCCTATTATATATCTTCGGTAGAAGGATTGAATTATATGGCAGAGCATCCAACTTATCACTTCAAGGTGGTGGCCGACTTTAATGCCTCGGGCTTTACGAATTCGATTACCAATTTCTCGGGTACATTAGATGGCGATTACAAGGTAATTTCTGGTCTTTCCCGTCCGCTCTTCACATCGACTAATGGTGCAACTATCAAAAATGTAGTGTTAGATGCTGTGTCGCTTACTTCTTCGGTAACTACCAATAGTACTACTTGCTTGGGTGCAATTGCTGCATACGCATCTGGCAACACAAAAATTTACAATTGCGGAATCCTGTCTAGAGACGGGATATCAAGTGTAAGTGGTGGCAATAACACGGGTTCGTTGGTGGGATACATAACGGGCAACACTCGTGTGGTGAATAACTACAGCTATGCCAATGTTAGTGGAGGGCAGTATGTAGGTGGCATTGTAGGACGTGTGGCAGGTAATGCGCTTTCTAATGCCAGATATGCAAACAATGATCATTGCGCCGTTACCAACAACATGTTCTACGGTGACTTATCTGGTACATCAAATGTGTCACCCGTATATGCAGGCAATCATACCAGCAATGATCGGAATACCAACGAGTATAATTTTTGGAGAAGTAAGGCAAATGTAGGATACAACAACTACAATAACCAATTGGCTGTTGATAAGGATGAATACCTGAATCGTTTTCCTTTTTATCGTCATATTCAAAACACACACCGTGAGTTAGCAGCTATCTATCTGTTTGGTTCGCGCACAGATGCTAATGTGGCTGAAATAGGTCACTGGTATAACGTAAAGAATGACGAGAAAGTGTTATATCCCGTAATAGAGAAGTGGCAGACAAACACCAAACGTACTACAGTTGATATAGCAGCTAACTTGCCAACTACCACAGACAAGTTTGCAGGAAAACTTTTAAGCAACATTAGCGCTGATGGATATTATACAGGGACAGGACAGCTTGTGACCACTATGGGTAATGCCGGTTACCTAACTGTAAATGTGAGCATTAATGGCAGAAGTTATACATCGCAATTGCCCATTACAGATATGGATACACTGAACTACGATTTTACTTGGGGTAAAGTAGTTCTTCCCTTTGCCAATGAATACGAAGGCTGGACTCGAGATTATAGCAAGATATGTACAGGTTGGAAAATAACTTCTATTACGGGCGGAACTGTGGGTTCTTTAACAGACTACAACTTTGCAGACCGCGACTGCACGGCAAAAGACCTTTATAGCAACAGCAACTATATCTTTGCCCAAGGTGGCAACTACATCGTGCCCTATGGTGTTACAGCTATCAATATTGAAGCAAATTTTGCAAATGCCTTCTATCTAAGCGATGCATATTATGATTATGGATACGACGCCACTTATGGCGGGCAGACTGGACTGACAACACAAGTGCCTACCACTTATCACGGGAGAACGGTATATACTGATCTCAACACACTGCTAAGTGCGATGTCTAGTAATGTTACAGACCCACACAAGCAGGCGATTGTGCTTGTGGGAAACTATCACTATAATCAGAATACTATCGGAGGTAATATTTTCGGAAATAACACAACAAAGGGCCTCACCATTATGAGTGTCGATGAAGACTGTAATCAAGAGCCAGATTATGGATGGTATAGCTATCACTCATCTACAGACCGTACAGATATTCCGCCAATGCGTTTCGACTTTGTACCAAATATTGGTATCGGTATGGCTGCACGTACTACTGGAAGTACTCCGTATCCAACAATCGGAATCTGGCATAGTCACGGTTGGTTTGAGCTTACTGAGACTTGCGTAAGTATAATGAGTGAGTGTGAAATAAACTCCTACTCATTCGATGCTGCCGACAATGGTAAAGGCAATAACCGTTGGATTGTAAACAGCGGCTACTTCATTCAGATTGTACGAGCGCGTGATGGTAATTGTACGAAGCTGAGTTACATTCAGATAGGAGGTAATGCCTATGTAGAGCAACTTTATCCAGGCTCACATACCGATAATGCCCGTAATGTCACGATTTGTCCCATTGTTGTCACTGGCGGCGAAATAGAAGATTGTTTTATGACCGGTTATAAAGCCGGAGCTACAGCTACTGGCCAAAATATCAACTTCTGGTGTGCAGGTGGTAAGATTCATAAGTACCTATCTGCCTACATGGAGCAACCTAATTCTGATGTAGTTAATGTAACAGCAAAGGTTGATCATGCACGTATAAGACGCTTCTTTGGTGGCGGAACATCAGCATCGGCTCGCATCACTGGTAATATAGATATTACTATGAACAACTCGCTGGTTGATTTCTATTGTGGAGGACCGGAGTTCGGTGATATGGCTTCAGGTAAGACCGTTACAACTAATACTATTGGTACTACATTCGGGCAATACTACGGAGCCGGATATGGTGGAACCTCCATCACATATAATCGTGAACAACAAAGTTCTGGCGTTGGTTTTGCAAATGATACCTCAGAGTACCCTTTGGGTTGGGGTAACTTTAAGCGTCTAACAGAGAATCAGAATTATGGTATAGGTACTTGTTATGATTTTGAGTATATCTTGTATGCAGGAGGAACAGGTTCGGGTGTGGCTCGTTTCTATACTGGTTATGCGCAATTCTCACTTGCACAAACAGGCAGTGTAACAAACACATTGCAAAATTGTACCATTGAGGGTGATTTCTATGGTGGCGGTTGTCAGGGAACTGTTGATGGTTCTGTATCATCAACCCTTACTAATTGTACACTCATGGGAGGTGCTTTTGGAGGTGGATATAAGGCTTCGGCAAACGAAGTAAAGGTCTATCCTGACAGACAACCTCCATATTCTACCTATACGAGAGAAACCGGTATCTTCTCGGACTTCGGTACTATTGAACCTGAAATCTATACATGGGAGTATCGTAATAATGCGGGAAGTGACCAAAACAGAAAGATTCTATATACAACTACTGACATGTCACAGTTGGGTAATGTTACAGGAGCCATTACTCTCAATATAAATGGAGGTAGTGTGGCAAAGAATGTCTTTGGTGGCGGTAATGAGAGTCCTTCAAGAGATAACACAACAGTTACCATAAGTGATAATGCTATTGTAGGAACAAATGTGTATGGAGGTGGCAATGTTGCGACAGTGGATGGTAGCAGTGTGGTTAATATGAATCAAGGATCTGTATTCGGTGCTGTTTTTGGTGGTGGTAATCAAGCTGGTATAGGTTCGAACGCGACAGTTTCTGTAGCTGGTGGAATCATTGCAAGCGGTGTCTATGGTGGTAGTAATGCCAGCGGCGCTGTGGGCAATACTATTGTGACTTTGACCAACGGTATTATTGGTACGGATGCTGCACATGCCAACGTGCATGGTGGTGGTTATGGTAAGGATACACAAGTGTTTGGTAACGTAGCTGTCAATATCCAAGGAGGCACCGTTTACGGTGATGTATATGGAGGTTCGGCACTGGGTACGGTAAATACCGACACCGACAACACAACAATCGTGAACTTGACGGGTGGTATTATCCATGGCGATGCCTACGGTGGTGGTCTTGGCGATAGCGAAACAGCTGCAGATGTCAATGGTAATGTAACCGTGACACTCGATGGAACCGCCTTCACATTGGCTACAACGAAAGATGACGATGATAATACGATTCCTACTTCGGGTCGCGTGTTTGGATGCAACAACATAAACGGTTCGCCTAAGGGAACAGTTTTGGTAAAGGTGTTGAGTACTGTGGCTAAAAATGGTGATGGAACCAGCAAGGACAAACCTGAAAAAGACAGCGGCATCTATGAACTGCAGGCTGTTTATGGTGGCGGTAATCTGGCCGCTTATAATCCAACTAATCCAAAAGCTACCGGTCAGTTTACATCATACAAATTGGGAGAAAATACTGTTTCTTACGAGAATACAGCAAAGCCTGTTCAGGTGGTAATTGATGGTTGTGATTTGACAAGTATTGAATATGTTTATGGTGGTGGTAATGCTGCTGCAACGCCGGCAACCGATGTGCTTGTTTTAGGTAGTTATGAGATAGGCAATGTATTTGGTGGTGGTAACGGTAAAGACAGATACACTCTTGACGGAGGTACCACATGGAATGAAAACCTCGGTGCTGATGTAGGTATTATAGATGCGGTGGCATACGCAGCAGATCATACACAAGGTTTATATGGAACCGGTAAATCTAAAGCCAGTGTGTTAGGTGGTACAGTTCATAATCTGTTTGGTGCCAGCAATACCAAAGGAAATGTGGTATCAGAATCACTTGCTTATGTTGATAATGCCAATATCTGTGACCTTAATGTTGGTGGTATCTATGGCGGTGGTAACGAAGCCTATATGGATGGTGATTCAAAAATAGAGTTAGGTTGTATTGAGGCTATGGAAGAGATCTATGGTGGAGCACGCAATGCCGATGTAAAGGGTGATATTAAACTTACTATCTCCAGTGGCCATTTTGACCGCGTGTTTGGTGGTAATAATATAGGTGGTACAATTAATGGTTCTATTACAGTGACTATTGAAGAGACCGGCTGTAATCCTATTACCATTGGTGAACTCTATGGTTGTGGTAACCAGGCACCTTATACTACACCAGAAGGTGAGGATCATCCTACTATCAACTTGATATCGTTCACCAGTATTGGTAATGTGTTTGGCGGTGGATTTGGTGAAAAAGCTGTAGTGAAAGGTAATCCTACCGTAAACATTAATGTTACTTCAATAGGTGCTAATGCTAATCGTGAAAATTGGTCTTATAATGGTTCAACAATCGATTTTGGCAGTGAATATATTGTTCAATTGCCAGTACATGAAAAGGGAAAGATAGGTGTGATTGGAACTGTTTATGGTGGTGGTAATGCTGCAAAAGTAATAGGTAACACTACTGTTAATATGAAGAACGGAATAGTAGAAAACACTCTCTTTGGTGGTGGTAACGCTGCAGATGTAGAGGGTAGTACATCTGTAACTATATTGGATGGAACTATAGGTGGAAATGTTTACGGTGGTGGTAACCAAGGAAACGTTGCCGGTGCAACTAAAGTTCAGATAGGTGAGCAACCCACTCCTTAATATATAAATAAGGTGGTAAATGGCATTACTATGTAATTTGTTGAAATAAAATGCGCAAAGATTTTGGTTATGTTGAAAAAATATCTAATTTTGCGCCGCTTATTCTCAAACGAAAAAGAAGTTAAAACAAAATAATTAAAGAACTAAAATGATCATTGTTCCAGTAAAAGAGGGTGAAAACATTGAACGCGCTCTCAAAAAATTTAAAAGAAAGTACGAAAAGACAGGTGTTGTTAAAGAACTAAGACGTCGTCAGCAGTTTGATAAACCATCAGAACTGAAGCGTCTCAAGATGGAGCACGCTATCTACGTACAGAAACTCCAGCAGACTGAAGAGTAAAAAAATACTCGCAAAGTTTGCATTTTGGGATTTCTTTTCCTATATTCGCTACTGAATCATTCAGTGGCGAATTGTTTTTTATGTACATAGAGCAGTTTACAGATTATTTAAGGTTGGAGCGGAATTATTCAAAAAGGACAATCTCCAGCTACAAACAAGATTTAGTGCTCTTTGAATTATTTATAAAGGGTGTTGACAGTACGTTGGAACTTGATACAGTTCATAGAGATGTAATACGAATGTGGGTAATCTCTATGATGGAAAATGGTGAAGCTGCAACAACTGTTAACCGTAAACTGAGTACTTTAAGAACGTTCTACAAGTTTTTAACAGCACGGGGAATTGTAGAACAGACACCGGTAAAAAACATTAAAGGTCCCAAAATAAGTAAGCCTTTGCCTCAGTTTGTACGTGATAGTGAAATGAAAGCTATTCTTGATAGTACAGAATCAGATGCGGACTTTGTATCTGTAAGAAACAGATGTATTTTGGCTCTTTTTTACGAAACCGGTATTCGTTTGGCAGAATTGATATCACTTAATAATGATGATATAGATTTTGGCAACGGCACATTGAAAGTAACAGGTAAGCGTGATAAGCAACGCATTATTCCTTTTGCCAGTAGATTGGCAGATCAATTAAAGGATTATATGGAGGTGCGTGATGCAGAAATTGATGTTAAAGAGAGTGATGCGCTCTTCTTAAATATAAAAGGTGGCAGGATTCCCAGACATCAGGTTTATCATTTGGTAAAAGATGCTCTGAAGGAAAGTAATGTTGAAAAGAAGAGCCCGCACGTTTTAAGACATACGTTTGCTACATCAATGCTGAATAACAATGCCGAACTTGGTGCAGTAAAGGAACTGTTGGGACATAATAGTTTGGCTACAACAGAAGTATATGTACATATGACATTTCAGGAACTGAAGGAAATTTATAAACAAGCTCATCCAAGAGCCTAAAAATTGAGGTATTATGGAGACTAGAATTCAGGCTTTGCATTTCAATGCAACAGAACAGCTTCAGGCGTTCATTGAGAAGAAGTGTGCAAAATTGGAAAAAATGCACGAGTTGATTAAAAGAGTAGATGTAGTCCTAAAGGTAGTAAAGCCGGAGACTGCTATGAATAAGCAGGCATCCATTACAGCAGTAATTCCGAATGGTAATATTTTTGCGGAAAAAATATGCGATACATTCGAACAAGCGGTGGATGAATGCCTGGATGCAGTGGCTAAACAGCTACAAAAATTAAAAGAAAAGCAACGTGACAAATAAAAAAGTGCAAAAAGTTTTGCAGAAAAGAAAAATAGGTCTATCTTTGCACCCGCTCCGCTAAAGCAGCGGGTGCGTTTGCCTCTTTAGCTCAGTTGGCCAGAGCACGTGATTTGTAATCTCGGGGTCGTT
>CALEFD010000026.1 GCA_937876995.1 uncultured Bacteroidales bacterium | reverse complement strand
CAGAAAGATGATAGACAAGAGTTTACAGTTTCTGATAAAGCAGCAGGTTATATGTCAGAATCAGATTTAGCCACTTTAAGTAATGCTCAGGAAAAAGACGTTATATTACTATTCGTTAAAGTGAAGTAGGATTCCGCCAGACTATAAAATGAAACGAATATTTCATTACATCCTGTTTCAGCTACTTCTTTTATTTGCCTGCTATTCATTATTTACAAATATCAATGATTCTTTGATAGTAGGCAAATGGATAGGTGTCTATACAGTAGTTGTTGTAATGATATTATACAACATCTTAGCGTATAAGAATCCGTTTACATCTGCGGAAAGCCTTTATCGTCTATTTGCGGTTTCAATGCTGATTATCAATATAGTTGTGTCAGTTCATTGCTTACTGCAATTAACGGCCATACTTCCCAATAACACCACATTTCCTGCTACAGCCGGTTTTGATAATCCGGCAGGTGTAGCAGCTACATTGACTGCTACATATCCGTTTGTATTCTTAATACATAAGACAAATGCCAAAAATAATCTTTTTGCCGGCATACTCTTTGCATTTGATATACTGATATTGTTTCTTATAGAATCTCGTAGCGGTTTATTATCATTAACCGCCATTTATGTTTGTTATATAGTTTTATCTGTAAAATCACCAAAGAAACGTTTTCTGTTTGGAATACTTACTCTTTTGACCATATCTATAGCTGTATTCGTGTTGTTTCAACGTAAAACAGCATCCACCGTAGGCCGTAGCATTATCTTGAAAACCTGTTTTGAAATGATAAAAGATGCTCCGTTGTTTGGCTATGGTCCCAATGGTTTTGCAGCGAATTATATGATGTATCAGGCAGAATATCTTAAGCAGCTGTCCGGTACAAATATTCAGTTATTGGCAGATAACATAAATCATCCGTTGTGCGAATACGCAATAATAACAGTAAATTATGGATTGGTAGGTTTGGCAGTAATACTTACTCTGTGCTTTTCTCTCTGTTGCTATCTTTATAAACAAAAAGGAGTAATATATAAAACCACGCTATTGGTATTATGCGGTATAATGGTACTATCAATGTTCAGCTACCCATTTCGCTATCCCATCGCCCTGATATCTATCCTAACGCTACTTTTATTAATAGTTTTAGAGAAATTAGACCTATCAAAAGCATCGGTCATTATCACTCCTAAAACACTCTTCTCTATAAAATGTATTGTACTTATAGCAGTAATAGCCACATTATTCAGTTTTATTCCTTGGTTTACAGCCCAAACGCGATGGTATAAACTATCTACATCGTTAGATAATACCACAGCAGAGAGTAAACACTTAACTGAATACGAAGCACTGTTATCCACACTTGGAAAAAGTGAGTACTTCCTTTACAATTACGCTGTTGAATTGCATTATGCCGGTTATGATGATAAGGCAGATAGTATAATGCATCTATGTGAAGCAAAAAGAAGAGATTACAATACCACTCTGTTACGCGGTGATATATATGACAAACTGAATAATTTTCAGAAAGCAGATTCTTGTTACAAGTTATGCTGTGATATGTGTCCTGCAAGATTTATCCCGTTGTATAACAGATTTAATTTATACAAACAGAGACAGGACAGCACAATGATGAAACAGATAGGTAATGAGATATTAAACAAACCTATAAAGGTTTCATCAAAAGAGGTTCGTTCCATAAGATTGAAAATAAGACAGGAGATGTTAGGGCTGTAAGTGAATTTAGATTA
>CALEFD010000025.1 GCA_937876995.1 uncultured Bacteroidales bacterium | reverse complement strand
TTGCGGTGTACGTCGGCAAGCAGGTCGTTCAGCTTTTTCAGTACAAGCTCGCTCAAAACGCAGGTTCGTATATAATGTGCCGAGCATTCTTCCTTATCAAGAGAGTTTTTCGCACACTTCAGATGCTCTTGAAATTCAGTTCGTGCAACCGAGCGACACAAATACATTTTACTGCCACAATCCGCACAGTAAACCATTCCTGAAAAAGCGTTCCACCGGCAGATGGTTCAGAATAAAGCAGTCATCGTTAAAATAGACAAATTTATCCGCCAGATTATCTATTCTGTGCAGATTTATCTCTATAGGGTGGCTGCTGAATGTGGGTAGGTGTTCTGCCGGCATGTAGTCGGAATGTGAAACCAAATTCAATTTTGGTGCATTGGGATTCAGCCATTCCGGTTTCTGACCACAGGTAACAAAGTGTACTCTGTTTACCCATGGCGCAAACTTTTCCACTCCACGGAACCAATACTTAAGTAAATCCCAATCTCTATATCTTACGGTACTGTTTTCGTCAAGTCCATTTTTGCCGGAATATCTGTTGTACTCCTTCTGCCATTCGGGGTCGTTGCCATCAACCCATATCATTACAAAATCTATCTTTTCCATAATTGTATGGTTTTTAGCATCCACAGCTGTGTAAAAATTCTTTTGACAACTCTATTTTCTCTTTTATAACTCTATCTACATCTTCCCAACAGATTTCCTTATCTATTATGTCGTTGTATGATGTTTGTAGTATTCTGTCAGTCAGTCCAAGCATCTCCAAAACAGATGTTATCCTGTCGTTACCTTTGGAATATTCCGATTTCAACGGTATATATGCAAATTTTTTATGTAGTATTAAACAGAACATAATTCCGTGAAAAGATGTGGTAACAACCAGTTCTGACCCATATATTCTTGCTATCCACTCTTCAATGGTAGGATAGACATAGTTTATATTTCCTAAACATTCGTTGAACGGAAAATATCCACTGGATAATGTTGCGTCAAGTGTCAACCCTTTTCTCTTTGCTAACTCTTTCAGTTCGTCAATATTTATTTCTGAACCATTGTTTATATTCACTGCATAAATGAATATGCTATTGTTGTACGGCTTTTTAACCAAAGATATATAATCTTCTTTACTCAATAAGAAAACCGGGTCTAAAACCGGTGTTGCTTCAATATTTGCCTTTTTGAATAGTTCTAATCCGGAACTCTCTCTTATGGATATCTTGTTGAAATCTTTGGTTAGTGATGCCAATACATCAGGATTCCGATAAAAAAAGTCGGAGCTGCCTATGCTGGCAGCGTAAGCAATACGTTTTGTAGCACTGTTACCAAATTTCAGATAGTACGGCTGTTCTTTTTCCATTGTAGGAATCCTGCCCCAAACCTGATCGCTGCCGGTTATATACATATCGGCCTTAGGGGCTCTATTCACCAAATCACTGTAGTTGTAATATCTTTCATCAGAATAATCAATATTCTCTTTGAATATGTTGAACCGGCGTAACTTATTTTTGTAAAAAGCATTTTTTTGCCTCTTGTAGTTATTATGGTGTAGCAGCCATTTGATACATCTTTTAATGAATGCTTTCAAACCTCTCTCCATAAAGATGTCCGGATAGGTTTTCTTCTCTTCGTAGCGAACAATATATGGTTCGTGTCCAAGCTTTTTAAGATATTTCTGTAGTGCATATCCCTGTAAAACCTGACCATAATTGTCGGATGAATTCCAGAATGTAAGAACTGCTATCTTCATAGTTATCTATTCTTTAGTTTGTCCAACATCTTGTTGCAGAATCTACGCAGATTGGGTCTTTTCTTGTGTTTCAAACACTTGTCAATAGCCTCAATACCTATCTGTTTATACTGTTTCCAGAAATAATCTCTGTCTGTTGTTCTTTTGGCATCGTACAGTATGCACAGATTTCTGTTATCAGTGGCCTGTTTCAGACTGCTTAACTCTTTTTCTATTTCAATATTGCCAAATATCCGCGCACCTT
>CALEFD010000024.1 GCA_937876995.1 uncultured Bacteroidales bacterium | reverse complement strand
CTTACGTTCCTACGAGGTACCCGCTCACGAGCCGCGGGCGGCTACGCCTCACAAACTTACCCTATTACTACTCTGTGTTTTGGGATAAATGATAGAATGTTAGTAAAAAATGGGGTGGGGCTTGTTTTTTTGAATGGGTTGTAGTATTTTTGTTTGACAGTATTGTTTTTATTTAATGAGCAAAAGTATGGTGAAGAGGTGGTTTGGAACAGTTATAATGTTGTGCGTGCTCAGTTTGGTGGCATGCGTAGAAGACGATTGCTGTTGTTGTGATGACGACTTTAAACCAATAGTTAATCCAACAGGCAGTCATAACGGACACGATTGGGTAGATTTGGGACTGCCCAGTGGGCTGAAGTGGGCTGTTTGCAATGTAGGAGCAGATTCTCCTGAGGGTTACGGTTTCTATTTTGCCTGGGGAGAAACATCATATAAAAACGAATATAAACAGAGTGAATATAAATATGGTTCTGCTAAGGAACTAACCAAATACTGTACAAAAAGCAGTTATGGCAAAGATGGTTTTACAGACAGCAAAGTGACACTTGATTTGTCTGACGATGCTGCAAGAGTAAATTGGGAAAGTAATTGGCGTATGCCTACTAAAGCTGAACTGGATGAATTAAGAGAACATTGTACCTGGACATTTACTGCACTTAATAATGTAAAAGGTTATCAGGTAATCAGCAATACAAACGGAAATAGTATTTTTCTGCCTGCAGCAGGGTATTACGGTGGTTTGGGACTGAACTACACAGGGTCATTTGGTTACTATTGGTCCGCTTCGTTGGATTCTGGCAATCCGTTTTATGCTTTTTGTTTGCACTTTTCAGCAGATTCTACAAGTAATGCAACTGCAAAAAACATAGATCGATACTACGGTCTGCCTGTTCGTCCTGTATTCCATCAAGAATAACTGCTTGTGTTGATATTTAATCCGGAACACGATTTATGTTTGGCAAATGGTGATGCAAATTTTGTACCACCTGCATCGGCTTTGCAATTCGGTAAAGATTGTGCCACTCTTTTGGAACTGCTCTTTGAAGATGATATTATGGCTAATCAGCATCTGCAAATTATGGTATGGGGTTGGAATCCCGCTATAAAGAATAGACTGCTAAAAGAGGAAATACCGGCTGAACAACTGCCAACAGATAAACACCTACTATATATTAAACAGTTGCAACATCGCCGTACAGCAAAAGAGTGTTTTAACTATATCAAGAGTGCACTCACTTGTGAACTGTTGATTCAGGAATTGCCTATGGAATGTTATTCTACGGATGATATTACTGCTTTTGTGACCAATTATAGGAATGTGGTACTTAAAGCTCCTTGGTCCGGTAGTGGTAAGGGGCTAAGGTGGGTAACAGATGCGGAACTTTCTCATAGCGATATAGGGTGGTGTAAACAGACTATTGCCAAACAAGGAAGTGTTATGGCAGAGGTACGCAGAGATGTGGTACAAGATTTTGCAATGCTCTTTTATGTATCGGCTGAACCACAGCATAGCGTGTCATTTGTGGGATATTCACTCTTTTCAACCCATAATGGAACTTACAGCAGCAATATACTCGCATCTGACAATAAAATTCTGGAGTTGCTTTCTCAATATATACCTACCGATGTTGTTCTGCATGTAAAAGATTCTGTAGCTGAGTTTCTGCGTAGAATAACTGCTGGCAAATATTGTGGTTATATTGGTGTTGATATGTTTGTTTGCAAGGGCGATGATGAAACGCCTTATCTTCTTAATCCTTGTGTGGAGATAAATTTCAGAATGACTATGGGTGTGGTGGCAAAACGGTATTTCAATAAATACCTTATTCATACATCTCAAACAGAAGAAGATGGTTCGCAACAACTGAAAGTGGTTTTTGCTAGTTCTGCCGATGATTTTCGCTCACAAACTGCCGATGCTCTCTGGATGGTTAGCAATACGGCGGACAGGCTTCTTCAGAACCAATCTCCCCACGGCTACTATGCCGTTATTGTTTCTAATTGCTAACGGTAGTGAAGTTCCACCATAAACATGCATAATCCGGTTTAATGTCGCTCAGTAAATCTTACGTTAGGTGAGGGACTCCTTGCGGGCAAGCAGGAGAGCTAATGCAATGGCGCATCCTGCAAATGGTAAGAATAGGTATTCTTTGTATGTGACTAAAAAGCTAATGGCATTTGCTAACAAACTGTTTTCCGGTAGTTCTGTGCTTATGCAGCCTGTGTATCCTATGTAGATGAGTGATGCTCCTAAAACCAAACCTATGGCAAGTGTTATCAGAATGGTGGTGCGTCCGTATCGTCTTTGTCTATCGACTTCGGCTTTTATACCATCTACATTACGCATTTTCTGCTTAACCTCGAGTATGAAAGTTGGATTATCTTTAACCTGAGGTTTGTTTTCTCTAAGATATGATTCTATGTCTCTGTTCATTGTAGTAACTCTTTAAGGTGATTGCGTCCTATTGAAAGATAGTACTTTACTGTTCCCGATGCAATTTGCAGAATGGATGCTATCTCTTTAATACTCTTATCTTCAAAATAGTGTAGAACTATAACTGCTTTTTCTCTTTCGTCCAATTTATCCAATGCGTAATATAGCTGTTGGAACCTGAATGATTGGTCTGAGTAGTCTTCCGATATTGCTGATGTGGCTTGGCTGTTATCTACCGGAACAGTGTTTATTTCTGATTTCCGATGATAATCTATGTAGCAGTTGTAGGCTATTCTTAAAAGCCAGGTGCTGAATTTGGAAAGTCCTAAAAATGATCCTGATGTTACGTATGCACGTACTAATGCCTCTTGTGCCAAATCATCGGCATCTGAAGCATTGCCGTTGCACAAAGCCAGCAGAAATCTTCTTAGTGATTCCTGCTCAGCTTTAATGTGTTCAATGAAGCGCTCCGGTGACATCAGACTCTACTGTGTGTATTATTTTTGTTCTAAACCTTGTTCTTCTGCTTCAATCTCTTTTGCCAGCATCTTTTTTCCTGTGAAAAACACAATGAAAAGAGCTATGCCGACAGCAAGTAATATACATCCTATTAAAAGAGGAAACTGTGTGTTGTCAGCGTGGATGTTATCACCATATCTGCTCCATGTAATACAACTGCTTATGATGAATGCAATGCCAATAAATGTTGTTATGCAGGCTCCGGTAAGGCGTTTCAAAAGACGTTCTTTTGTGCTGACCTGTATCTGTTCTGTCTTAAACAGGTTGGTGTCAATAGCTACTCCTGATTCTATTGCTTTAAGCAGAATCTCCGATTTTCTGTTCACTTCATTCTTTTTTGCTTTCATCACTATCCATACTATTGTTACAGGTAGTATTACGCATACACAAATAGGTACAAGTACTGAAACTAAAGAATTAAATACCGTGTCAAGGGCATAAGTACTCAACTGATCCATAAATTTGTTGTTATTTTTGGTTAAACTTTTTTGTTAATTCATACCACCTTGTTGCGCGCTTTCAGGTGGTTTCATACATTAGACGTAGTCACTGTAAAAAAGGTTGGAAAATTAGTAAAAAAAATACTTGCTTCGTAGTAATAGGGTATATTTGTGAGGCGTAGCCGCCCGCGGCTCGTGAGCGGGTACCTCGTAGGAA
>CALEFD010000023.1 GCA_937876995.1 uncultured Bacteroidales bacterium | reverse complement strand
CTTTCTGTTGATGGCAGCCGACACCTTTCCGTTCATAATGGCAAAGATGAGGTGCATGTCAAAGTTTATGGCTTCTGTCATTGAATTATTGTTTAAACAACTTTGCAAAGATAGTGCAAGGCGAGTGAAATACAAAACGAAAATTCATTTTTGTTTTTATTTCCGAACCGAAGCCTATTTTATCAAAAGATAGTGCAAGCCGAGCGAAGAAAAAAGAAGTTTACTTATTTTTTTTATCCCGAGTCGCCACCTATCTTATAATAATAAGCGGAAAACGGCCATTAATAGTTGGTTAGACGAATAATTTTCCATCTAAATATTTGTTGTTCACAATAAAATGGCTACCTTTGCACCCGCATTTTAAACAAATCAATTTATTAATTAACAAAAGTAAGTATGAATCATTACGAAACCGTTTTCATTTTGACTCCCGTTTTGTCTGATGCTCAGATGAAGGAAGCGGTAGAAAAATTCAAAGGCATTCTTACTGCAGAAGGTGCAGAGATTGTCAATGAAGAGAATTGGGGTATGCGTAAACTGGCTTATCCTATTGAAAAGAAGTCAACAGGCTTCTATGTGTTAATAGAGTTCAATGCTGAACCTACAGTCATCGAAAAGTTGGAAGTTAACTTCCGTCGTGACGAGCGCGTTCTTCGTTTCCTGACTATCAAGCAGGAGAAGTATGCAGCTGAGTATGCAGCAAAGAGAAGAGGTTTAAGACAATCTAAACAAGAGGAGGCTTAATTATGGCAGAACAGACATCAGAAATCAGATATTTGGCACCTCAGGCAGTTGACGTTAAGAAGAAAAAGTACTGCCGTTTCAAGAAGAGTGGTATCAAGTACATTGACTATAAGGATCCTGAATTCCTGAAGAGATTTTTGAACGAACAGGGTAAGATTCTTCCACGTCGCATCACCGGTACTTCTTTGAAGTTCCAGCGCAGAGTGGCTCAGGCAGTGAAGAGAGCTCGTCATTTGGCTCTTCTCCCATTCGTAACAGATATGATGAAGTAACCTTAAAAATAGATTAGATTATGGAAGTTATACTGAAAGAAGATGTAATCAATTTGGGTTACAAGAACGATGTAGTGAAAGTAAAGGATGGTTATGGTCGTAACTATCTTATCCCACAGGGTAAAGCTGTTATTGCAACAGAATCAGCAAAGAAGGTATTGGCAGAGAACGAACGTCAGCGCGCTCACAAAGTTGCTAAGATTAAGGCTGAAGCTGAAGCTATGGCTGCTAAGTTTGAAGGTGTATCATTGACAATCGCTGCTAAGGTTAGCGAAAACGGCACTATTTTTGGTGGTGTAGGTAGCGCTCAGATTGCTGAAGCTCTTGCTGCTAAAGGTATTGAAGTTGACCGCAAATCTATAGTTGTAGAGACTGTTAAGGCTATTGGTACATACAGCGCAGTTATCAACTTGCACAGAGAAATTAAGGCTCAGGTTGCATTCGAAGTTGTTGCTGAAGTTGCAGAGTAATCTTTATTACTAAATATTCTAAGGGGCTGATGTTTATCTGCCCCTTTTTTTATAACTTTACATTATGAATAGTTCGTACTTGATTGGTAAACGTGCAGTTTTTTACACTTTGGGGTGTAAACTGAACTTTTCGGAGTCATCGACCATTGCAAAGCAGTTGGCCGATGCAGGTGTGCGCGTGGTTAGAAAAGGTGAACAGGCTGATATATGTGTAGTAAACACCTGCTCTGTAACCGAAGTTGCCGACAAAAAGTGCAGACAGGCTATTCATAAGATAGTAAGGGAGAATCCGGGAGCATACGTTGTAGTTACCGGTTGTTACGGACAGCTTAAACCGGATGAGGTTTGCTCTATTCCCGGCGTTGATATAGTGCTTGGTCAGGATATGAAAGGTAGTGTTCTGGAAAACCTGAATAATCTTGTTAAGCGCGATTCCGGAATTCATAAGACCATAAAAGCCAAAGATATAAAGAACTTTGTTCACTCTTGCTCAAAGGGAAACAGAACCCGATATTTCCTAAAGGTACAGGACGGCTGTGATTACTATTGTACATATTGTACCATTCCTTTTGCCCGAGGTCACAGTAGAAATCCATCAATAGAGAGTTTGGTAGCAGAAGCGGTGCAGGTGGCAGATGAGGGCGGAAGAGAGATAGTTATAACCGGAGTGAATATAGGTGACTTTGGTAAGAGTAACGGAGAGACTTTTTTCGATTTAATAAAGGCTTTGGATAATGTGGATGGTATAGCCAGATATAGAATATCATCCATAGAACCCAATCTGCTGACAGACGAAATAATAGATTTCGTTGCCAATTCACGTGCGTTTATGCCACATTTTCATATTCCGTTACAGAGTGGTTCAAACGATGTGCTGAAACTTATGCATCGTAGGTATGAACGTGAACTTTTTGCTGCAAAAGTACGTAAGATAAAGGATTTGATGCCGCACGCATTTATAGGTGTGGATGTTATAGTAGGTACAAGAGGCGAAACGGCAGAATTTTTTGAAGATGCCTACAACTTTATAAAGGATCTGGATATTACCCAACTGCATGTATTCAGCTATTCAGAACGTCCGGGTACTGCGGCTTTAAGAATAGACCATAAAGTTAGTGACGCCGACAAACATAGTCGTAGCAAGAGGCTTTTGGATTTATCTGATGAAAAGACCCGGGCTTTTTATAATTCATTTATAGGTACCGAAGCAGAAGTGTTGGTAGAACGTCCATCGCGTGGTAAACCTGCAAATGGTTTTACTGCAAACTATATTAAGGTAGAGATGGATGCAAATATGGTAAAGGAGAATAGCCTGGTCAGAGTTCGCCTTGATGGCTTTAATGAAAAGGGTGATGCTTTAAAATCAACAATTATATAATTATCGGTATGATGAGTAGAGTTGCCATAGTTATTTTAAACTGGAATGGTAGTGATATGCTACAGAAATTCCTTCCTACACTGGTAGAATATACTGCAATAAATGGTGTGGAAATTATTGTTGCAGACAACAATTCTACCGATAATTCCATGCAGATGATGCAGGAAAGATTTCCGCAAATCAGGAGGATTGTACTGGATGATAATTATGGCTTTGCAGGTGGATATAACAGAGCATTGCAACAAGTAGAATCAGAATATTATTTGCTGTTAAATTCTGATATAGAGGTTACTGAGGGTTGGCTTGAACCAATGCTGAGCTATATGGATGCTCATGGAGAAATTGCGGCTTGTCAGCCTAAACTGATAGATTATAAGGATCCTGAAAAGTTTGAATACGCAGGCGGAGCGGGTGGCTTTATGGACCGTTGGGGCTATATGTACTGTAGAGGAAGGGTTTTTGACACTGTTGAAAAAGATAATGGTCAGTATGATAGTGTGGCTTCTCTGTTTTGGGCAACCGGAGCCTGCTTATTGGTAAGGAGTGTCGATTATTGGGCTGTAGGTGGTTTGGATGATAAGTTCTTTGCTCATCAGGAGGAGATTGATTTGTGCTGGCGTTTGCGTAGCAGAAACAGAGGGATAGTAGCCATACCGCAGAGTAGGGTGTTACATGTAGGTGGTGCTACATTGAATAGTTCAAATCCGTACAAAACGTTCTTGAATTTCCGAAATAATCTGTTGTTGCTCTACAAAAATCTGCCTGAAAGAGAACTTAAAAAGGTTATGTTTGTACGTTTCTGGTTAGATATGGTTGCTGCTTTTATGTTCCTTCTTAAACTGAACACAGGAAATTTTAAGGCGGTTTTTAAAGCCAGACGGGCATTCAGAAGAATGAAACCTGAATTTGCAGACAAACGTGCTGAGAATTTATCCAAAACAGTTTTGGAGAATATTCCCGAAAGATCGGGTTTTCTGTTGGTATGGCAGTATCATCTGTTGGGAAAACGTACCTACAAGCAACTGCATGGTCAGGATTGACGTATCAGTTTGAACTGTTTGTCAATAATGTCCGGTAGCTCTTCCGGATAGTGAGTAACAATAATCATTGTCTTTTCTCTGTTGCTACAAAATGTTCTGATAATATCCATTACCAGACTTCTGTTGCTGTCGTCCAATCCATGTAGAGGTTCATCTAAAATTATAAGTGACGGGTTTTTGACAAAGGCACGTGCCAAAAGTACCATTCTCTGTTCTCCGCTGGATAAATTAAAGAAATCTCTATCTTTAAGTTTCTCTAATCCAAATATCTTTAACCACGCAATACAACGTTCACGTTCATTGTCATGAATCTTCTTGTATAGTCCTATTGTATCGTGCAGACCCGATGCTACAATATCTATCACAGGGTAGTGTCTGGCGTATGAACGATGCATTTCGGGCGATACATATCCAATGTTCTTTTTTATTTCCCAAATGCTTTCACCACTGCCGCGTCTGTTGCCAAACAGAGATATATCACAAGCGTATGACTGTGGGTTGTCAGCATAGACCATGCTGAGAAGTGCCGATTTGCCTGCGCCGTTTTCACCAAGCAGTGCCCATCGTTCACCTTTCATTATTCTCCACTCCAGATTATTGAATATCTTTCTGTCGCCATATTGCAGAGTGATGCTGTTACATTTGACAATCTCATCCGATTCCGTTTTTACAGATGGCTGTGAAGTGAGAAGTCCTTTGAGTTCAGGACTTAATGATTTTTGCTGTGGGTTACTGTGGTAAACTTCTTTGCGTACTATAGGGTAGCAGGTGAGATTCTCAACAGGAATGACATGGGTAATAAAGTCAGGTATATCTTTTTCTCTGGATACCACAAGTATAACCTGTATGCCCCATCTGTTGGCCAAATTCTCTAACAGATTGCACAGCATAGTGCGTGTTTGTAGGTCAAGTCCAATAAATGGGCTGTCTATGATAGTTACTTTAGGTTTTCCTGCCAATGCTTTGGCTAATTGGTATTTACGCATTTCGCCACTGGATAGTGTAACTAACTGCTTTTTCCAGATAAATCCTAAATCGAACAGGTTGTAGAGTGTCTCTTTCCAGTCTTTATCGGCTATGTGTGGAAATATATTGCCTACAACGGGAGAATCGTCCATCTCTGTAGAGTTCCAGCGTTGCTGATAGAAGTAGGTTGGATCTGCTACACCATAACTGTCGCGAAACGTTATGTAGCGTATATCAGATGCAGATATGCAACCATACTCTACAAAGTTGTTGTCCATTAATGGATATTGTCTTAATAAAGTGTTTACCAATAGTGTTTTACCACTACCGTTAGGTCCTGAAATGGCTACTTGCCAACCTCTCTTTATTGCCACATTGATGGGTGCTGCCATACGGTTTTCGGGCGCACAAGCCACTCCGTTCTCTATCTTTATTGTTATTTCTGTATCCATTTGTCTGCAAAGATAGTGAAAGCGAGTGAATAAAGCTTGCTTTATTTACAACGAGCGCATCCTATCTTCGCTTTTATGCAAAGTTAATACTATTATGTTGAAAAATGTACTACCTTCGCGCCTGTTATGCAACCGGCATTGTATCTTATTCCAAATCTGTTAGGCGATACACCCGTAGATAAGGTGTTACCGCCATATAATAGGGAGATAATTCTCTCTATAAACCATTTTATTGTAGAAGATGTACGTACAGCAAGACGTTTTCTAAAACAGGTGGATAGAGGAATTGATATAGACAAACTTACTTTTGTTACGCTTAACAAACATACTGATAGCGCTGAAATAGCTGGTATGCTTAAACCACTGGAAAATGGCGAATCCATAGGGGTCATATCGGAAGCCGGTTGTCCGGCAGTTGCCGATCCCGGTGCCGATGTGGTGGCAATAGCACAACGCAAGGGGCTTGATGTGGTTCCGTTGGTTGGTCCTTCAAGTATTATATTGGCTGTAATGGCTTCAGGTTTCAATGGCCAGAGCTTTGCATTCAATGGTTATTTGCCTATTGATGCTGACGAAAGAATAAAGGCTCTTAAACGTTTGGAGCAGAGGGCATATTCCGAAAACCAGACACAACTGTTCATAGAGACTCCATACAGGAATGGAAAGATGTTGGCAGATATTATAAAGGCCTGTCGTCCACAAACCAGATTATGTATAGCATCGGGACTTACTTGTGATAATGAGTATGCTCGTACTATGACCATAAAAGAGTGGAGAGACCGATTGCCCGACCTCTCCAAAACTCCAACAATATTTCTTATTTACAAGTAGTTATTTCAGTTCTCTGTCAAAGAATTCAACAATTTTTCCAAACAGATGCATACGTGTTGATTTGCCAACCAGGCTATGTTCTTTGCCCGGATAAACCTGCATATCAAACTGAATACCTTTGTCTATTAATGCCTGCATATAGACTGTAGTATTACTAAAGAATACATTGTCGTCGTCCAAACCATGAACAAGCAATAGACGACCGTTAAGTTTGTCAATTCTGTTTATAGCGGATGATGCTGCATAGCCTTCGCCATTCTCCTTTGGCATCTGCATAAAGCGCTCGGTGTATGGAGCATCGTAGAAACGCCAATCGGTAACAGGTGCAACTGCAACACCTGCTTTAAATACAGGTGTACCTTCACTCATTGACATAAGTGTATTATAACCGCCATAACTCCATCCCCAAATACCTATTCTTTCTGCATCTATAAAGGGTAGGGTGGATAGATACTTTGCAGTTTCAACCTGATCTTTACTCTCCATAACACCAAGTTGCAGATAGGTCTGTTTTTTGAAATCGGCGCCACGCAGGCCTGTACCTCTACCATCTACTACAGCTACTGCATATCCGTTATTTACAAGATAGGTTTCAAATGTACCTCCGTTATAAAAACCGGTGTTCCAGGAATCCATAACCTCATTTGCACCCGGACCACCATATTGATATAGAATAAGCGGACACTTGTTGCTTGCGCTTGCATTTGCAGGTTTTACCATCCAACCATATAACTCTACACCTTCAGATGTGGTAAAGTTGAAAAATTCCTTTTGTACAAGATTGTACTCTTTAGCCAGATTCTGTAAATCCTTATTCTCTTCTATCGTAGCTATTTTTTTGCCTTTGTTATCAATAACTGATACTACCGGAGGAGTATTCAAATTGGACCAAGTATTTACAAAATAGCTGTTGTCTGCACTGAAAACGGCATTGTTATAACCCTTGTCGGGTGTCAGACATACGCTTTTACCTTTGCTGTCTATTTTATAGACATTACAGTTGTAGAATCCCTGTTCGTTGCTTTCGTAGTAGGCAGTACCACTTTTTGCATCGTAGCCGTGGAAAGCCAACACATCCCAATTTCCTTTGGTAATTTGACGTTCCAGTTTTCCTTTCAGATTATATAGATACAGATGGTTGTGTCCGTCTTTTTCGCTCTGCATAATAAACTTGTCGCCATAGAATTCTGTATCCATATAACTTGTGGTCTCTATGTATCTGTTATCTGTTTCGCGCAATATAAGATTACATAGAGTGGAGCGTGGATTTGCAGCAAATACTTCAAGTTTATTCTGTCGTCTGTTAAGTGTAAAAACGAATAGGTTATTCTCTTCGTCAGCCACAAACTTTATGCGTGGTATATAGACATTACTGTCTGTTTCAAGTTCTATGTCACGTGTAACGGAACTCTTAATGTCGAATGTGTGAACAGATACTTTAGAATAGCGAGAACCTGAAACGGGGTATTGTACCTGTTTTTCGGAAAGCAGAGATTGTTCGTTTGCATCTTCCATAACTGTCTGAAAGAAAGGCATATCGAATCTGTTTACTCCATTTTCGTTGAACTTGATGTATGCTACCATTTTACTATCTGCACTAAAATCGAATGCAGATGTGAATGAAAATTCTTCTTCGTATGCCCAATCGGGAACACCATTGCTTATGCTGTTCTTCTTACCGTCCTTTGTAATTTGCGATTCGGAGTTGTTGAACAGTAACTTTACAAGGAAGATGTTTCCTTCTCGTACAAAGCCTATAACATTGCCATCGGGTGAAAACTTTGGCTCTTGCTGGGGACCGCCGGTTGACAATGGTTCAAGAGTGTTGTTTTTAATAGTGTATATGTAGTATTCTGCTGTACTGGAACGACGGAATATCTTTTGACTTTTGGTTTTGATAAGTATTCTATCTTCCTTTGGTGACAGAATATAACCGTCAAAATATCTAATTCCACTATTACCGCGTACTGTGGCAAGGTCTAATACTGTCTCTTCATAGTTTTTGTCTTTGAACGAACGCATAAGAATCCGACTATAATCGTCGTTCACTGTCAGGTAGTGTATTCCATCGGCAGTAGGGGTGATGCTACCCATGCCTTTTGCACTGAATGTGCCGTCAACAATCTGTTCCAGTTCAATCTGTTTGGCTTCTGATGTGAAAGAAACCGATACTAACATTGAAATCAATCCAAGAATGTAACCTAATCTCTTCATATTCATTATGTTTTACTTGTTATCCAATATTCCTTTTCCTTCTCTTATTATCTCTTCTTCGCCGTCTATACAATATACAACAGTAGAAAATTCAAATCCTCCTGCACCTCCGTCAATTACAATATCCACTTCGTCTCCAAACTTTTCATCTATCAGTTCCGGATTGGTCAGATAGCCTATATCTTCTGAATCGTCGTATGGTATGGTAGTGGATAGGATAGGGGCATCCAACTGGCGGCTTATTTCACGAATAATCTCATTGTCGGGGATACGTATTCCCACCTCTTTTCTGTTGCTGAATATTTTGGGCAATCTGCTTCCTGCGCGCAGAACAAATGTGAATGGTCCAGGCAGATTGCGTTTCATTGTTTTAAAGGTGTTGTTATCAATCTGTACGTATTGGCTTATTTTGCTCAAATCGTAACAGATAACAGAAAATCTGTGTTTCTGTGGGTTGATTCCCTTGATTTTGCAGATACGTTCAATGGGGCGTTCTTTAAGGGCATGACAACCTATTGCGTATGCTGTGTCGGTTGGATATATAATTATACCTCCACCGTTCAGTACATCCAGCACTCGGTCTATATCCCGTTGGCTGTTATTCTTTTCATACAGTTTGATAAGCATTGCACCTCTCTTTTATATAGTTGATAATTTCCTCCTGATTGTCGGGATGAAACCAGCGTATTTCCTTATCACGTTTGAACCATGTCATCTGTTTGCGAGAATAGATTCTGCTGTTCTGCTTAATCTTCTCTATTGCAAAATCCAATGTCCATTCTTTACCTTCAGGGGTGGTTGCACCATCCATCCAGGCAAAAAGTTCTTTATAACCTACGGTGTTTAATGAATTGAGAGACTTGTAGGGATAGACTCTTTTTGCTTCATCTATAAGACCGTTATCTATCATCTGTTCTACACGAGCATCTATCCTGGCGTATAGTTCTTCTCTATCTCTGGTAAGCCCCACCTTAATAATGTTAAATGGACGCTCCTTTTTTTGCCCTGAACGGAATGATGTATAGGTCTTTCCGGTCATGTAGCAGATTTCAAGTGCATGTATTACACGCTTTGGGTTCTTTCTATCCACTATGGCATAATATTCGGGGTCCAAAAGACGCAGTTCCTGTGCTAAAACTTCTAATCCCAAGCTATTGTATCGCTCTTTAAGATTCTCTCTAACTTCCTCAGTAACAGTGGGTATGTCATCTATTCCTTTGCATAAGGCATCTATATACATCATAGAACCACCTGTTACTATAAGAGTCTCTTTGTTGTCTGCGAATAGGATATCTATGGTTTTAAGAGCCTCTTCTTCGTATCTTGCGGCACTGTAATAATCGGTCAAATCAAGGTTTCCCACAAAGTAGTGTTCCACCAAAGCACGTTCTTTTGGTGTTGGAGCTGCTGTACCAATAGGTATGTCGGCATACATCTGTCTGGAGTCTGCTGATATAATGGGTGAATTAAAAAAACGGGCGAGGGTAAGACACAAATCGGTCTTTCCCACGCCGGTAGGTCCCAATACTATAACCAGATTCTTATCTGCCATAAACAGCCTGTATGGTTACTAATACCAACCAATCAATAGAGATCGTCAAGTGAATCCAGAGTAACCTCTCCACTGCCACCTCCCATATCGAATCCGTCCATATCAAGGTCTTCTGAATCGAAATCTTCGTCACCATAGAAGTTTTCGTCTATGTCAAGCGATGTGGTAGATGCACTGATTGCATCAAAATCTATAAGCTGTTTTGGAGCTTCGCCACCTCTGCCTGTGCAAACTGCTTTATCTAAAGATTTGCCGTATGAAATCTCTTTCAGTTCTATGAAGAAACAGCGGTCTGTCAGCGGATCGAATACATATATAAGTCTCTGCTTTTCGTCCTCAATAAGTTCGCTCAGTGGGGTGGACTCCATAACCCAATTGTCTATTTCTGAACTGGTGTTCATCTCTTCGCGGGTTATCTCTTCACGTTTTTCCCAGTTGTCTTCACATATAAAGAATGATGTCATCTGATCATCAGGATAACCTACCGATTCAAGAATAGCTTTGTGAAAATCCAAAAATGATGCTTCTGAATCTATCTGGATTTCTCGGTAAAAGTTATCAACTTCGTCTGATACAAAAATAAATCTGTATATCATATAGTCTTGATTGTTAGTTAATCTCTAATTATACCACGTTCGGAACTCTGAATGAAATCTACTATGTACTTCACCTCTTTGTTCTCTATAAGTTCCGATTCTTTTAGGGCAGCTATTGCCATAGATACGTTCATTCCGCTCTGGTATATCATGCGATATGCGTTGTGAATGGCATCTATAACCTCTTTTGAATAGCCCTCTCTGCGTAATCTTACTAAGTTTATACCCATATATGCAACCGGATGACGTCCGCACATTACATACGGTGGTATGTCTTTGCTACAACCTGAACCGCCCTGTACCATTACATAACCGCCTATATGGCAGAACTGATGTACAAGTACGCAAGCGCTAAGTGTTGCATGGTCATCTACTATTACTTCGCCTGCCAGTTTTGTGCTGTTTCCGAATATACAGTTGTTACCTACTATGCAGTCATGAGCTACGTGCATATTCTCCATAAGCAGGTTGTTGTTGCCAACAACGGTTTTGCCTCTGGAGGCTGTTCCGCGATTTATGGTAACATTTTCGCGTATGCGGTTGTTATTGCCTATTTCGGCAGTTGTATCTTCGCCAATAAACTTCAAATCTTGTGGTATTCCACCTATTACAGCACCATTGTGAATGGTGTTTCCATTACCAATACGTGAACCATACATTATACTTGCATGGGGCATAATTACATTGTTGTCGCCTATTATTACGTTTTTGTCTATGTAGGCAAATGGACCTATTTCTACGTTTTCGCCAATCTGTGCGGAAGGATCGACGTATGCTAAAGGACTTATCATTATTCTTCGTTTTTTATTAGTTGAACCATAAATTCAGCTTCTGCAACCAATTTATCACCAACGAAGCTGAATCCTTTGAGTGATAATATGTTATGACGCATTGGTGCTACTCTTACAGCACGCATCAACAGGGTATCGCCCGGCACTACCGAGTGGCGGAATTTGGCGTTGTCAATCTTTACGAACAGTGGTGTGTACTTAGTTGGATCGTCCGTATATTGCAGTGCCAATGTTCCACCCAACTGTGCCATAGCCTCTATAATGAGGACACCCGGCATAACAGGCTGCATAGGGAAGTGACCCTGGAAGAACGGTTCGTCATTTGTTACATTCTTCACACCCTCTGCATAGAGATCGGTCAGGGTTATAACCTTGTCGAGTAACAAGAATGGGAAACGGTGGGGCAGGGCCTCCATTATCTGTTCCACATTCATTACGGGTGTTGCCGACGGGTTATATGCAGGCGATTGTGCATCGTTGAGTTTTATATTCTTGCGTATAGCACGTGCAAACTTGTTGTTGATAGTGTGTCCGGGGCGTGTTGCAATGATGCGTCCTTTAATGGGTTTGCCTATCAGCGCCAGATCGCCAATAATGTCTAGTAGTTTATGGCGTGCCGGTTCGTTTGGCCATGTAAGAGGCTTGTGCATAATGTATCCCAGTTTTTTTGCATCCATTTTTGGTACACCCATTACTTCTGCCAGTTTATCGTATCTTTCCTGAGACATTTCTCGCTCATATATTACTATGGCATTGTCCAGATCGCCACCCTTTATTAAGCCTACACCAAGCAGTGGTTCCAATTCTCTTACAAAGACGAATGTACGGCTGCTTGCAATTTCAGTAGGGAAGTTATTCATATCGTCCAATGATGCGTACTGGTTGTAAAGTACCTCTGAATCGAAAGAAATCAGTACGTTTACGCTGAACTCTTCATCGGGCAACATTATGATTGATGAACCTGTAGTTTCATCTTTAATCTCTATCTTGTTTTTTACAACGTAGAAATCTTTTAGAGCATCCTGTTCCTTTATACCTACACGTTGGATATTTTCTACATAGTATATGGCGCTACCGTCCAAAATAGGAAATTCCGGTCCGTTTACTTCTATGTGACAGTTGTCAATACCTGCGGCATAAAGTGCTGCTAATGCGTGTTCTACGGTGCTAACCTTAGCGTTTCCCTTGAATAGTACTGTACCTCGCTGGGTTTCGCGTACATTTTCTGCAACTGCGTCTATTACAGGCTGGCTGTCAAGGTCTATTCGCTGTATTTTATATCCGTAGTCTGCCGGAGCCGGTTTGAAAGTTACTGTCAAATCAAGTCCGGTGTGTAGTCCTTTACCACTAAGAGAAAAACTATCTTTTAGGGTCTTCTGTTTGTACATCATATCTTCTCCTCAAGTCTCTTTTTTAAACTATCTATCTCTTTCTGAAGTGCGCCTATCTGCGAATACATTTCAGGAAGTTTCTTATATATAACTGCCGATCTGGCAAATTTTCTGTGATCTATGGCCGGATAGCCCATAAGTGTTTGGTCACCTTTTTCCGGTCCGGGAATACCCGATTGGGCACCTACGTTCAGGCGGTCACCCAATTTTATATGTCCGGCTATACCGCACTGGCCACCAAACATACTCCAGCTACCCACTTTGGCTGAACCGGCTACACCGCATTGTGCTGACATAACAGTGTCGTTGCCAATCTCTACGTTGTGACCTATCTGAACCATATTGTCCAACTTTACACCATGGTGTATGATGGTGCGTCCCATTGTGGCACGGTCAACGCATGCGTTTGCGCCTATTTCAACATCGTCTTCCAGTTCTACTATACCTATTTGAGGTATTTTTGAATATCCTCCTTCAGCAGGAGCAAAACCAAATCCATCGGCACCAATTACACAGCCTGCATGCAAAATGCAACGGTTGCCTACTTTACAGCCCTGATAAATGGTTGCGTTTGGGTAGAGGATTGTGTCTGAACCTATCTTTACACCGTCGCCTATGTTTGCGTGTGGATAGATTTGACAGTTGTCTCCTATTATTGCGTTATCGCCTACGTAGGCAAATGGTCCTATATAGACGTTGTTGCCTATAGTTGCACTACCCGATATGCATGCCATAGGGCTGATACCGCTTTTTTTAGGCTTCATTGATTCGTATAGTTGCAACAATTGCGCTATGGCCTGATATGCATTAGCTACTTTAATGAGTGTGGCTTCTACCGGTTGCTCCGGTTCGAAATCGCTATTTACAAGTACTATGCTGGATTTTGTTTCATATAGATATTGGGCATACTTCATATTGGACAGGAACGACAAAGCTCCTGTTGTTCCCTCTTCAATTTTTGCAAATGTCCATACTTTTGCCTCTTTATTGCCAATGACTTCGCCATTTAGAAATTCGGCAATCTGTCCTGCTGTAAATTCCATATCTGCAAATGTAATGAATTGTTAGTACCAATTAAAGAAATGTGGCCATCTGTTGCTGTACCTCCTTTGCTTTTTCACCGGCTACCTGTGCAAAATTTTCGCTCTTATCGGCATAGATAATGGCACGACTGCTGTTTACTATCAGTCCGCATTGGCTGTTCATACCGTATTTGCAAACCTCTTCCAGTGAACCACCTTGCGCGCCAACACCGGGAACAAGTAGGAAACTATCTGGTACAATTTTACGGATATCTGCCAGCATTGCAGCTCTGGTAGCGCCTACCACGTACATCATATTGTCGGCATTTGCCCATTCCAAAGAGCGTTTCAGAACCTTCTGATAGAGTGGGGTTCCGTCTGTATCGGTGGTATATTGGAAATCTTCAGCGCCGGGGTTGCTGGTCAGAGCCAGTAGAATAACCCATTTGCCATCGTATCCCAAAAATGGAGTTACACTGTCTTTTCCCATATATGGTGCAACGGTTACAGAATCTACCTGCATTTCGTTGAAGAATGAATCGGCATACATGGCTGCTGTGTTTCCTATATCGCCACGTTTGGCATCGGCTATGATAAACTGGTCAGGGTAGTTTGTACGAATGTATTCTATTGTCTTGTACAGAGATTGAATGCCTTTCAGACCACCACTTTCGTAAAAAGCCAGATTTGGTTTGTAAGCAATACAGTATTCGGCTGTTGCATCAATAATGGCTTTGTTGAATGAAAATATCGGGTCTTCCTCTTTGAGCAAGTGTTCCGGAATCTTTTTAATGTCTGTGTCCAGACCTACGCAAAGAAATGATTTTTTTCTCTTGATGTTTTCAAATAACTCTTCTCTAGTCATATCATTATAATTTTTTTTGTTTGCTGTTAAAGTTCTGCCTCTTTCATGCGTTCTGCATTTTCCGCTACTGTAAGTTGGTCTATGCAATCCTGAATATCGCCATCCATAAATGCAGGCAGATTGTATATGGTGTAGTTTATGCGATGATCGGTAATTCGTCCTTGCGGATAGTTATAGGTTCTGATTTTTGCCGATCTGTCGCCTGTAGATACCATTGTTTTGCGTTTGGCGGCAATATCGTCTATATACTTCTGATGTTCGCGATCATAAATCATTGTACGCAAGCGGGATAGGGCACGTTCCTTGTTCTTGGGTTGGTCGCGGGTTTCGGTACATTCAATAAGAATCTCTTCTACCACGCCGGTGTTGGGGTTTTTCCAGTTGTAACGTAGTCGAACGCCCGATTCCACTTTGTTTACATTCTGACCTCCGGCACCACCGCTTCGGAATGTGTCCCACTTTATTTCACCTTCATTGATCTCTACTTCGAATGCATCGGCTTCGGGTAGTACGGCAACTGTTGCTGCCGATGTATGTATGCGTCCTTGTGTTTCGGTTGCAGGTACACGTTGTACACGATGTACTCCCGATTCCTATTTCAAGGTCCCATAAACATTTTCGCCTGTAACAGTAAATACTATCTCCTTAAAGCCGCCTGAAGTTCCTTCTGAACAGTTTGATACTGCTGTTTTCCAACCTTTTTGTTCGCAGTATTTTGAATACATACGGTATAGGTCGCCTGCAAAAATTGCAGCTTCGTCGCCACCTGTACCGCCTCGTATCTCCATAATAACATTTTTGTTGTCCTGAGGGTCTTTGGGAATAAGCATCTGCTTAATCTGTTCTTGCAGTTCTTCCAGTTGTTTGGTGCAAGAATCTAACTCTTCGCGTGCCATAAGACGCATTTCTGCATCTTGTTCCGATGCATACAACTCTTTGGCTTGTTGTATGTTGCTATTTAATTGTATATACTCTTTGCGTGCCTCAACTACGGGTTCTAAATCTCTATACTCCCTGTTCAAACGCACAAATCGTTTCATATCTGCTATTACGGCAGGGTCGGTTATAAGCAGGCTTATTTCTTGGAAACGTGCTTCTAAACCATCTAATTTTTCTAATAATCCATCTGCTGCCATATTAGTTAACCCTTGATACAGGTCCTCCTTCGTAAAAGTTAATAATGTTTTTTGAAACGTGTTCGGCCATTTCGTTGCGAACATCGAATGTTTGTGTGCCTAAATGTGGTGTAAGTACAGCATTATCACAAGCCAAAATTTCCGGGCTTACCTTATCACCAAATTCAAATACATCCAGACCTGCGCCGTAAATTTTGTGTTCCTGCAAAGCTTGGGCTAATGCCAATTCATCTACCAAAGGGCCTCTGGCTGTGTTCACAAGTATTGCGGTAGATTTCATCTGTTCCAATCTGTGAGCATCTACAATATGTGTGGTCTCTGCTGTATGAGGAGCATTTACTGAAACTACATCGGCAGTGGTAAAGAGTTCGTCCAGTGTAACGTATTTTGCGTTGTAAAGCGCTTCTATTCTGCTGTCTAACTGATGTCTGTTAAAGTATATGATTTTCATACCGCTTGCTATGGCACGTCTTGCCAAAGCCTGGCCAATGCGCCCCATTCCTATTATGCCCAGAGTTTTTCCATATAGGGAATAGCCTAAGTTTTCAAGCAATCCCCATGTTAGAGCACCGGGTATGCGCAGTCTCTTATCGACATCTGCAATTCTGCGTGCAACAGCAAGTATCAATCCCATAGCCAAATCGGCAGTTGGTTCTGTAACAGGGTCGGGGGTGTTGGTTACTGTTATGCCTAATTCGGTAGCTACCGGTATGTCAATGTTGTCGAATCCTACCGCGTAGTTGCTTACAAGTTGCAGACGTGGAAGTCCGCGTTCCATAAGCTTTCTGTCAACCGGAAAATTGAACATAGATTGCAGAACATCGTATTCAGGCAACATTTCATAAACTTCGTCGTATGTAAATGACTCTCTACCTTCCGGCGGAAATGTTACATCGAACTTTTCTATCAGTTCAGCATATCCTGCACGGAACATATTGTATGTGACAAGCACTCTTTTCTTCATCTCTATTTATTTTTTCCAAAACGCGCACGTGTGCGTATTCAAAATGCGAAGATACTGCTTTTATTTGAACTTGCCATAAAGAAAATAATTAACTTTGCAGTCAGTATATTGAATTATGAAGAACAATTTTGATGCAGTGATTTTGGCAGATGGAGATTTTCCAACAGCCAAGCGGCCGTTGAAGCTACTTGCTGATGCCTCTTTTTTGGCTTGCTGTGATGGGGCAATCAGACAATTGGACCAACATGGTATTGAACCGAATGTCATAGTTGGTGACTGCGATTCCATCTCTTTACAGTTAAAGGAAAAATACGCAGATAGAATTTATCGTATTGAAGAACAAGACGATAATGATTTAACAAAGACTGTAAGGTTTTTACGGCAACAGGGAATGAATAGTTTTGCAATTATTGGTGCAACAGGTAAAAGAGAAGACCATACAATTGGAAATATAAGCCTTTTGTTGGAGTATATGAGGAAGGGTATTAATGTAAAAATGTTTACAGATTATGGTTGCTTTGTCCCTTGTAGCGGAAATACTGAGTTTGCTTGCGTTCCCGGACAGCAGGTGTCAATCTTCCCGTTTGGAGCAACAGAATTCAGTTCGGAAGGATTGGTTTATCCATTGTTTAACTTTACCGCATTATGGCAAGGAACACTGAATGAATGTAAATCAACATCTTTCAGTATAAATGCCAATGGCGATTATCTTGTGTTTTTAAATTATGAGTGATTACGATAGAATTCCACTAAGAAAACGAACTCTCGATTTTCTTGAAGCTAATGGTATAAGTTATGAAATTTTTGAACATCCGCCATTGTTCACTATAGAAGAGGCTCTTGAATATTGGAAAGACTTTGGCGATTGTACACACTGCAAAAATCTATTTTTCAGAAATCACAAAGGGAATCGTCATTATCTGGTTAGTCAGGAGTGTCATAAGAAGTTTGATATTCACGGGTTGGAACATCAGCTTAAACAGGGTAAACTCTCTTTTGCATCGGAAGAGCGTATGATGCGCTGTTTGGGTGTTCATCCCGGTTCTGTTTGCGCATTCGGACTTATTAAGGATATAGATCCTGTAGATGCTTTGCCTAAAGAACTGTTCCCAAACGGACATGCCGTAAAATACTACTTAGATAAGGATTTACAGAGTGCTAAACGCATTAGTTTCCACCCGTGTGAAAATTCTGCCAGTGTTGTTATCAGCAACCAAGGCTTTATGCACTTCCTTGAACTCTGGGGTGGCGAAGTAGAGTGGTTCTAAGATAACACTTTTCCAAATATATCGTTTTAGAAAAAATCGGGGATAACCTTTGCCGATTTAAATTCTATTGTTAATTTTGCCGCCAGTTAACGGTTTCCGGGCCTTTCCAAGGACCTGGATTAACGGGAATCCGGTGTGAATCCGGAACAGTACCTGCTGCTGTAAGTCCCTATGCAATTGTGTGTTTATTGCACTCTTAGCCACTGACTTGATTGTTGGGAAGGCGCAATAAACGGGATAAGTCAGAAGAACGGCCGTAACATACAAATAGTATTCTTGACGCAGGACTACGGAAAGAATCGGGAAAAAACGGACAAAGGTTCACGCTTATTCATGTTTAGTTAAGTGCCGGCGGTATAGGCTTATGCTATATCCTATGCATTTGGGTGGTTACCTGTAGTATATTTTTTTTCGTTTTATAACTGTATATATACCTATCTCAAGATACTATTGAATTGATTGATAGAGTATGTATAAAATGTATATTAAACGATTTTTGGTAGCAACTTTCTTAACCGGAATGGTGTCTGCCGTAATGGCACATTCCGATTATGAGAATCCGGAATTTAAGACCGGATTGATGCCTGCAAGCCTTGACAGTATGCAGTATTTGCAAGAGGTAGATATTATATCCAAATATCCTTCTCGTTCTATTGCTACATCACAATCATTGCAGGGCAAAGAACTTCAGGCGTTGAGTAATACATCTGTTGCAGATGCTTTAAAGTATTTTGCGGGCGTTCAGATTAAGGATTATGGTGGATTAGGAGGTTTAAAAACAATCAACGTAAGGTCGCTTGGAGCACAACATGTAGGTATCTATGTTGATGGGATACGTATAACCAATGCGCAAAATGGAACTGTCGATTTGGGAAAGTTTTCGCTATCTACCATGGAGAGCGTATCTCTTTACAATGCAAATAAACTGGATAATTGTCAATCGGCATCAGAATATGCATCCGGGGCTACTGTCTATCTGCGTACCAGAAGACCTACAAACGATTCTTTGTCTTTCCAGTTACGTTATGCATCGTTCTCTACATATATGGCAAAGGCAAATATTCAATTTGAACGATATGGATGGAGTGGATTTGTTGATGGTGAATGGAATAATTCACGCGGAGATTATCCTTTTAGGTATCATTCTGAATATGAAGATACCATAGGACGACGTGCTAATAGCGATATTAGCTATGGACGTATAGAGGGTGCATTGTTTAAGAATGGTTTTTCATCACATATCTACTATTACAATAGTGAGCGCGGATGTCCAGGAGGTATAGTAAGACGATTGAGTGATAAGTATGTTAATGTAGGTCGTGAATGGGATCGCGATTTCTTTCTACAGGCATCGTATCAGATGCAGTTCTTGAATCATCATCTCCTGAAACTGAATGCCAAATATACCAATGAATATCTGCGTTACTGTACAGATTACCCTGAAAATCATAATACAGCTCGTGTTAATAATCATTATCATCAACAGGATATTTATGGAGCATTTTGTTATGCATTCATGCCATGGCAGTGGTTGTCGTTATCGTCAAGCTATGATGTACGTTATAGTAAATTAGAGGCCGATTTGAAGAAATTTGATGATGTGTATCGTCTTGATCAGAAACAGGTTGTGGCTATTCAGACTTTCTGGAATGGTTTTCAGATGGCTGCATCAATTCTGCATCAGCATTATAAAGATAAGACCTTTGCCCATGTTGGTGCTGCCCATCCCCTGGACAGATGGACACCGGCTGTTTCAACATCTTACACACTGAAAGGGTTGACTCTGCGTGCATGGTATAAGAAGATTTTTCGCGCTCCTACACTAAACGACCTATACTATACACAGGTTGGTAACAGAAACTTGAAACCTGAATATACCAAGCAACTAAATATTGGTATGGAATACCATCTTGATTCACCTGACTGGAACTATTCAATTCAGGCAGATATATATCAGAATAAAATAGAAAATCGCATAGTCTGTCTGCCGCTGAAGGGTACCTACACATGGTCTATGATGAATTACGGATATACTTTCTGTCGCGGACTCAATGCTACTGCACAGGGACGCTATAATACTGATAACTGGCAGTTTTCGTTGCTCACAACATTAACCTGGCAGCGTGATCTGAACAGGACCGATCCTGACGATGAAGATACATATAACATGCCAATATGTTATTCGCCGGAATTATCATCGGGAGTGACAACAATACTTGGTTGGCGTAATCTGCAATTTACTGCCTCATATCTCTATGTTGGCGAACGTATGTGGAGTTATGCCGACCCCGACGATATACTCAAACCTTATCATAATATAGATACCAAACTGACTTATGTTCATGCTATGCGAAATTCAGAATGGAGTATCTGTTTTGAAGTGTGCGATCTGCTAGATGAGCAATATGAACATATCCCGCGCTATCCTATGCCCGGACGTAACTATAAACTTACATTATCAATTGGAATATGAAAAAACTGATTCTCATGATTTTATGCTCCATTATTATGAGTGTACAGGCTCAGGAGCGCATCATTTTGCTGAACGAAGGCAACTGGCAGTCGGACAATGGCAAGATTACTTATTTTGAAGAAGGTAAGATAGTCAGCAACCAATGGTTCAGAGATATAAACAAACGTAAATTGGGCGATACCCCCAATGACATTATTCAGATTAACAACAATCTTATTGCTATAACTGTAAACTGGAGTAATATTATTCAGTTTATATCTGCCGATGGTAAGCGGGTAGCCGAAACAGAAGATGTACCCAATAATCGTAAACTTGCCACCGATGGAAGATATGTTTATGTAACCTCTTATGGGCATGAATGTGGTACCATAAATGGATATGTCATGTTTACAAAAGGCTATGTGGCAAAGATAGATATCCGGACATTTAAGGTTGTTGCAACATGCGAAGTGGGATATGAACCAGAAGGTATAGCCTATTACAAAGGACATCTGTTTATAGCCAATACAGGTGGTTATGCATTTCAGGAAGATCATGAATACGAAACTACAGTGAGTATTATCAATGCAGAGACCATGCAACCTGTTAAACAAATTGATACAGGCCAGATAAATCTCTATGGTAAAATGTCACAATCAGGTCAGTATCTGTGTATAAACTCTCCCGGCGATTATTATGACATTCCTGCTGCAACAGTTATTTTTGACTGCGACAGAGCACTTAATGGCGATGATGATTGTTGTGTAGCACTGGAATATGCCTCAACCTATAGTACTACCATGTTGAATGGCAACTTCATGGCTATTGGTGCACGATTCTCTTATTATACAAATGAATATAAATTCAACTATGTTGTAATCAATCCGGAAGAGGTGATAGCAACAGGTGGAGCAGGTGGTGTTGAAGAGACATTGCCCGGCACAATGCTGGCCGACCTGAAAACTTTGGGCATGCCGTATGGTCTCTATGTCAATCCTTATACCGGATATATATACGCTACAGATGCAGGTTCATTTGCAGCAGCCGGTGCGCTGATACAATGGTCGCCGGAAGGAGTTCTAAAGGGAAAACATAAGGTGTATATCAATCCTGCTCACTTTCTGGCTCTTCCGCCGAATGGAGATTTTACGGGGGTTGCACCGGTTGTAAACAGAGATAAACCTGCTATTGCTGATGGGATATATGATCTGCAGGGTGTGCGTCTGGACGAAATTCCTGTAAGAGGGCTATACATACAGAACGGGAAGAAGATATTCAGAAACTAAATGATTTCAATAACTTAATATTCAAAAAAAATGAAAAAGCTATTCTTAAGTCTGGCGGTTATGATTACATGCTTTATGAGCATACAATCTGCCAATGTTGTTGTTAAAATGAATTCCACATCGCCGTGGATGAGTCTTGTTGACAAGGCTGCAGGAGATACTGTAGATGTGGGTGAGGCTGTGGATAAAACCTACACTTTTGATGTTCCGGGTGGTGTCTATATCCTCACTGCCTATGGTAAGGACAGTGCAACTGTAAATGGAACTATTGAACTGAATGTCAGTGCTGACACTCTGCATCAGGAGTTCTCTGTATTGACCAATACTGTCTTTGCTACCAATAAAAATGAAGACAATACTGCATGGGAGGTGGATAAGGATTACACTATTTCTGTTGATGTATCAACCCGCGGAGGAGAGAGGCTGGTTGTTACTTTGGGTAATAGTGTTACTGCCGGTAGAAAGACCTTCCTGGCACTGAATGGAAACAGTTATTATGTTTCGCTTATTCCTGGCGAAGAGCGTCAGGCTCAGGGGTATATGACCAATGACCGTAGCGGTACTCTAACAGGGGGTATTACTATAAGTGGTGCTGTTCCAATGGGTGGAGATTATATTGTTACTCTGCCTGAAGATGCTGAGGTTTTTATAGGAAAGAAGTTCAGCCACTTTACCAACTATACCAGGGTGGAACCTTCCAGAACAGAGGTTGATGGTGGTAGCAAAAAGGTGTATTACAGACTTGCTGACAATCAGGTGTATAATTTCCGTACATGGAAGAGTGGTGGTCTTACCCAGGCTGGATACTTCACTATGGATATTGATGGTGGAGAGAATTCCTATCTGAAATTCTCTGAAAGCAGTTATGAGGCTTTCGGCCCAAAGACTATCAAACATGATGTAAACTGGAATGGTGGTTACGAAACGGGTAATATCCTTGTAAATATAAACGAGCGCGGGCATCTGCAACTGAATGTTGGCGATAACTATAGTGCGCTGGCTATGCGCTCATGGCAGCTTACCGATACACAGACAGCCAACTACTTTTTTGAACCTGACTTTCACTACACCATTATTGACCTTGAGGGAAATCCCAGCACTGGTGTAATTGAGATTGATAATGCACATCCTTCTACGGAAACATGGTCAACCATCAGGGCAGTGGGCAAGGGTACTGCTATTGTACTGGTGACCTATGATGCCATAGGACTGAACTATTATAAATACAATGCCAAGGCTGATTCACTTACCAAAACTAACTTTATGGGTGGTGAATACTGGGGTGCTATATGGCCTGAAAATACTGCTGCATACGTTGTTACTGTTGGTGATGCTGAAACTGCCATGAAGCCAAATATGTTTATTAACGAGGCTTACAATGAAGGTGCACTGAAGACTGCCGGTAAGTTTGTGGATGCTGAACATGATGTTTTCTATTTTCTTGATACAGAAGAGGGAGCTACCTACACCTTTACTCCTGAGGGTGTTGACCACATAGAAATGGCATATCCAACTATTGGTGAACAGATGGCTTCATACCATGGTTTTGCTGCAGATGGTGTTACCAGAAATGATGATGGTTCATATACTTTGCTGTTGAAGGAAGGCAGACAGATAGTCAAGATGACTGATGCTCAGGGTAATTCAATCTATCAGGTACTGACAGCCAAACCTTGTCACAGAGAGATTACCAATGTAAGTCGTGAGGGTAGTACTATCTTCCAGCCGGGTGACCAGATTAAGATTCAGTACAGTGGTCTTTATCATCCAGCCAATAAGCTTGCGGGTATATATAATATGTCGGCCTATGTTACATATAACAATATCCCTAATGGTTCATCACTTATTCTGGGTGCCGGTCAATATACCTTTGGATCTGCTCCGTCGGCTCAGGCTGTTACTATTGAAATACCTGCCGATTTTGATGTATCTGCATCAGATGTGTTTGTAATGGATCAGGGTGTTATACAGGTAAATGGTTTTGGCGATCCTATTGGAGCGCATCGTGAAATAAACAAGAATCAGGGTCGTTCGCCAAACTTTACTGCCATAGCTCACAAGACCTATTTCGGTCAATTGCCTGATGTGCGCATTCCTGTTACTGAAATTAAGAGATTTACTCTTAACCTGCTGGCCAATGTTGATAGTATAGATTACACTATAACTATTGATGGCGATACTTTGAAACCGAATAGTGATGGTATCTATGCTCCTACATTTGGTACCTATATAATTAAGGCTTCAAAGCCTGGCTACCGTTGTTTCCGTACTGAACTGACTATTGCTGATGATGCAGAGGGTGACCAGAACTGTATTATTGAGATGGTTAAGGCAGGTGAAAACGGATGGGATGGAACTACTCTTTCTGAAGCTGAACTGAAGGATGGTGTTTACCAGATAAGCAATGGTGCCGAATTGGCATGGTTTGCAGCAAAAGTTAATGATGGAGACTATAAGATATCAGCTAAACTGATAAATGACATAGATCTTTGCGAATTCGACTGGACACCTATAGGAGGTAGCAAATCAAACACTGCTTACCAAGGAACCTTTGAAGGCGATGGTCACACCATCTATGGCCTCTACATCAATAACAAAAATACATATCAGGCACTGTTTGGTTACATCAAGGATAGTAGCATAAGTGGCATTACAGTCTGTGGCGAGGTAAGTGCTAAGCAATATGTAGCAGGTGTTGTAGCTTATATGGGTACCAAAACTTATGTTGATGGTTGTGTAAATAAGGCTAAAGTTACAGCTATATCTAACTATGTGGGTGGTATAACCGGTTCAGTATCGCAATCTACATCTGAACTTACAAACTCATATAACCTTGGTGATATTACCGGAACAAACAATTGTGGAGGTGTTGCAGGATTCAACAACAAGAGCGCTGTAATAGCAAATGTGTTTAATTTGGGTGAAGTTACAGGTACCAATGTAGCAGCATGTATTGGTGGAACTGCTCTTAAGAATAACACACAAAATATGTTTGCTATAAAGGAATATGATATAGTTGATGGACAAAAAACGGTGACAGAAGAACAGATGTTGTCCGGCGAAATTGCCTACCTTTTGGGTGATGCATTTGGTCAGACTATAGGAACAGACGCACATCCTGTATTGAATGGAGCACGTGTTTATAATGTTGTCTATACTACCAGCCTTTCAGAAAATACCTATTCAATCTATACTAACGGAGAACTTCCCCAACTTGAAAATATAGATAATTATCGTCCTGTTTGGAAGACATCAATTGATGGAGAAGAACTGACAACTATTTCTACAGACAGCACACTCTTTGTAGAATATATTGAAGATGTTGAAAACGGTGTTAGTTGTCTGCAAAATACTCAAAACATTACTATATATGATATCTATGGCAGTAAGGTAAATAATACTGAAAACTTAAAGCGTGGTATATATATTGTAAATGGAAAGAAGGTATTTGTAAAATAAACTAAACCTTGTCTTATAAGGAAGGGTTAATAACAGGACCCGTTAGCATCCCGTAAGAACTGCTGACGGGTCGCTTTTTATCATTCAAGAATAATAGCCGCTTGAAAGTCTGGTTGTATAGTTAGTTCAAATCCAATTCACCGTTCTGAGCCATCATTTCAACAGTAGTGTTTGCAAGGAAGTTTTCGAAAGCGTATGTAGGCATATACATGTGCATCTGTGTGTTGTCCTGATCCTGGAAACTCCAAACATCAATATCCTTGTACACAGGGTTGCTTACACTCTTCTTGATGGTCATTTTGTTGCCCTCAACAACGTGGCAGAATCAAATTCGCTGTAAGTTTACAGTTATAGGGCTATTGGATAGATGATAGTTCTTTACCTATCTTCCTAATTTCAGACTTTATAAGCTCCAATCGTTCATTAGATGGTTTTTTAGCACCACTGATATACTGAGCAAGAAGACTCTGTGCCATACCTAAACGACGTGCAACTGCAGAAGCATTGATTTCAGGATGAGACATAAATAAATCGTACAAAGTATTAGTTGGTTTGCTGCGAAAGAATCCTTCGTAGCTTAAATCTTCGTCTATTTCTTCCCAACGAATACCAAAAGCATCGGCAGTATATTTTTCGCGCTGCTGCTGTGTAGCATATCTTAGTCGCGGATAATCCGAAAACTTTTCGCAGGCTTCGCGACCATCTGCGGTTTTAATCCACACAGCCGAATCTGTAATCCAAATCTTCTTGACAGCTATCATATGCGTCTGCTATTAATTATTGTTAAAAAACTTATTCCAATGTTCTGCAATTACTTCGGTATTCTCCTTAATAACAGATTCTACTATCTTAATTTCTGATGGTTTTAAACCATTGTTTTCTACTAACCTTACAGGAAATATAGAAAACTTGGCATGTATATCTCCCTTTACTACATGGACATGAATTGGTTCATGATCATTGGCGTAAAATAGGAATCTAAATCCAAATAAAATAAAAATTGTGGGCATAGTATTATTAATTATTTTCGCAAAAATAGGTAATTATTTTATCACCTGCAAGATTTACCTATGTGATTCTATAATTACTGCAAATTCTTTACAAAAGATACCCTTAAGAACTGCTGGCGGGTCGCTTTTTATAAAACTATGAACCAGCGCGCACGCACA
>CALEFD010000022.1 GCA_937876995.1 uncultured Bacteroidales bacterium | reverse complement strand
TGAAGAGTATATTGAGAATCTGAATAAGGACAGGAACAAGACGGATGGATTTTTCAAACGGACAGTCAAATCTATTTCTGAGAAAATGAATTCGTTGTTTATTGATGAATGAGAGGAAGTAATATCAAATACGTAAATTTATGTTAGTTGTACATCCTACCGATATCACGACAGCAGTTCTTTCCAGTTTATATAATGGAACAGAATCTAAAGTCATTGATCAGCGCATGAGTAAGCGTGATATTGAGCACCTACTGCATCATTGTCCACAGCGTGAACGAATCATGCTGTTGGGACATGGTTCGGACAAAGGACTTTTTTCACGCAGAGATGATATGATACCGGAATTTGACCGTATTATAGTAGGTCATTCCCATGCATACCATTTACGTCGTCATGGTGCTAACATCATTGGGATATGGTGTCATGCAGATAAATTTGCACGTAAGGAAGGATTACATGGATTATTTTCTGGAATGATTATATCCGACAAAGCAGAAGCTGAAGAGTATGGAATTATTACCCTGCAACATCATATAGATGAAGTAAATGAGGTAATGTTTGCCAAACTGAGGAAGTTGTTGGATGACAAGGTGCCACTTCATGAGATCCCAGAACGAATGAAAGCTCTGAACGACAAACCATCATGGCTGACAGACTTCAATTACGAAAACTTTTATTATTTGTAGTACAAGAAGAATACGATTTTATAATATGGAAGAGAACTATAAGGCAACCACCCGAAATGGTCATGAATTGAAGGATATGTATAATCCAGAAACGAATACATTGGATATACGTTCAAATGGGCTTTATCCCTCCAATGTGTTGAGCAACTTATGTAGCAATAGTTTCCGATTTGACGGAATGATATGTGGCAGTATGGAAGGATTTCTTCAGTCATTGAAGAGAAAGGAACTTGACAAGCAACGACAGATATGCAGTATGAAAGGAGGTAATGCCCGTAAGATGAGTGTCACCTCATGGCAAACTGACCAGATTGTGTGGTGGAAGGGACAAGCTATAGATAGACAGAGTAAGGAATATCAACAACTTATACGTAGTGCCTATTTAGCGATGTTTGAACAAAGTGAACGTTTCCGTACAGCACTGATGCAGACAAGAGGTATGTTCCTTACTCACAATAGTGGAGAGTCAGATACTTATAAGACGATACTAACACCATCAGAGTTTTGTAGTATACTGACAGAGTTGCGTGATAACTATGATAAGCGCGACAAGACACAGGAACTCAAAGAGAAGTCTGTTAAAAGAAAGAAAAGACTCTATTTTGATATGGATGGTGTGCTTGTTGATTTTGACTCGGCATTGGCAAAGCTGGATGAACAGACACTAAAAGATTATGAAGGTAGATATGATGAGATACCAGGGTTGTTTGGGTTGATGTTGCCAATGGGTGGAGCAATAGACGCGGTTCGCCGTCTTAATGAACATTACGACTGTTATATACTCTCAACTGCACCGTGGAATAATCCTTCAGCATGGAGTGATAAGGTGTTGTGGGTAACTCGGCATCTAGACGATGTTTTCCATAAACGAATGGTTATCACACATTGTAAGAATCTATGTAAAGGTGATATCCTAATAGATGATAGGGGAAAGAATGGGACGAGTGAATTTGAAGGTGAATGGATACAATTTGGTTCCGATTCATTCCCTAACTGGGATACGGTATTAGCCTATCTTATTCCTAAAGAAATTTGATTGCGATAAGATAGATTTAAAGAGTTACATACTCTATACAGTAAACAAACAATAAAAAAGAAACAAATATGTTGATTGCTATTTCTATTATGATTCTTGCTTATATGATTATGGGGAAAGACATTACACCCCTTTTGGATCGTGTAAGAAACATTGATTGGCGTGGTAAGATTAACACAGTTATGGAAAAGTTGCGTCCGTGGGCGCTGAAAGCCGGTCGTGTGGCTACTCGTCCCCTGTTGCAGTTCTACTATGTGATGGATGATGACAATACATCGACCCTCGATCGCGTACTTATCTATGCAGCCATCGTCTATACCATTCTGCCTATGGACTTCATTCCAAGTGTTATCTATAAGTTCTTGGGCATCCTGGATGATGGCGTGGCAATGCTCTTTGTTTACAGGAAGATTAAGGATAAGATTACTCCTGAAATCAACAACAAAGTAGAAACAACACTTAACGAGTGGTTCGGTGTAGAGTATGAATTAGTAGAGGAATAGAATTGAATTCGGCAATTACATAGTGTACATTACATTCATAGTTTTTTATGAGAATGGTGAATTATTGAAGAATTAGTTCTACTTTTGTAGAAAGGTGAAATATAACAATTGTTGATATGAGTCGCGAAGAACAAAATTGAGGTCATTGATTTAAAATATATAAGCAAAATGAAACAATTTTTATGCATAGTTTTTGCTGCAGTAGCACTAACTTTTACAGCCTGTGGTTCAAAAGAATCAAAACAAAAACAGCTTATTCTGTACTATTCCCAAACAGGAGCAACAGAAACTGTAGCTAAAGAGCTTCAGATTTTTTTAGGTGCCGATATTGAATCAATAGAATTAGAAGAACCCTATTCTGGAACATATGCTGAAACTATTGATAGAGTAGGTAAGGAGCGTCAAAATGGAGTTTTGCCTAAGTTGAATCCTTTGAAAGCAGACTTGTCAAAATATGATGTGATATTCTTGGGTTATCCTATTTGGTACGGCACTTATGCTATGCCTATATATTCATTGATTAACGAAAATGATTTTGAAGGAAAGACCATAGTAACATTTAGTACATTTGGCAGCGGTGGAATGGAAGTGGCTATTCAAGATTTAAAGAAAGCCTTGCCTAAAGCTCAGATAGCTGAAAACGGATTTGGTATTCGTAATGCACGTATTTCATCTACATCAAAGGAACTGAAACGCTTTTTGGCAGAAAACAGCTACATAGATGAAAATGTAGAAGTTTTAGCAGATTATTCTGAACTGCAGCCTGTTACAGATGTAGAAAAACAGATATTTAGTGCAGCATGCAGTGATTATCAGTTTCCATTAGGTACACCTGTTTCTTATGGCAAACGCATTACCTCAGATGGAACTGATTATATATTCAAGGTTGATAATAACAGCACCATTTACGTAGTGGTGGGTAACGAACCTAACTCCAAACCGGAATTCACCAAAGTAGTAAGATAAAATGAAAAAGAATCTGTTTACGATAGTGGCTATAGTTTTGGCCATAGTAGCTACAATGTTACTTGGCAACTTAATAGTTATAGGTGATAAAGTAGGAGAACTAACTCATGTATATGTAGAATATGCATTCTATATACTTATACTTATTCTAGCCATTATCTACATAGTCAAACCAATAATTAAATTGCATAGAGCTCCGGAGTTTCCTGTGCTTGCAACAGATGATAATTGGAATACTAAACAACTATACACATTTGCTATGCGATTGGCAAAGAATTGTGGCTATATAACAGATATAGAGATACGAAAAAAGCACCAAACAGAACTAATAGAAACTATTAAACAGAATTTCGAAAATATTGAAGAACTGAAGAGAATCATTACATCAGAAATAACATTACGTATGGATGGTTCAAAAGAGATGTCGGTTTTAGGTGTGAACAAACGCATAAAAGAGTGGGGTAAAACAGTCTTTATGGTTACTGCCATTTCACAAAATAGCAAATTCGACACTATAGCCGTATTGGTAATGAATTACAAATTAGTAGCCGATATTGTCATTGCTACAGGCTTTCGTCCCACCAAACCACAACTATTTAAACTATATGTAAGAGTACTTACCACAGCATTAATAACCTATTGTGCATCACAAGTTTTGACTGATGTCAATGGAGTAGCCCCATTTGATATTGCAGATGCTCCCGATGCCGACTTTGATGGTTCAGATATTGATGCAACTGATATGGGCACTGATATTGATGAGAACGGATTTGGTTCCGGTATAATAGAAAATATAAGAAAGTCCTCAATAACCAGTGCTATAATGGGCTCTGCTATGGAAGGCTGCATAAATGCGCTTCTTACTATGCGTATAGGTTATGTAACACGTGCTTACTTAACTAAAGGCCCCAAAGCATTGTCCGGAGTAAAAAATAAGCGCAAGATAAAACGTCAGGCCATAATGGATTCATTTAAAGCTATGCCGGCAGTGATAGCAGGCAGTGGAGCTGTAATAGGTAAAAGTACTACCAAATGGCTTACCCGCATCTTCAAAGGCGAAGAAACAGAGTGAATAGCTGTTGTCTGCTATGTGCACTACCTGGAAGTGGGATAGGAGGTCTGTTATATAGAAATATACATAATGAATCTACTTTAGTTTTTATTCAAAAAGCATCAAAGTATTTGTATGTACAAGATTTTGTACATATCTTTGTAATCTAATTAGAAAATAGTATATGACTACAACAACAATTTCTGAATTTAGAGCGAATGCTAAAAAGTATATAGACAGTATAATCAATGACAATGGAACATTGATTATAAATAGAGGGAATACAGCCGCTGTTTTAATTTCTTTAGATGAGTATAATTCCATTAAAGCTACCGAAAATGTTTTAGTGTCTCAAGCTGTTACTGATGATCTAACAAAAAGTATTGAACAGTGGAAAAACGGACAAAGTGTAGAAGTTGATATAGATTCACTATAATTATGAAATTAGAGTTTGCTCCTGATGCATTAAAGTGCTATCAAACAATAAAAAACAGAAATTCTGAGAAGGCTGAAAAGATAAAGGCGCTTCTTAAAGATGTATTACTGCATCCTGAATTCGGCATAGGAGAGCCAACTGCTCTCGATGGTAAGCTAAAAGGAATCTGGCAACGAAAAATTTCGTACAATGAATTTGTATATTATTTGTTCAATTCGTCAGTTGTAACCGTTGTAGCTTTAAAAATAGATTTGCCCATTGATGATGATGCTAACATAGATTCATCATTCAAATTAGAAGAGTTTTCTGAAAACGATTATGCATCTGTCATGGCATTGATGGCTGCAAATAGGGGTAAAGATTCCGAACCAAAAGTTGGACTGTTTTGGTACAATAGAGCTAATAATTCACTATTTGGTG
>CALEFD010000021.1 GCA_937876995.1 uncultured Bacteroidales bacterium | reverse complement strand
GTATCTATGGGACCATAGTCACTATCTGTGTTATATTTACTGAACTTTACGTTATCCCAATTATCACCGCTGGTGCGGAACTTGTAAGTTTCCCATTTATAATCACTCTTAGGACTGGTTTCGCCCCAAGCAAAGTAATCACCATAATCTTCAGGAGATTCAGCACCTACATTACAAGTAGCCCACAAAAGTCCACTCGGCAAACCTAAATCTACGTATTCGTGACCATTGTGAGTTAGTATTTCCTTCCACTGTACATAAAGAGTAATGTTTTCCTTTACAGATATTTCCTGACCATCGCTATATGAGCTACCAGTTCCATCTGCGCTGGTGTTCCAACCAATAAACTCATAGCCATCGCGAGTAAAAGTGCATATCGGTAAAGTTGGAGTTTCGTCTGACCAGATTTCGAATAACGACATTTCACCTTCTCCACCATTAGCATTAAAGCTAATTGTATAGGAAGTAGGGATATTCTCCGTATCTAAGCAAACTGCGCGCACAGGGTGACCGTCGCAACGACTGCTGCTGCCCCAACGTACAGCGCGTACACCGCTCGAAATGAAGCGCAGACAGTGCACTCCGTCCGGAGAGTGAAGCAAACTGGACCAATAATAGCCGCTTGAACCGGCACCGATAACATCCGTACCACCGCCGTAACCTGCAGCGGGCAAAAATATACTGCTACCATTGCTCTTGCTGACTACTTTGTAACCTTTTACACCATTTAAGGTAGTCCATGTCCAAGCGCAATTATTTTTCAACTCATCCCAATCATTATAAGTAGGCATACGCCAAGAACCTCCCCAATTGGTGCGAGCAGCATCGTCAATTAAGTCTAATGTGGTCTTGGTATCTATGGGACCATAGTCACTATCTGTGTTATATTTACTGAACTTTACGTTATTATAACTATCACCACTGGTGCGGAACTTGTAAGTTTTCCATTTATAATCAGACTTAGGTTCAGTTTCACCCCACGCAAAGTAATCACCATAATCTTCAGGAGATTCAGCACCTACATTACAAGTTGCCCATTTAAGCCCGCTTGGCAAACCCAAATCTACATATTCATGACCATTATGCGAGTTATTTATTATATCTTGAGTTATACTGACGCTATCAATATCGGATACTAAAAACTGGTATTTTTGACCATCATTTTTACACACATTCATATAGTACTGTGCAGAAGCTGGCACTACACACATCATAAGCATAATAAATGCTAATGAACGAACTACTAAACTCTTGAATATTATTTGTTTCATCGTTTGGAAATTTTACAAGTTAAAGATTCGGATTTTACAATATAAATACCTTTAGGCAATGATGCTATGCAGAAAGTAACAGAACCACTTGCATCTGTTTTGAAGGTAGAAACAATCTTTCCGTCTGCACCTACTAAAGTAACTGTTTGCAATGGTTTTGCTCCAGATATATGAACTGTATTATCTTTCAGTTCTAAAATGGGAGTAACTACATCTGTTTCGACACCGGATACTGATGTTTCTGTTTTTGTAAAAGTAAACTTTGAGATAGCAGATAATGGATATTCTACCACTATGTGTGCTGTGGTTAATACCAAATCTGTTTCTGTGTAAGTAATGATAGGTTTTTCTAAAAAGCCATAACTAAACAAGCGACCATCTTTTTGATGAATAGTCAAGGTATTTTGTGCAGAAATATGTGTCATTAAGACACAAAGTAACAAGAACACCAAACAAAAGAGTTTTTTCATTCTCAACATTTTATAAACACAAACCATAAAACATTCGGCACTAAACATTCTACAGTTTATGCAGGTTAGGTTAATATAATGTACTGAGTGTGCCACCTCAACAAATCCATATTGTGAGTACATAAAAAAAGCACGAGCATAACTTGATCGTGCTGCGGTCCTAGGAAAACCTAATAATACTACAAGTCATACTCGCACTAAAACAGTACGAGCATTTACAACTTGTTCAATGTATTATCGTTTTTTGAAATTTCCTAGGTTCCAACACGAACAGAACAAATAGCAAACGCTTTATTTCCAATATGTCTGTCAATTGCTTGACCCTGCGAATATATAAACTAATTTTAAGAAAAACAACTTTGCCTCAACAAAAAAAGAAATACTAACATCATGGGGAGAGTTTCAAATGAATGAACTAACTTTGCAGAAATTGTAAAAAAAAACTACAAACAATATGGAAAGAAAGTCAGATATTGGCCTTATAGGTCTTGCAGTTATGGGCGAAAACCTGGTTCTCAACATGGAGAGCAAAGGTTTTTACGTAAGTGTTTATAACAGAACTGTAGAAAAGGTAGAGAACTTTATCAATGGACGTGGAAAGGGTAAAAACTTTTATGGTGCAACATCTTTAGAAGATTTCATTGCATCTTTGGAACGTCCCAGAAAAGTATTCCTTATGGTTAAAGCAGGACAGGCTGTAGATGATTTTATTGAAAAGCTTATCCCTATGCTTGAACCTGGCGATGTTATTATAGATGGTGGTAACACTCACTTCCCCGACACAGCGCGCCGTACTGCATACGTTGAAAGCAAAGGCCTGCTCTATATAGGTACAGGTGTATCTGGTGGTGAAGAGGGCGCGTTGAATGGTCCAAGTATGATGCCGGGCGGTTCACCTGCAGCATGGCCTATTGTTAAGCCTATCTTCCAGAGCATCTGTGCAAAGGTAGAAGATGGCACACCATGTTGTGATTGGGTAGGCGAAAATGGCGCCGGTCACTTTGTAAAGATGGTTCACAATGGTATTGAGTATGGCGATATTCAGTTGATTTGCGAATGTTACCAGATAATGAAAGATTATCTTGGCATGTCAAACGAAGAGATGCACCAGGTATTTGCAGAGTGGAACAAAGGCGATTTGGATAGCTATCTAATAGAGATTACTCGCGATATTCTTGCTAAGAAAGACGATGAAGGTAACTATGTTTTAGATTACATTCTCGATACAGCCGGACAGAAAGGTACTGGTAAATGGACAGCAGTAGCAGCTCTTGACCAGGGTGTTCCATTGACACTTATTGGAGAATCTGTATTTGCACGTTGTCTGTCAGCACAGAAAGACGAACGCGTAGCAGCCAGCAAGATTCTTGAAGGTCCTAAAGCAGCCAAATTCACAGGCGACAAACAGGCATTCCTTGAAGATATTCGCAAGGCCCTATTTGCAGCAAAGATAGTTTCATACGCACAGGGTTACGCTTTGATGCGCGCAGCAGCAAAAGAGTATGGTTGGAACTTGAATTACGGTGGCATAGCATTGATGTGGCGCGGTGGATGCATAATCCGTTCTGTATTCTTGGGCAAGATTAAGGATGCTTTTGTTAAGAATCCTGATTTGGCAAACCTTATGCTCGATTCATTCTTCCAGGAGAAACTGGCTGATGCTCAGCAGAGCTGGCGTAACGTAATTGCTCAGGCTGTTGTAAATGGTATTCCGGTTCCTACACTGACTGCAGGTTTGGAGTATTACGATGGCTATCGTTGCGACAGATTGCCAGCAAATATGCTTCAGGCACAGCGCGACTATTTTGGTGCACACACATACGAACGCACAGACAAACCACGTGGTGAGTTCTTCCATACCAATTGGACCGGACATGGTGGTGACACTGTAGCAGGAACGTATATAGCATAAAAGTGGGTGACTAAAAAGTCATTTTATATTCTGGAGAATTGGACATTTGAAATTATCCTCTGATAGGGATACGAATAAAATCGCCCTCAGAAGCTTATATCAAGACTTTTTAGTTACCTTTTTTACACTTCATTCATATTGACACCCATTTATAAATTAAAAACTATAAGTATGAAACAACTCAGGATTTTGCGACATCCACTTCTAAACCTACTAAGTGTATTACTAATAAGTTGTAGTTATAGCGATACATACGATTTTGACTACAATCATACTAATAACAATGTATTTAGAATAATCAGATCATCCGAATTTATAGATTTGGTTACAGCAAAAAACACGTTTGAAAATATCGTTTTAAGCAATGACACTACCCAAATGGATTTTGAATGTATCATTGCTGGAAATAAAATTTTTAGCCAAACGATTGACGTAGAATTTCTGTATTTTATTGATGCAATGAATACTTTCTATGAAAAATTCCCAGAGTTTTCTGCTTTATCAATTGACGATAAGATACTATGCCAATCACTATTATACCAGTATAATTCTGATATAGACACACTAAAGAATCGCGTAAGAACATTTAATAGGACTAAAAGTGCTGATCCAGAATCTTTCGCAGTAAAAGCCTTGGCTGGCTACTTAAATTCGGGGCAAAATGCATCCCCTAATGCAACATATGTATTATCAAACGGGAGCATTAAAATGAGAGCATGGTCTCCATATGAAACAATATCAAAATGCAGACAGAATTCACTCGCCACCAATAAGGAATGGGCTGGCTATATTTGGTTTGATTCAGGTATATTAATTGAAGACGTTAATGCAACTTCTACACAAATGACTATAAAACACCTTAATTGGGATAATATTCCAGAAGATCCATTATATTTAGTACATACACACCCCAATGTAGTAAGTGGAAACGACATAGAAATGTCAGATGCAGACAAAGCTACATTCTCAGGAATGCAAGACCATATTTCTTTTTTTGTAATATTAGCACAAAATGGCGCTAAAAAATTCTATACCACGACAGATGCTGGAATCTTTGAACAAATGTAAAATACAACAATAATTCATTCATAAATAAATACTTCTCCTGATGGTAAGGTATCTGTAAATACTTTCGCCATTGAATGTTTGAATCCAGTATTAGTTTTGGGCACGTGAATAGATTCTAATTGAATATCCGACTTGTTGACAACATTAGTTAACTGTCCACAGTTTTTAAAAACATCTTTACCTATATAAGTTACTGTTGATGGAATCTCTACATATTTTAAATTTGCACAACCTTGAAAAGCATTATTACATATCATATTCACACCTTCTGGTATAGAAACTCTATCAAGAGAAGTACACCCTAAAAAAGCTGCTTCAGGTATAGAATCAATACTAATAGAAATATTAAGATTCTGTAACGATGAACAGTAACAGAACGACAACTTACCAATAGCAGTTATAGTGGAAGGCATATTTATTTCTGTTAATAGTTTACAGCCATAAAAAGCGCTCTCTTCAATTTTCGTAACACTTTCAGGTATATATAGCTGTTCAATATTGATACCAAAAAAAGACTGTTGTGCGATGGTTTTAACTCCTATAGGAATAATTGCAGCTGTACTTCCCGTTATTAACCTATTTGTCTGCTTATCAATAATCACATTACAACCATTTGAATAGTAATAATTATTGTTCTCATGTACAGATACACTGTCCAAAGGGCAACCATAAAACGCACAATCACCAATCTTTTTAACGTTCTCAGGGATTTGGACATATTTTATATTTTTACAAGTAGAAAAAGCATTATTGCCTATCACTTCTATAAATGCGCCAAAATCAATATGGTCTATTGCTGTATTACAAAAAGCATAACCTCCAATATACTTTAGAGATTGTGGAAGTTCTATTTCAGATAGATACTCACAGTCCCAAAAAGCACCTTCATCTATTATAAGTAACGTTTCCGGCAGTCTTACGCTTTTTAATGGTGTAGAATAAAAAGAATTTTTCCCAATAACGGCCACACCTTCTGGAATAACAAGATTAGTTATTTTTGTTGAAGAAAAAGCATTGTCACCAATAACCGCCACTTTATTTGGAATATCAATAGAGTCTATATCTGTTAAACAAAAACAATAATCACCTAACTCTAATAAATCGTCAGGAAGGTCAACTTTAGACAATAATCTACAACGCTGAAATGCGCTATTTCCTAATGATTTCAGTGATTTAGGTAATTGCAACTCCGTTAATTCACAACAGTCAATAAATGCAGAATCGCATATACTTACGACACCTTCTGGTATATTTATATTAGACATTGTGCAGGCCTGAAATGCACCATAACCAATTACTTTAATACCTTTGGGAATTATAGATTTACTACACCCCAATATTAACGATTTGTCTGATTTTCTAATTATCACATTAGTACCTTCAGGACTCTCAAAATGCCGATTACAATTATCTACACTCAACGATGTCAATCTATTACTGTCAACTGATTCATCTATCGCAAATGCTTTTACTCCTATTTTGCTCACATTTGCGGGTATATGAATAGCTGTAAAATTATGCCCAAAAAATGCTCTATCACCTATTATATTAAGGTTGTCATTAAGAATTATGGAATCGCCTAAATCTACACCTCTGAAAGCATCGCTACATATCTCCTTAACATAATCCGGAATATTCTTGAATTTTCGCGCAGCAACTATGAGACGTCCGGTTTGCTCTTCAACAATACAATTTATCCCAGGAGTAGTATCAAAAGAGATGTTATTAGGATGAATAATTATACTATCAATTGAACAATTCAAAAATGCACCAGGTTCTATAATGCTTACATTTTCAGGAATAATCAAACTTCTATAATCAAGACCATTAAATGCTCCACTACCTATACTATTGATAAAAGAAGGTATATAAGTTGCATGAATCGCTCTAAATAATTTACTATCCCTCTTATCAACAATCACAACTTCATCGGGAACAGAACAATACACATTATTATCTTCAGATATAATTATCTTTTCCAGATACTTACAATTCTGAAATGCATCTATTCCTATAGAAATTGTTGTTGACGGTATGTTTATACTTTTTACAGCACTATATGAAAATGCACCATTTTCAATCTCTACTATTCCTTCAGGAATAATTAAATGACTAAGATACTGCGCGCTACTAAATGCTCCGGTTCCTACTTTCCTTACCGGATAATCCTTTCCATTATGATGAACAAAAGTAGGTATAACAACTGAATCCCTATAGAAATTTGTTTCTATAACTCTAAAGCCATGAAGTATTTCTACACTTGGTGCTATAACTGCAATTGTGTCCTCTAAATAAAAACACACACCATTACTATAAAAAATTGGATTAGTCAAATAGCCTTTCTGTTCAGAATTCTCAATGGCCGTTGCATCTAACCAAGAATCTGTATTTGGCACAAGCAAACTATCATTACAAGAACAAAGTATAATGAAAGCTATCAGGATAGAATGTATTTTAAAAATAGTTTCTTCATTCATTAGTTTTTGTAGTACTTTTTGCCGTTAACTATATAGAAACCGGGAGTATTCATATCAGAGGCTCTGGTTCCGTCCAGTTTGTAGATATACTGATATTCATTATCATCTGAATTCACATTATCTATACCATTATAGCCACCTTCACCATAATAACCCTTGATAATTGCATCCACAAGATCCGGCTGATTAAACTCAGGTACGCTGCGCGAATCACCATCGGAAAGCCCCTTCCAATAGAATGTAGCTATTTTTTTCTTCTTAGCCTCTTGTACAAAAAACCTGCAATACTCTAAAAGATTATCCTTATACATCTTGTAATCACCGTTATCATTATCGGCTTCGTTCAGAGAACCCCACTCTCCTATTATGATAGGAATTGTGAGTTGTGAAAATAAACTGCGCAAATTTTTAAGCATAGCTGTTGCGTCTGCCTTAGCTGACTGTAAATCTTCAAGATTCTGCTGATAATAATGAATTTGCAGAATAAGATGTTTCTTTCCATCTGCAGGAGTATCTTCCGGGAATACAAACTTTGTATATGGATCATTCAGATGATCACTCCATGCATCTTTTCCCTGTCCACTACAAGCAGCATACGGTGTCACAATAAGATTTCTTACGCTGTTGTTTCCACCGGTAGCTCTAACTGCATCTACAAAAGACTGCGCATAGTTATTGATTGCATTGTATGCATCGTTAGCATCGGTTCTGGAGTAACCTCCGGGGGCATTCATTGATGCAAAGCACCATGAATTATATTTATCAAGCATCTCATTATAGCCTTCAAAGATTAGTTTTTCGCCATAATCCTTAAACTCTTCGGCAATTTGAGTCCATAGTTTAACATACAAATCTTTACTCTTATTGTATATTGAACCATCTGCGACCAACCAGGCTACATTATTAGCACCGGTATCATGATGCACATTTAGAATACAATACATGTCCTGCTCAATTACATAATCAACTACTTGGCGTACACGTTTCAACCACACAGGATCTATATCGCCGGTTATAGGTTGTTTATAAGGGCTCCACACAGTTGTTGCAGGTGTCTTCTTGAAGAAAGCAGATCCCAAATGCGGATACCAGGTAACAGGGACTCTGATTGCATTAAATCCAGCATCTGAAAACATTTCCAGTAATTCCGGTTTTGTAACAGGCTGTCCCCATGCGGTTTCATAAGATTTGGGTGTTCTATCAGTCCATCGCTCTATATACATATTTGTTGTATCTGTAGATACCGCATCAAGCGAATTTCCCAAATTCCAACCCACCTTCATATTATTGACTGCAGTTTTCGCCGTCTCAAATTCTATAGTCTGCGCCGATAATTTTGTTATCAGCATACAAACACACAACAGGACTATTGCTCTCTTCATACCTTATATATTATTATACTCCACCAAATGCTGCATAACCACCATCAACAGGAATTACCACGCCTGTTACAAACGACGATATGTCGCTAAGCAGATAAAGCATTGTACCTACCAAATCTTCCGGTTCACCAAATTTGTGAGTTGGAGTGTTTGCTATAATCTTCTTTCCGCGTGGTTTCAGTTCTCCGGTCTGTTCATCTGTTAAGAGGAAACGATTCTGATTTGTGAGGAAGAAACCAGGAGCAATAGCATTACAACGAATACCCATCTGGGCTACGTGTACTGCATACCACTGTGTAAAGTTGTTAATAGAACCTTTTGCAGCAGAATAAGCAGGAATCTTTGTCAATGGACGTATTGAATTCATAGAAGAGATATTTAGTACATTGCCTTTACCTGCCTCAATCATATCGGTTGTAAATACCATTGTAGGTAGCAGAGTACCTATAAAATTCAAATCAAACACATCCTGGAAACCTTCCATACTCAAACCATAGAAAGTATCGGCAAGAGCATCATCCTTTGTCATCTGTTCCACACTGCAAGTAGCTTTAGGTGAATTACCTCCTGCACAATTTATCAGCATATCAATTTTTCCAATTTCTGTGTGTATCTGTTCGCGTGCAGCTTCCAACTGTTGCTTATCAGTAACACTTGCAGAAATTCCAATACACTTTACACCAAATTCTGCAGCTATCGCTTTTGCCTTATCGGGCGTAGCAGGATTTCTACCAATAACAGCAAGATTTACACCTGTTTCAGCCAATCCGCGTGTAAGCGCCATACCTATTACACCAAAGCCACCTGTGATAACACAATTCTTTCCCTTTAAATCTTCAAATGAATATTTCATATTATAAAATAGTAATTTTTGGTTAGTCTTCTCTGCAAATTTAAGTCAAAAAGTTAATTACTCAAATAAATGTACTATATTTACACACAAGAATTAACTATACACTATGTTAACGTTAGGAAAATATTCATTTGGTATTGGTGATAGATTTTCTCACCAAGGCGGTTTTGGGTTAGAAGCTCTTATAAAAGCCAAGAAAAGTTTGTCAGTAGATTTTACACCTGTATGGAACAAATCAAACAGAGAGCATCAGATTGTTGGCTCCACACCGGAAGATACAAAGAAGGAAGCCGATACAGCAGTTAAATCGTTAGGTTTTAAAAATCCATACTTTGTAGATGCCGACCACATAAACATGAACAATGTTGATAAGTTTCTGGATGCTTCAAACTTTTTTACTATCGATGTAGCCGACTATATTGGCAAAAAGGCAGAGCAAGCCGATATAGATAGATTTATAGAAGCTAACAAGAAGTATATAGGAGAACTTTCCGTACCAAAAATAGATACACCATTCCAAACCGGAATTGATGTAGTAACGGGAATAGCAGACAAATATCTTTATGCTATTCAAGAGGCCGGTCGTATTTACAGATATATAGCAAGCAAAAAAGGAGCAGACAACTTTGTAACAGAAGTATCTATGGACGAAGTAGATTATCCGCAGACTCCAATTGAGATATTCTTTATACTCAGTGCGTTAGCCATGGAAGGAATTCCTGCACAGACCATTGCTCCAAAATTTTCAGGCCGCTTTAACAAAGGTGTAGATTATGTAGGCAATGTAGATCTGTTCACCAAAGAATTTGAACAGGATTTATTGGTAATAGATTACGCAGTTAAAGAGTTTGGACTACCCAAAGAGCTTAAACTAAGTATCCATTCAGGTAGCGATAAATTCTCTATTTACCCGGTCATGGGACGTTTATTGAGAAAATATGATAAAGGAATTCATATCAAGACAGCCGGCACCACCTGGCTTGAAGAGATGATAGGCCTTGCGCTTTCTGACAAAGAAGCATTGGCACTTGCAAAAAAAATTGCCATAGAATCGTTAGACCGTTTGGACGAACTATGCGCTCCATACGCCACTGTCATAGATATCAATCGTAACAACCTGCCTACAGCAGAAACCATTGCAAATTGGACCGGCGAACAGTTTGCCAGAGCTTTAAGACATGAACAGTCAGACCCAAAATTCAACCCGGATTTCAGACAGGCTATTCACGTAAGTTACAAGATAGCAGCCGAATACGGAGAAGAATATTACGCTGCGCTAAAACGCAACAAAGAGATAGTTGGAGCACAAGTATGTAACAATATCTACTCCAGACATATAGTAAGATTACTTGAAGATTAACCAAATTAAGCAGATATGAAACCATTTATACATGAAGATTTCCTTTTGCAATCAGAGACAGCAAAACATCTGTATCACAATTTTGCAAAGAGTTTACCAATTATTGATTATCACTGCCACTTAGACCCAAAGATGGTTGCAGAAGACCATCAGTTCAGTTCAATAACAGAGCTATGGTTGGGTGGTGACCATTACAAATGGCGTGCTTTGCGCGCTAATGGTGTTCCGGAAAAATATATCACCGGTGATGCTTCCGATTGGGAAAAATTTGAAAAATGGGCAGAAACCATTCCATACGCAATGCGTAACCCACTGTATCATTGGACACATCTGGAACTTAAAACATGTTTTGGAATAGACAAAGTTCTAAATCCCGATACTGCAAAAGAGATTTTTGACGAATGTAATGCAAAACTACAACTACCTGAATATTCTGCAAAGAATCTTATGCGCAGATA
>CALEFD010000020.1 GCA_937876995.1 uncultured Bacteroidales bacterium | reverse complement strand
GGTTTGCACCTTCAACTTTCTTTTGTGCTTGGTTAATAGCACCATCGATTAATTTAAATGAAATAGCATCCCCACTATCAGTAAAGAATTTTTGCCATCTTTCTCCACCAAATCTCTTCATTAAGTCATCTTCTAATGAAATGTAAAATCTTGAGTAACCAACGTCACCTTGACGACCTGAACGACCTCTTAATTGATTGTCGATACGTCTTGATTCATGTCTTTCAGAACCTAAAACTGCTAAACCACCAAGTTCTTTTACACCTTCACCAAGTTTAATATCTGTACCACGTCCAGCCATATTAGTTGCAATTGTAATAGCACCAATTTGACCTGCGTTTTTAATGATATCTGCTTCTCTTTCGTGATTCTTAGCGTTTAAGATTTCAGGTTTTAATCCAGCTTTAAGCATTAAATTATAAATAACTTCAGATGTTTCTACTGCAATTGTACCAACTAAAACTGGTTGACCTTTTGCATGTCTTTCAGCAACATCTTTGATTAATGCATTATATTTTGCGTTCTTAGTTCCAAAAATAATATCATTATCATCAATTCTATTAACTACAACATTAGTAGGAATTTCAATAACTCTCATATTATATGTTTCTAAGAATTCTTCTTCTTCTGTTTTTGCAGTACCAGTCATACCTGCAACTTTATTATATAATCTAAAGAAGTTTTGATATGTAATAGTAGCTAAAGTTACAGTTTCAGCTTTTACAGAAACTCTTTCTTTAACTTGAATTGCTTGATGTAATCCATCAGAATAAGCTCTTCCTTTTAAGAAACGACCAGTGTTAGCATCAACGATGATAATTTCATCATCTTTAACAACATAATCTACATCATTGAAAGTAATGTTAGAATACTCATAGAAGTTGCCAACAGTAATTTGGTCTTCATGGTCAGAGTCAAAGATTCGGTATGATTTATCTGCAGGGAAAGCAATGTACCAATTGGCCGCCTTTGTACCCACAATCGCTTCTTCGTCACTATCTGTAGTATCAAACAAGGGATTGTTTTTGGTCACAGAACTAGGTTGTTGAATCAACCTCCATCCTTCTCCTCCTGTAGTGTAGGTTACAGTTTGATTATTTGCTGGATCTTCCTGCCCAACATACCAATAATACTTGGTAACACCAGACTTAAGTACTAAACCTTTAACTTCCCATACAGAAGTGTAGTATACATAGGCTTTATGGTTCGCTATATTACAATCTACTGGAAAGAATGTTTTGTATTCTAGTAAAGCGTTGCCATCTGCTGCCAGGACATCTAACCCTTCAGGAATAACCAGATAGTATTGCTTCTCTTCCTCAAATTCAATAAGATTATCATTATTGAAGGTCAGCGTAAATCCATCAATGGACTCACCTATCAAATGCCATCCTGCCTCATTGGTGGCAGCCTTAAGATTGTCGGTGTCAATATCCACTGGATTCTCTTGACCTACATACCAGTAATACTTAGCCTCGGGCTCTTCATCATACAACTTTACTGTAAGAGCCAATTCAAGTATGTTGTCGGATGTACTTAAATTGAAGAAACGCTCCAGTTCTTCCAATGCGGTTAATTGGTATTGATTACCAGTTTATAGCCTTTAGATTATGTTCGGTCAGCCATTTATTGGTTAGGCTGAAATGGTGATTGCCAAAGAAACCATTGTATGCCGATAGGGGTGATGGGTGTGCAGATGAAAGTATCAAATGGCGATTATTGTCAATGAATGCACCCTTCTTTTGTGCGTATGCTCCCCATAGAATGAAAACCAGATTCTCTTTCTGTTCGGCTAAAATTCTTATTACAGAATCGGTAAATGTCTCCCAGCCTTTTTTCTGATGTGAACCTGCACTATGAGCTCTGACAGTAAGCGTGGCATTCAAAAGCAAAACTCCCTGTTCTGCCCATCTTGTTAAATTTCCACTGGTAGGTATAGGTATGTCCAAATCAGACTTTATCTCCTTGAATATGTTTTGTAGTGAAGGCGGAAATTGTACTCCGTCATTTACAGAGAAACATAATCCGTGCGCCTGTCCCGGACCATGGTAAGGGTCTTGTCCTATTATTACCACTTTTACTTTGTCAAACGGACAGAGATTAAAAGCATTGAAGATAAGTGAAGCGGGTGGGTAGATGGTAGTGGCAGCATATTCAGACCTGACAAAATCTGTCAGTTCCTTAAAATAAGGCTTGTCAAAATCGGGCTGCAAAACCTTCTCCCAACTCTCTTCAATTTTTACCTTCATAGATATTATATAAGTTCTATGCCTGCTTTTTTGCACTCTGCTATCTGATCTTCCGGCCAAATACTTGCCTGGATTTCACCAATGTGGGCTTTTTGTAAGAACAGCATACAAAGTCTGGACTGACCAATACCTCCACCTATACATAACGGTAGTTCTCCGTTCAGTAACTTTTTGTGGAAATATAGTTCTTTGCGCTCCTCTTGTCCGGTCAATTCCAATTGGTGTAATAGAGCTTTTTTATCTACTCTGACACCCATTGATGATAATTCAACAGAGCGGTCCAGAATAGAGTTCCAAACCAACAAATCTCCATTCAAACCATAGAATCCATCCTGGTTTGGAGTGGTCCAGTCATCATAGTCGGGTGCGCGTAAATCGTGCTCTTTGCCATCTTCAAGTTTACCACCAATTCCCATAATGAATACAGTTCCATGCTCTTTTGTTATAGCATCTTCACGCTGTTTTGCTGTCATGTCAGGATACATTCTTCTTAGTTCTTCTGAATGTATAAAGAAGACTTCTCGTGCCAGGAATGGCTCTAACTGCGGGTATGTTTCATTTATAAGGTATTCAGTCCTAAGCATTGCCGAATATATCTTTCTAACAATACGTTTTAGGAAATCAATATTTCTGTCTTCTGCTGTTATAGTACGTTCCCAGTCCCATTGGTCAACGTAAAGTGAATGTAAGTTTCCTAAGTTTTCGTCAGAACGTATGGCATTCATATCTGTATAAATACCATATCCCGGTTTAATGTCATATTCTGCCAAAGTTAAACGTTTCCATTTGGCTAAAGAGTGAACCACTTCAGCTTTTGCGTCGTTTAAATCCTTTATTGGGAATGTGACTGCACGTTCTATTCCGTTTAAATCGTCATTTATACCCATGCCTTTCAAAACAAACAGTGGGGCAGTCACACGGCGTAACTGCAAACCGGTTGAAAGGTTCTGTTGGAAGAACTCTTTTATAAGTTTAATACCCTGCTCGGTCTGTCTCATAGTGAGCAGTTGCTTGTAGTTCTTTGGTACAATCAGGTAACTCATTCTTTATTTCTATTTATAGGACAATTATTGTCAGTTAATAACAGTTCGGTGACCCCGTTGGGACTCAAACCCAAGACCTGCAGAACCGGAATCTGACGCTCTATTCAACTGAGCTACGGGGCCGCTTTATAATTATGCGCAAAGTTAAGAATATTTTTTCAACAATCTGGTTATTACTATGCCCCTATTTGTGTTAATCGGTTCTAATTGGGTTGAAAACTGTATTATAAACTGTATGGTTATACATTCTTCTCTAATGCTACAGTTTGGGCGCATTTTTGTTCCGTTGCCGTATCTGTGTAAATTGTCTTTTACTCTTTTATGGTAAACCCTATAGAGTAGATTGCATTTTTTACATCTTCAATAGTTGCCTTGCCTGTTATAACGGTAGTGCCGGTAGCCAAATCTATATCCACTTTTTCAACACCTTCAATACTCATAAGAGCCCTTTCAGCACTGCTCTTGCAGTGGTTGCAGTTCATTCCTTGAATAGTAATAGTCATATTTTCTCCTTTTTGTTTAGTAGTATCACAACTGTTGCAGTGACAATGTTTCTCTTTTTTGCAATATCTTAATAATAGTGCATTGATTAGAAGAACAGATAATACAATTGTCCAAATATATTCAAACCAGCCGTTGTGGTGGTTGTGGCACGATTCCTGTATTGCAGTAAGCCCTGCAGTAAACCATTCTCTTGGTAAAAGGTAGTCTATTCCCAATCCAAATATCATAGCTCCTGATATAATGGAAAATAGATAAATAATAAGATTACGCTTACCTAAAACTTTATTAATGACCAAGATAGATGCCATATTGGCTGCAGGTCCTGCCATAAGTAGAACCAAAGCTGTTCCCGGTGACAATCCTTTTAGCATCAGTGCAACTGCAATGGGAATGGAACCGGTTGCGCACAGATACATTGGAATGGCAAACAGCAGAACTATCAGCATGCTTAGTAATGAATTGTGGGCAAACGATGCAAAGAAAGATTCAGGCACAAATACTGTGATAAGACCTGCAATTATCAAGCCTAAAACCAACCATCTGCCTATATCTTGCATCATATCAACAAAACCATAGCGCAATGCCGAAACAATCTTCTGAATAAAGTTCCGTTTCTCCTCTTTGTGGCTTTGCTCTTCTATGTTCTGTATAGGTGCTTCTATCTCTTTTTTGCTGAAGATATTTGCAATACTACCTCCAAAAAGTGCAGTACACAGTGCTGCAATGGGGCGTACAAGTGCAAAGGGCAGTCCCATTAAAGAATAGGTCGCAATTATAGAATCAACTCCCGTTTGCGGTGTGGCTATCAGAAATGCTGTAGTAGCTCCCTTTGACGCTCCCTCTTTGCGTAAAGACATTGCAGTGGGAATAACTCCGCATGAACATAGTGGCAGCGGAATGCCAAATAGCGTGGCGTACAGAACCGAACGAAACGAATTACCACCCAAATAAGCTTTGTAATACCTGTTTGGAATAAAAGAGTGCATTAAACCTGCCAATAAAAAACCTAATAGAAGGTATGGCGACATTTCATTGACTAAAGCGATTATTTCTTGCATAGACTATCATATTATATTTGTCGCTGCAAAAGTAATTACTTTAACGTGCAATCCAATTGCAAACTTATTTTGGAATAGGATATATTGTTGAGCGCAGAAAGGTGCGGAACTCTTCAATGTTGGAGTATTTGTCTTGTTCTTCCACCGTGATAATAGGGAGAATCTCAACGCGTGTGGTTTTGTTCCTTTTGTTAAATACTTCGCGTGGCAGTCGTGTTACTCTTAACCGCCAATCAATTAATCCCAACAGATAGTAGAACATTGAATTCCTGTCTCTGAATCTAATGGGAACAACAGGTACACGCGATTTCTTTATAAGCTGTATGGCGGACATCTGCCACTCCCTGTCGCGAATACAACCATCTTTTATACTTAAATCAGAAACTGCTCCCGAAGGGAATAATCCCAATGGAGCGCCTGCTTGCAGGTGTTTAAGCGATTGCATAATACCTCTTAAACTCTCTTTCTTGATACCCTCTTTTTGTTTTCCCGTGGGCACTACCTTAATAAAGTTTGGTTCTAATCGTTTTATATACCCTAAAAACTGATTGACCAGGACTTTGAAATCGGGTCGGTATCTGCCTATTAAATCTATAAGCATTATTCCATCAATACTACCGTATGGATGGTTGCTTATGGTTATAAAAGCTCCTTTTGGAAGTTCTTCCAGAATTTCACTGCCAATAACTGTATAGTTAACACCTATATCCTGAAGAATATGATGGGCAAAATCCACACCCAGATACTCTTCGTTATTGTCGTATAGTTCGCACACCTTATCAACAGCAAACAATTTCATTAAACAGTTTGCAAGAATATGTCCGCTTTTGCCTTTGAAAAGCGGAGAAATCTGTTCCAGATCGGTGTAAGTGAGCAGTGCCATTACTCTTTATGCCTGTTTTTTAGTTCGTTGTCCATCTTTGCATATCCCTTTGCGTCTGTAATAAGGGTGCTGACGTATATAATAAAGAGTAGTCCAATAAGTGTTAAACCAATTATATTCATCCTTTCACGCAGCGCCTCCCAATAGATGATAAGCGTATTTAAGATAATCATAATGATTCTAAACTCAGTAGGTCCCATTTTGGCGTATGTCAATCTGAACTCTCCTTTCAGATGCGCGTTTATGCTTACGTTTATTGTTAGCAAAAAGTAGATGATAAGCCCGGCCATGGCTATGCGAATATCCAGAAATGATGATAACCCTATGCCAATAAACATAAAAATTTCGTTAATAGCATCTACTGAATGGTCCAAATAATAACCATAATTAGGACGTTGGCAATGGCGAACCCTTGCTAATGTTCCATCTAATGAATCGCCATACCAGTTGACTATAAACCCGAATGACGATAACCATAGAAAGTTTATGTTTTTATTGGATAAAACATATCCTGCAGCTATAATCAGTGCGCCTATTGTTCCCAAAAATGTCAGCATATCGGAATTTACCCATCGTGGCTGTCGCTGTGCCAGCCAAATAAGCACTCTCTTCTCTATTTTACTAAGCACGGAAGTCTGTATTCTGACTGACTGTTCCGATTTTCCTGAATAGTTATTGTTTTCTTTTGTGTTCATAATTTCTCAATTTGATTTGGCAAATGTATTCAAATTGACAGACTGTAAAAAATATTTGATATTATTTGCAGTTTGTTAATATTATATTATACTTGTTGCATACTTTAAATAAAGTTAAAAAATAGTTTAAGGGGCTTGTTTTTATTATGCTGTTTGTAAGTATATGTGTAAGACCGGATGGTTTTATAAAATAAATAAGGTTGAAAAATGCCCTTCATTGTCTGTTGATACATCAAAAATGACTAACTTTGCAAACGATATTGCCGGATTTTGCTTTTGCCGGCAGATGTAGTATTTTATCAATCATTTAAAAATGAGCAACATTGAACTGAACGATCAGGAACAATACAGACGCGAGAGCCTTAAAGAGTTGCGTGCTATGGGTATAGATCCATATCCTGCAGCTATGTATCCAACCAATGCCTTTTCGGTAGATATTAAAGCTGAATTCAAAGACGAAGATGAGCCAAGAAAGGTGTGTGTAGCAGGCCGATTGATGAGCCGTCGCATTATGGGTAAGGCATCGTTTGTAGAATTGCAGGATTCAAAAGGACGTATCCAGATATATGTAACCCGCGATGATATTTGCCCGGGCGAAGACAAAGAGATGTATAACAAAGTATTCAAAAAGTTGCTTGATATAGGCGATTTTATTGGTATTGAAGGTTTTGTGTTCCGTACACAGATGGGAGAAATTACCATTCATGCACAGAAACTAACCGTATTGGCTAAATCACTTCGTCCTCTGCCTATAGTAAAATATAAAGACGGTGTGGCATACGATAAGTTTGACGATCCCGATTCAAGATATCGTCAGCGCTACGTGGATTTGGTAGTGAACGAAGGTGTAAAAGAGACATTCCTGAAACGCTCTAAGATAATCTCAACAATGCGTTCAGTATTGGATGGTGCCGGTTACACAGAGGTAGAAACTCCTATTTTGCAGTCTATACCGGGTGGCGCAAGTGCAAGACCTTTCATTACACATCATAACAGTCTGGATATAGATTTGTATTGCCGTATAGCAACAGAATTGTATTTGAAACGCCTTATAGTAGGTGGTTTTGAAGGTGTTTATGAAATAGGCAAGAACTTCCGTAACGAAGGTATGGACAGAACCCATAATCCTGAATTTACCTGTATGGAACTATACGTTCAGTACAAGGACTACAACTGGATGATGGATTTCACAGAAAAACTATTGGAAAAAATCTGTTTTGAGGTTAATGGTTCATACGAAGCCAAGATAGGCGATAACACCATCAACTTTAAGGCTCCATATAAGAGAATCTCTATATTGGATTCTATCAAAGAGAAGACAGGATACGATTTGGAAGGCAAATCGGAAGATGAAATTCGCGAAGTTTGCAAGGCTCTTAAACTGGATGTGGATGCCAGCATGGGTAAGGGTAAACTTATAGATGAAATCTTTGGTGAATTCTGCGAAGGTACATATATACAGCCTACATTCATAATAGATTATCCTGTAGAGATGTCGCCACTAACAAAGGCTCATCGCAGCAAACCGGGTTTGACAGAACGTTTTGAACTTATGGTAAACGGTAAGGAGTTGGCAAATGCTTACAGCGAATTGAACGATCCTATAGACCAGTACGAACGTTTCCAGGAACAGTTGCGTTTAAGCCAGAAAGGCGATGACGAAGCTATGTTTATAGATCAGGATTTTGTACGTGCGCTTGAATACGGTATGCCTCCTACCAGCGGTATTGGTATAGGAATAGACCGTCTTACTATGCTTTTGACAGGACAGCAGGCTATTCAAGAGGTGCTGTTCTTCCCACAAATGAAGCCTGAAACAAAAGATTAATTATATGGCTATTCCACAAGGAAAACTGGCAATAATGGGAGGTGGTAGTTGGGCAACTGCCATAGCCAAGATTCTGCTCTCAACAGAAGATTCTATCAACTGGTACATTCGTAGAGAAGATAGAATTGAGGACTTTAAAAGATTGGGGCATAATCCGGCGTATCTCACCACTGTGCAGTTCGATACCAACCGCATAAACTTCTATTCCGATATCAATAAAGTGGTAGAAGATTCAGAGGTGTTGGTCTTTGTAACTCCGTCGCCTTACTTTAAATCTCACATGAAGAGACTTAAAGTGAAGATACGCGATAAATTTGTAGTATCGGCCATAAAGGGAATTGTTCCTGACGATAATCTTCTTATGTCTGATTATTTCCATCGCTATTACGGAGTTCCTGTAGAAAATATATCGGTAGTAGCAGGCCCTTGTCATGCAGAAGAGGTGGCAATGGAACGTCTCTCTTATCTTACTGTTGGTTGTCAGAATATTGAAAATGCCCAGATGATAGCCAAAAAACTTACCAATACTTACGTTAAGACTTCGGTCAGCACCGATGTGGCAGGTATTGAATTCAGTTCTGTACTAAAGAATGTCTATGCTATTGCTGCCGGTATTTGCAGTGGCTTAAAGTATGGCGATAATTTTCAGGCAGTACTTATGTCAAATGCCATTCAAGAGATGAACGACTTTTTGGCAGTGGCCAGACCTATGCCAAACAGAGCTGTTAACGATTCAGTCTATTTGGGAGACTTGTTGGTTACAGGTTACTCTAAGTTTAGTAGAAACAGAGTGTTTGGAACAATGATAGGTAAGGGCTATTCTGTAAAATCGGCTCAATTGGAGATGGAGATGATAGCCGAAGGTTATTACGGAACTAAATGTATGAAAGAGGTAAACGAACACTATCGTGTCAATATGCCTATACTTAATGCAATATACGACATACTTTATGACCAGATATCTCCTGTAATAGAGATAAAATTACTGACAGATTCATTTAAATAATAACGAAACAACAATATGTGTATGATTAAAGTTGATATTTCACAGATTCAGGGATTCATACCTGCAGGTGCAGTGCAGGCCATGGAATCCGAAGCAAAAGAGGCTATTGAAAAATTGGAAAAAGGTACAGGTTTAGGCAACGATTACATAGGTTGGGTAAACTTGGCTTCTTCTATCAGTGCTGAATTTATTGCAGAAATTGATGCAACTGCAGCAGTGTTGAAAGAGAACTGCGATGTAGTGGTTGTAGCAGGTATTGGTGGCAGCTATTTAGGTGCAAAAGCAGTGATTGAGGCATTCAGCAATAGCTTTGCACATCTGTTGCAACAGAAAGATCAGCCTGTTGTTCTGTTTGCAGGACACAATATCAGTGAAGATTATCTGTTTGAACTTACACAGTATCTTTCAGGAAAACGTTTTGGTGTAATCAATATATCAAAATCGGGTACTACAACAGAAACTGCATTGGCATTCCGTCTTCTAAAGAAACAGTGTGAAGACGAACGCGGTAAGGAGATGGCAAAGAAAGTTATAGTAGCTATTACCGATGCCAAAAAGGGTGCAGCGCGTGTTTGTGCCGATAAAGAGGGCTACAAGAGCTTTGTTATTCCTGACAATGTAGGCGGACGTTATTCAGTACTTACTCCTGTTGGTTTGCTACCTATAGCTGTAGCAGGTTTCAATATAGCAGAATTGGTAAAAGGCGCAGCCGATATGGAGAAGATGACTTCATCAGAAGTTGCTTTCAATGATAATATTGCAGCCGTATATGCAGCAGCCAGAAACGCTCTGTATCGTACAGGTAAAAAGATAGAGATTTTGGTGAACTTCCAACCTAAGTTACACTACTTTGCAGAGTGGTGGAAACAGCTGTATGGTGAATCAGAAGGTAAAGATAATAAGGGTATCTACCCATCATCAGTAGATTTTTCAACAGACCTGCACTCTATGGGACAGTGGATTCAAGAGGGTGAACGTACCATATTTGAAACAGTACTATCTATAGATAAGGTGCAGCACTCTGTTTTGGTTCCTTCTGACGAAGAGAATCTGGATGGTTTGAACTTCCTGGCAGGTAAACATGTTGACGAAGTTAATAAGATGGCAGAATTAGGAACACAGTTGGCACACGTAGATGGCGGTGTTCCTAACATCCGTATTACCATACCTGAACTGAAAGAGTATTGGTTGGGACAGCTTATCTATTTCTTTGAAAAGGCTTGCGGTATAAGCGGATATATGCTACAGGTAAATCCATTTAACCAGCCGGGTGTAGAGGCTTATAAGAAGAATATGTTTGCGCTGTTGAATAAACCGGGTTACGAAGCTGAATCTAAGGCAATATTGGAAAGAATAAAGAAATAATGAGTTTGAAACTAAATAACAAAAGCGCCATCCTTTTCGATATGGATGGCGTTTTATATAATTCAATGCCAAATCACGCAAAAGCTTGGAGTGAAACCATGGCCTTTTACGGTATGAATATGCCGCCTATGGAGGTATATATGCACGAAGGTTGTACAGGTTCATATACTGTTAACCAGGTCAGTCTGCGTGAACGTGGTTATGGAGCAACAGAAGAAGAGGTAAAGGAGATTTATGCTCATAAAGCCGAACTCTTTAGAAATATGCCTATGGCAGAGATAATGCCGGGAGCCATGGAGGTATTCAAAAAGGCAAAAGCAGCCGGACTTAAGATTCATATAGTTACTGGTTCCGGTCAAAAGACTCTGATAGAGCGTGTGGTAAAAGATTTTGAAGGATATATAACACGTGAAAAAATGGTTACATCGTTCGATGTGAAACGTGGCAAACCATTCCCCGATCCATATCTGAAAGGTTTGGAATTGGCAGGTGTAGATGCATCGCAGGCAGTTGTGGTAGAAAATGCACCAATGGGTGTGCGTGCGGCAGTTGCAGCAGGAATAGAGACCATAGCAGTAAATACAGGTCCTTTGGATGATGCAGTTCTACTGAACGAAGGGGCATCAATACTCTTCAGTTCTATGCAGGAACTTGCAGATAAATGGGAAACGTTGTTTTAATAATAAAAGCCTCAAAAAAATTGAGGCTTTTATTATATAAATAGGTATGGTTTGTTATTGCCAAATCTTATTCATTAAAAGACTGTCTAATATAACAAATGCAGCACAGTTCTCCACTACAGGAACAGCTCTGGGTACTACACAAGGGTCGTGACGGCCTTTAGCTTCTAAAGTTACTGCATTTAGGTTTTTATCTACAGTCTGTTGGGCTATACCAATAGTTGGGGTGGGTTTGAATGCCACTCTGAAACTAATAGTCTGCCCGTTGCTTATTCCGCCTTGAATACCACCTGAATGGTTTGAAGTGGTAGAAACATTACCATTTTCATTGGTTGTGAAAGAGTCGTTGTGGTATGAACCACGTTGTGTAGCAGAATCAAATCCATCGCCATATTCAAAACCTTTGGCAGCATTTATATTCAGCATAGTGTAACCCAGGCGGGCATGCAGTTTATCAAATAGAGGTTCACCTAACCCCACAGGGCAGTTCTCTATTATACAACTTACCACACCGCCTATAGAATCTTGCTCTTTATGCACCTCTTTAATAAGTGACTCCATCTTATTTGCAGCTTCGCTATCAGGGCAGCGAACAGCATTGCTATCGGAAATAGCTCTTGCCGCCTTTATATCTGCGGGATGATTTGCATATATCGAACCTATCTGTGAACAGAATGCATAAATATCCATTTGTGGAGCCATCTGCCTTAGCGCCAATTTTGCAAGCGCCCCTGCCACGCATTGTGCTATTGTAGTACGGGCAGAAGCTCTACCACCTCCACGATGGTCTCTTATACCATATTTTGACAGATAGGTAAAATCGGCATGCGATGGTCTGAACAGATCTTTAAGATTATCATAGTCAGATGAGTGATGGTCTGCATTACGCACTATAAAAGCTATAGGCGTGCCAGTAGATACACCCTCCATTATACCTGATAAGAACTCAACCTTATCTGTCTCTTGTCTGCCTGTGGTAACCGCACTCTGTCCCGGACGGCGTTTGTTCAGCTCCTGCTGTACAAAATCCATATCAATGGCTATGCCGGTAGGAAAACCATCTAATATACCACCTATAGCTGCGCCATGCGATTCGCCAAAGGTGGTCAATCTGAGTATCTGTCCTATGCTATTCATAAATTAGTGACAATGTCCGCAACCGCAGTCGCCACCATCGCAATCGTGGTCGTGTCCGCAACAATCGCATCCACCACCGCAACCACCTGCAGGCTGAAGTGCAGCAGCAAGTTCTTCGTCTGTTGCAGGACGATTTTCTAAAATTTTACCTTTAAAAGTAAGTTCTTCGCCTGCCAACGGATGATTCAAATCCACAGTTACAGTATTGTCAGTAATCTTTGTAACAAGCGCATTGAATGTGCTCTGTCCGTCGCTTAGTGGAATAACGTAACCCTCTTTTACGTGTTCATCGTCAAATTTTCCATCGCGCATAAAGATAGCCTTCTGTAACTCTATTACACTCTCATCGTCGTATTCGCCGTATGCCTGATCTGCAGGAATTGAAAATTCAAAAGAATCTCCAACTGCCAAATTAATTACATTGTTTTCAAACAATTCCAAGGTATAACCTATACCACTGATAAACTGGAAAGGTTTCTCTTTTGGCGCACGTTCATAAAGTGCCAAACCACCTTCATCGTCCTTCAAAAACAGATCGTAAGAAAGGCTTATAAAATTTCTTTTTGTCTCCATATTCTTTTTGAATCCTTTAATAAGGTTGCAAATATAATCTTTTTTTGCGAAAAAATTGGTGGTAAAATTGTTTCAGATAATTAGCATATATCACCACAAAGTTACCTTTGCTATCTGATTTAGTCACTCAAATAATAAAGGTTGCATAAAAACTTGTAATTTTAGTTAATTTTTTATGATTTGATTGGTTACTATAGCCTTTAGTTGTATATTTATCGTTGTAATTAACCTGTTTAAGATATTGAATTATGAAAAATTTTATTAGGCTTTATTCTTTTTTTCTTTTGTTCACTGTAACATCTTGTTCTAACAAATCAAACGGAGATGTA
>CALEFD010000019.1 GCA_937876995.1 uncultured Bacteroidales bacterium | reverse complement strand
CAAGTCACGTTTTTTCATAAATGTGAAATTTTAGTTAATAAATAAGGTTAAAAAAATAATTATTCAAATTTAACTGACAATCAGACTGTTATGTAAAACAGGTTGGGGATATACCTATCGGTATATGGTGTTAAGCATTTCTAAATGCTATTATTGTGATATATGGTACTAAAATGGTACTAATTATTAACCCTATTTTAACCTTATTTTTTGCTATATATAACTTAACCTACTAATCGAAATAATTGTATTTTGAAACAATTTTTTCTGTAACATCAAATTGATCTGCTTTAATATATCTTTTCAATACATCAGGATTTGAATGACCGGTAATTTTCATTATATCGTAAATATCCATTCCGGCTAAATACATCAGTGTTGCACCGGTTCTTCTGGCTGTATGGCTATATACCAGTTTGTATTTCTTTTTATGTTCAACAATGAATTTTCCTCCACGAATACTACGAACTTCTACAATCTGATCTATTTTGGCCATTCTTGCTATCTGTTTTATGTAGATGTTTATTTGTAAATCTCTTAATTTTGGAAGATTGTAGTTGTATTTTTTCAGTATTGTCATTACTGTTGATGAAATAGGTATTAATACTTTGGTTTTGGTCTTTTGTTGTATTATCTCAAGAATTTTAATTGTCTTGGTTTCTATTATTCCATTATGCGAGTGTTTTATATTTATGTTTTTTATGCAATCATGACTAATTCCATTATAATCAGATACACGTTGTGCAGTAAAGACTCCAACAATAAAGACATCTCTTACCTGTTCTAAAATCTTATGTTTATTTTGTGATAAATCAAGAGCAATAATTCTCTCTATCTCTTCTTTTGTAAGATATATGGAATCACTCTCTCTGTTGACTGTCTTAAACGTTTTGTCCTTATATGCACTATTTACACTGAATCCGTCGTGTTCAGCATAGTGCAGTATGGCTTTAAGAATGCTGATGCACTTTCCTATAGTGTTTACTGAATAATTCTTACTCTCCAAATATGCAGTGTAGTTCTTATAAAAGCTGATATCTATATCGTTGAATTCGATTATAATTCCCAGTTTTTCTTGATAATATATAAACTGATGATACGTTTGTATGTAAGCATTGATTGTTCCTGAAGAAAACATTGTTCCTTTTGATGTGTTTCTAATGCCTGATTTCATCTCTTCTATAACAGATCTATAGTAATCTGACACATTTATAATGCAACTCTCTTTTGTGTAAACAACACTCTTAATTATACGTGATACGTCTTCCGGTGTTATAGCTCTTTTTGTTTCTAATTGATTGTTTATTCTGGCCTCAATTTCTCTCAATTTTTTAAACAATTCGTAGGCCTCTTCTGTTCTTGCATAATTCTTAAATGCGCAGCTGTCTCTTGATAGCCTCCATTTTTGTATAGGAACCTTCAATTTAGTTGACTGACGTATATTCACGCCTAAAACGCTGGATTGTACACGTACTTGTACAGTCGCGTATCCAACTCTCTTTGAGGTACGTAACTCAAATGTAGTTGACATAGTTAGTAGCTAATGTATAGTTAATAATGCGGTACTAAAATGGTACTAAAAAATAATAACACAAGATTATTTTTTTTAGAAATCTTTTAGTCCGTGCATGTTTACTCAAAGATAAAAAATCTTTTACAATGATTCAAATAAAATGCATTAGATTTTTTCTATTTTATCAGGTACACTGTCAAGAATTGCGAATAAATCATTTACAGTATCAGCTCTTAACATCTCTATTCTGGTTCTTCTAAAATCAGGGATGTTTTTAAATATAGGACTTGCTGCAAGATGTCTTCTGATATGTATTATTCCTCTACGTTCATCCAGTCTGTTTATGCTGTCAAGTGTCTCTTGCTTTAGCACATTCAGTTTCCATTCTAATCCGGGGTCGGGTAGGAGCTCTCCGGTTTGAAGGTAATGTTTAATCTCTTTGAATATCCAAGGGTGCCCAAAACTGGCTCTACCCACCATAATTCCATCTACACCGTATCTTTCAAAACACTCTTTAGCGCGTTCAGGTGTAGTTATATCGCCATTGCCAATAATTGGGATAGTAATTCTGGGATTCTCTTTTACTTTGCCTATCAGAGTCCAATCTGCTTGACCTGTGTACATCTGTGCTCTTGTTCTACCATGTATGGTTAGCGCTTGAATACCACAGTCTTGTAGCTGTTCTGCCAGGGTTACTATTATTTTGCTTTCATCGTTCCAGCCTAACCTGGTTTTTACTGTAACAGGTATGTTTACAGCTTTTACAACAGCTGATGTTATTTCCAGCATTTTAGGTATGTTCTGCAACATACCTGCACCTCCACCCTTACCTGCTACTTTTTTTACGGGGCAGCCAAAGTTTAGATCTAATATATCAGGTTTTGCATTTTCTACCATCTTAGCTGCTTGAACCATCGATTCAGTATCCTTGCCATATATCTGTATTGCAACAGGACGCTCCTCTTCTACGATTCTCAACTTTTGCATTGTCTTATTTACCTCGCGAATCAGCGCATCGCTCGACACAAATTCTGTATATACCATATCTGCACCGAATTTCTTGCAAAGCAGACGAAAGGGTAGGTCGGTTACATCTTCCATTGGTGCTAATAGCACAGGTTTCTCTCCTAAATCAATATTGCCAATATTCATGTTGCGAAGATACAAAAAATAAGGTGGAATACCTTTTGGTAAACCACCTTATTAATAATATAGAATGTCTATTATAGTCTATCTTCAGGAAGATTTGGATTTGCGTAAACAGACTTAGGTACAATTTCTATAACATTGAATGGGCATACACCATTTTCACCACCAACCAAACGGATACGTAATGTGTATGACTTGTCGTGTTCCATATATTCAGTGGTTAAAATCTTACGGAAACAGTCATTACGTTGTCTTCGTAGGTTTTCACCATTACCTTGGTTTGTTGTATATGATTGCATAGCTTTCATATATCCACGGTTGCGCATAGCCTTGTCGTTTGCAATAATCTTATCTTCGTCTGCTAATTCGTTATCTGGGAATCCACCAATTCTTGGGTCTGTAAGTGGAATTGTTAAGTCAACTGGAATTCCACATGGGTGTAAATCTCCTGCTTCAACTTCTTCTGCTTCACCTTCGCCAAAATAAACCTGAATTACACCACGGTCCTGACCTTGACCATTTTCCATATCGGCCATTGTACACATGTAAAGACGAACTTCGTATGTACTTGTAAATGGAACAGGTGGAAGCGTAATATATACGTCATACTGATTCATGAATGTGATCTCTTCACCAAAGAAGTTTGAGAAGTAGTGGTTCTTATAACGAACCCACATATCTGTTGATTCAGACATTTTAACGTTCTTGCAGAATCCATCAAGGAATCCGTATGTATAAGCATCCTTTGAACTTGCATCTTCTACGAATCTACCACGTGCGCCACTGTTGATAAAGTCTGGTGACAAACTCTGACACATAATTCTCATACGAGTGTTCAAAGCTCCTTCACGTACCTCTTTACTATACAGCAGTGGCTTTTCTATGTAATGGTATTCACCATTCAACGCATCCTGCTGTACTTCTGAATCGGTTGGCTTGTAAATTTTTACACCTTCGTGAGTCAATGTTCCGGCTTTCACTGTACCTTTTCTGTTTATATACTTTTCAGGTTCACCTGTTGTTTTGGCTGTACTGATACGCATAATTGAATGAGGCATAAGTGTTGCGTAGAAATCTTCAATATCAATTGAGTCCCAACTTACATAACCCTTTGTCAGCATCTCTTCTGAGATATTGAACTTATTGTAACTCATTCCTTCAGGAAGAATGTGGTAAGAGATAAATCTGTTAAGAGGGTTTTTGCGATCTGTGTAATCGTTAGGATCATATGATTCTCCAGGATATGATTCATCATAGATTGCCTGAGCATACTGATATGCATACTGAGGATTTGATATAATGTCTTCCTCGGTTAAACTACCACCTATGCTGTTGCTGATTTCCTGAACCATTACTGAGTCTGGAACCACAAACATTGTGTAAAGAATCTTTCTTTTGTCAGGGAAGATACCCTTCTGATTTGACTCCATACCTGTACTGTATGTTGGGTTCTTATCACCTACTACAGTAGAGTCTGTTGACAATGTTGGGTATGTAGGATCCAAATAAGCATCAGAAAGAACTACGTCCATTGCTGTCTCTTTCAGAATCATTGAGAAAATGTTTAAGTTTTCATCAAGAGCAATCTGGTCTGAAAGGTTATTATTACTTGGTGATACAATGTCGGTCATTATGTGAATAACACCATTCTGTACAGTGTCGTCACGCTGAACAATTCTTGAACTCTTGTTTATGAAATAAGCAACGTCACGTCCAATTGTGTCGCCAGTTTCGCTTAGATCAAACAATTCACCTGTGGTATATACAAGATATCTATCCAACATGTTTGGATAAGGAAGTGCTCCATCAATCAAGTCTGAGCAGAAGAATGTGTGGTCGCACAAATGAGTTAGAGCAATTGTGTCCAACAAGTCATTCTTTAAATCAGGGTACAAACCTGCGGCTCTCAGTTCATCAATTTTTGCTGCCAATTCTTCAATGCTACCAACTCCCCATTTGTCGAAGGTTGCTTGGAAAGCGCTATTTGTTGGAGCAAAGCAGGTGTAATCACCGTAAGAACTCATCTCACCCCATCTTCCTGCTTCCTTCAAACAGTAGATGTAGTCACTAAAGATAGAGTCTCTGTTCTCCAAATAATCGGCAATGGTCTCTCCTGTAAAGGTGTAATAATTGCCAGGTACTATTTCATCAAGACAACTAGTCTGAAACATACCTGCGAACAGAATCAAAGCGACGTAAAGAATTCCCTTTGAAAACTTTTTTTGCTGTTTCTTTTTCATATTTTGGTTTTTAATTGTTAATAACGTTTTGATGTTAGTAATTACTCTTTTTTGACCTGTATCTCGTTAAAAGATAATAGTCAGCGCGCTAAGTTAAACAAAAATTTACAACGAGAGTTACTTAAACGTTTTTTTTTTAAGTAAGTGCACTAATTTTAACAAAAAAAGCGGCATTTTGGGATGCCGCTCTTAAAAATTTATCTTTTTTTACCAATCCATTCTGTAATTTCCGCTTAGCTGAAGCAGTGAGAAGAGATATACCAAACCGTCATAATAAACGTCATAATAACCATCTTCGTATGGCTCCAATTTCATCTCCCAAAGGTGATGAACAATCTCCTGACTGTATTCGTTGTCGGTCATCAAGCTGGCAGTAGCAGTTGTAGCTACCAAACCTATTGAGTGACGTAATTTCTGGAAACCACCGGCTCCCATAATCATTGCTGGAGCACCACCATCTAATGCGAACTGGTCAGGGAATTCCTTTACACCGTAGCCACCCATAGTGCGCTGGAATTTGTCAGCATACTGTTTTTTCCATTCAACATCTTTGTGGTACCATGAATAGTCCATAGCAATGTTCATAGGTACACGCCATGAGTCGTAGTGGAATTCACCGGACATACCGCGCATAGGAGTACCGTCAAACTGGCTCTGGTCTGGGTTGATACCTGTATTTTCGTCGCATGCTCTGTGTAGATATTGGCGAGCATTTTCTGCAAGTTCTCTATAAAGATCTTCGCGACCGTCCTGTGCCGATTCTGCCCAGATTTCGTAGAAAGCAGGTAGGTGATATGATGGGTCGGTCCATTCATTTGAACGTGTGTCAGGGCAGAAGTTGATAAGCTTATGCTCCATGTTGATGATGTTTGTAACACCGCCTGTGCCATCTTTAGAGAAGAGATCGTTCAAAAGATCCTGAGCCTCTTTCAGGTAGTTGATATCACCATCGTTGCCCCAACGTCTTGAAGCAAGAAGAAGGTCTGTTACAAAGTATAATTCACCGTCACTTGCAGAACCGCGTGCCATCTGGCGACCGTCTGTGCGGCAGTGCCATGCGAACAATCCTTTTGATGGGCCTTCTTTATGCTGCATAAAGTGTTTTGACCATCTCCAGATGCGGTCAAAAACTTCCTGTTTATCCATCTGAACGGCAACCATCATACCGTATGACTGTCCTTCGGTACGTACGTCTCTGTTCTTAACGTCAGATACGTATGCCATTGGAATACCATCAACCTCTACTTCATAGTATGCGCGTGTGTCGCTTTCAAAAACTGCATAGTAAGCATCAGCAATCTTCTGGTTTATCTCTTTCTTAGAATAACCCAATTCCTTGAAATAGTTTCTGTACTTACCTGTTTCTGCTGCACCTTTCTTCCAAGGTGTCATCTTTTTGGCACTGCAAGGTGCTGCGCTACCCAACATAACCAATGCTGATAGGCATACTGCAATTGTCTTAAATAGTTTCATAGTTTGTGTTATAGTTACTGATTAAATATGAGATTTCCATAACTGATATGCTTCGTTATAAGCAGGCATATCCGATGCTTTTGGTTCAATTACCTTGATCTTTTGCAGTGATGCGAATGCTTCGTTGTGATCTTTGTAGATGCCTGCACCCATACCTGCGCCTTTAGCAGCACCAATAGAACCGTCTGTGTCGTAAAGTTCAATGGTTGCGCCTGTTACACCTGCCAATGTGTCGCGGAACAATGGGCTTAAGAACATATTTGCATTACCTGCGTGAATCTTGTTGATAGGCATACCCATATCTTCCATTATCTCAATACCGTATTTGAAAGCAAATACAATACCTTCCTGAGCTGCACGAAGCAGATGTGAACGATTATGTGTGTTGAAGTTTATTCCGTGGAAGCTGCAACCTGCCTCTCTGTTCTCTAGAACACGTTCTGCACCATTACCAAATGGCATTACAGAAACACCCTGTGCGCCTATAGGAGCCTGTGCTGCTATATCGTTCATATCGGCATAGCTTAAACCTTCAAGCATAATGTTGCGTTTCATCCAGGCATTCAGAATACCTGTGCCGTTAATGCAGAGAAGAATACCTAAACGATTATTGCCCTTCTGGTGATTAACGTGTGCAAATGTATTTACTCTTGATTTTGGGTCGAAACTGATTTCGCCATTTACACCATATACTACACCCGATGTACCTGCAGTAGATGCAATTTCACCCGGTTCAAATACGTTAAGTGAAAGAGCGTTGTTTGGCTGGTCACCTGCACGATAAGTAACAGGAATGCCTGCCGCCAAACCAAGTTCTTTTGCAACAGCCTCTGTAAGACGGCCCTGTTCTGCAAATGTAGGTTTGATTTCAGGTATGAATGAACGTGGAATACCATAGTAGTCAAGCAGGAAGTTTGCTACATCGCCATTCTGGAAATCCCAGAACATACCTTCTGAAAGGCCGGATACTGTAGTGCAAATTTCGCCTGTCAAACGCATTGCGATATAATCGCCAGGTAGCATTATCTTATCAATCTTTTCAAAGATTTCAGGTTCGTTTCTCTTTACCCAGGCAAGTTTTGATGCTGTAAAGTTGCCCGGTGTATTTAATAGGTGTGTCAAACACTGTGAACGTCCTAATTCAGAGAATGCCTCTTCTCCAATCTGTACCGCACGTGAATCGCACCAGATAATTGCAGGACGAAGTACGTTCTGATCTTTATCTACACAAACCAATCCGTGCATCTGATATGAAATACCAATAGCAGCAATGTCCTTAACATTGATGTTGCACTGTGAAAGAACATCGGCTGTAGCTGCTTTCAGATAACTCCACCAGTCGGTAGGGTTTTGTTCTGCCCAACCCGGATTGATAGCTTTAATTGGTGCTTCGCTTTTAGGAGCAAATGCTGTTCCAAGACACGCGCCACTCTGTGCGTCAATAAGGCTGCACTTAACTGAAGAGCTGCCTATGTCATAACCTAGTAAATACATATAACTATAGTTTTAATTAATAATATCCATATTTTGTCTCGCACAATACTACTGCGGGAGTTTACAAAGGTAAATAAAAGAAATGAATAGTAACAAAAAATGAGGTTTTTTTGTTCTCTATATATGTATAATGATAAGTTTTGCTTAACTTTACAACCATTACTAACACATCTATAGAATATGAAAAAGAGATTTTTAGCATTATTGATGCTTGGTATTCCTCTGTTTGCAATGTCACAGACAGAAGAAAAACTGAAATTATGGTATGACGAACCCGCTAAGGAGTGGACAGAGGCACTGCCTATAGGTAATGGTCGTATAGGTGCTATGGTTTTTGGTAATCCTGTACAGGAAGAGTTTCAGATAAATGAGGAGACTGTTTGGGGTGGTGGACCACACAACAACATCAATCCATTGGCAAAAGATCATTTGGATGAGATTCGTGAACTGATATTCGCAGGAAAGAACAAAGAGGCTCAGGACCTTTGCGATAAGTACATTGCTTCAAAAGGTGGTCAGGGAATGCCTTATCAGACAATTGGATCTATCAGATTAGATTTTAAGGGTGTAGATAACTATTCCAACTACTACAGAGACCTTGATATAACAAACGCTTTATCTACAGTAAAATTCACTGCCAATGGTGTTGATTATCTGCGTGAAGCTTTTACATCGTTTGATAATCAGTTGCTGGTTATACGTCTTACTGCATCAAAATCGGGTAGCATTAGTTTTGATTTCAATCTGACATCGCCATTCCGTGAAATGCGCAAGACTCAGTCTGATACACGTATAGGTTCATATCAAGTTACAAAGATGTTTGCTTCTGCCGATTGTAACAGCCACGAAGGTGTAGAGGGTAAGATTACCTGGGCTACAAGTACCGCTATTTTCTTAAAAGGTGGTAGCTTTGAAGCTGTAAGCAATGGCGTGAAGGGTGTAAGGAATGCCGATGAAGTCTATATTTTTGTATCAATGGCTACCAACTTTAATAATTATAAAGAGGTGGCAGATAGAGCAGAAGCAGCAGTACGCGCAGAACGCTATATGGATGAAAAGACTCTGCTTTCTGTAATTGAAGATTATGATGCAGCAAAGAAGAGCCATTCAGATATTTATGCAGAACAGTTTAACAGAGTTTATTTAGATTTGGGTACAAATGCTCAGGCTGATAAAACAACCGATGTACGTGTTAGGGAGTTTGCTTCTACTTTCGATCCACAACTTGCAACACTCTACTTCCAGTTTGGCCGTTATCTGCTTATCAGCTCTTCACAGCCGGGTGGTGAACCTGCAAACCTGCAGGGTATCTGGAACCATCAGCTAAGCGCACCTTGGGATGGTAAATACACTACCGATATCAACGTGGAGATGAACTACTGGCCAGCAGAAATAACAGCACTGCCAGAAGCCGGTGAACCATTCATAGAATTTGTTCTGGAGTGTGCAGAACACGGACGCGAAACGGCACGCGATATGTACGGCTGTCGTGGTTGGGCACTGCACCATAATACAGATATTTGGCGTTCTACAGGTGCAGTGGATGGAGGTTTCTTTGGAACATGGCCTACGTGTAATGCCTGGTTCTGTCAGCAGATTTGGGATACCTATCTGTTCCGTCCTTCAAAGGAGTATCTGGAAACTATTTATCCTGTAATGAAGGGGGCTTGCGAATTCTTTATAGATTTCCTTGTTGAGGAACCAAAAAATGGATGGTTGGTTGTAGCTCCGTCTTATTCACCTGAAAACGAACCAAGAGTAACTGACCGTCAGGGTGGTTTCTCTACAGTAGCCGGTGCTACTATGGATAACCAGATGGTTACAGACCTCTTTACAAATACAATTGCAGCAGCTAAGTTGATGAAGGAAAATGCCCTTTTCATCGATACTTTAGAGAATATCAAGAGTCGTTTGGCACCTATGCAGATAGGTAAATGGGGACAGTTGCAGGAATGGATGGACGATTGGGATAACCCTAACGATCATCACCGTCACGTTTCTCATTTGTGGGGCCTCTATCCGGGTAATCAGATTACAGCAGAAACTCCTGAACTATTCCAAGCTGCAAGAAAATCTCTCGAAGCTCGTGGTGATGAATCTACAGGTTGGTCTATGGGTTGGAAAGTTTGTCTCTGGGCAAGATTACTGGATGGTAACCACGCATATAAACTTATTCAAGATCAGTTGAGCCCGTCAGGTGGTTATAAGGGTGGTACATATCCTAACCTGTTCGACGCACATCCACCATTCCAGATTGATGGTAACTTTGGTTGTGCAGCAGGTATAGCAGAGATGTTCGTGCAGAGTCACACAGGTAAGATTGTGCTTTTGCCGGCACTACCTGATGCTTGGAGCAGCAAAGGTACTGTAAAGGGTTTGCGTTGTCGTGGTGATGTAGAGATTGCAGAACTCACTTGGAAAGATGGTAAACCTGAAACCGTACTTTTGAAGGCTAACAGCCGTGGTAAGGTTACTGTATGTTTTGGTGGTGAAACTAAGACCATAAAGACCAAGCCGGGTAAATCTTACAGTTTGAAATTTTAATAGACAGATATGAGAAGGTTAGGTTTAATAGTTCTATTGATTGTGTTTTCCACCATTAAACTGTTTGCAAAGGATGGTGTGAATATTGAATGGTATGGTTTTGTGCATAACCAGATGTTTATAGACGACAGAAAGTCACTGCAAGGTGCTCAGGGTCTATATAATCTTATTCCTCTTGATATAAAAGAGGATGTTGATGGTAACGATTTGAATGAGCAGATGGATTTGACATTCTTGTCCATTACCTCTCGCATAGGAATGAATCTTTCCGGTCCGGAACTGTTAGGTGCAGCAACAAGCGGAAAGATTGAGGCCGATTTCAGTGCTGCATCTGGAGCTACACCGCTCTTTATGCTGCGTCAGGCAAACGTTGTGATGAATTGGAAAAAGAGTCGCTTGCTGATAGGTCAGACATGGCATCCTATGTCGGGAGAAATCTTCCCCGAAGTTATTGGCATATCTATGGGGGCGCCATTTAACCCGTTTAACAGATCTCCGCAACTAAGAGTAGATTATTATCTCTTTGATAAGAATCAGCTAGCATTGACCGCTGCATATATATATCAGGGGCAATATGCATCTTATGGTCCGGAGGGCAGAAGCAATAAATATCAAAGAGCAGCAGTTACTCCGGCGTCGTATATAGGTGTTTCATTCCAGACCGGTGGTTTTAAAGTGGGTATAGGAACTGAAGTGCAGACCTTGGTGCCTCGTACAACCGCTTTCACAGGAACTCCTAACGAAGTTAAGGTAGATGAGAGTATCATTACATTGAGTGGAATGATACAGGCATCGTATGTAAAAGATAAACTCTCTTTGAAAACCAAGACCGTTTGGGGCGAAGATATGTCACATTTGGGAATATGCAGTGGGTATGGTGTAGATGGTATTCATCAGGATCTTGTTACACGTGATTATCATCCATTAACAGCTGTATCGTCCTGGGTTATGGGTACATACGGTAAAGAGTGGAAGGTGGGACTATTTGGTGGTTATATGAGTAATTTGGGAAGTACCACCAATTATATCTCTGAATCTATGATGTATGTTTATGGAGGTACACATATAGATAAGATGTATCGTGTTAGTCCAAGCATTTCATATAATGTAGCCAATCTTCAATTTGCGGTAGAATATGAACGTACATCTGTTGCTTACGGAACAATGAAAGGTCATGGCAATGTGGTAGATTCCCATTGGGTTACAAATAACAGACTACTGTTTTCTACCTTATATAATTTCTGATTATAGTATTGTACAATATGCTGTGGGCAGCCGGTATCACTACTGTCTGCCCACACACTTTTTGTTTTAAACCTAAAAATCCTTTTATAATTTTATTTGCATATTCTTGCTTAGGTTTGATACCTTGCTGACATCCAGATTTTTACCAACAATATTTATTACCACACACTCTGTTTTACCTGTGGATATGAGCATAAAGTCTGTAACCTTGTTCTGTTTCTGAATAACATGAATTCTGGTAACTTCACCGCCACTGTTCACATTGGTTATCTGTTTGTACTCTTTATTGCTTGCTACAAGTTTAGTTGCCTCTTCCGCAAAAACAGGATTGTTCTCCTGGCAAACCACAATTCTTATTCTGTCTATGTTTGAGACCAGTTCATTAATATCATCGTCCTTTTCATCTGAAAAGCCCATAATCATTTTCAGGAAATCGGTCGATAAATCTACTGTAGTGTAGTCCTCTTTACCTGAATACTTATCAAAAAAGGTGTCGAAAGCACTCTTCTGGGCCATTAATGTCATTGGCACCATTATCATCAATATTGCTAAAAATCTTTTCATAAGCTGAATATTTGGGTTAGAATCCTATACCTACAGTTAACATTCTACTGTCAAGTCCTTTACCATCAACAAAGAAATTACTTAACGGGTAGTTTACAAATATGCATACATCGTTGTCCCACGACATGCGGGCACTTAGACCATATTCAAATGGATTTACATAGCTCAGTTTATCCTTTACTTTAGGCGATTTAAGTTTTGTCTTTGAACTTAATACTACTCCACCGTAACCTCCCAAAGAGAGACTGGCTTTGTTTATGTTTATATCCAGATAGAGTGGAACCTGTATGCCGAATGTCTTGATTTTAGATTTTTCAAATTTGTCGCCTAATGGCACGGGTTTTAACATACCATCTTCTTTTGTTATAGTATATTGATTGTCAAAATAGAGCTTATTCCATACTAAACGTATTGCTGTAGAGAGTCCGGTAATGGCGCGACGATCTATGCCGGTTCCGGCTGAAAACAGTGTGGTAGCAAAATGGAAGGAACGTCCCATACGCATATCCATAAATCCGGGATGTTCAGGATAGAGTGCATAGTTGGCTGTGCTGAAATGGTTAAAGCCAAATTCTGCGCTTGGTACTCTTGATTCGTAACGCCTTTTTGGCCTATTATAGCTGTAACTGAAACTATACTCTTCAGAATCGTTTTCTGAATCTTTATCCAAAAACATTTCGGTTATTTCAACTACCAAACCATTTACATTGAGTGACAGGCCATTTCCTTTTTCATTCTTGCCTATTGATACTCCTTCGCTTACGTATGTTTCATTTTGAGCGTAAATACTGTTATTCTGCATTAAGGCAAGCAGTGCCATGATTGTAAAAATAACTCTTTTCATAATTTATTGTAATTGTTTTAGTAAATCAATATATATGGTTGATTTCTCAACCTCTTTCTCAATTAAATCAAGACTTTGAGCAGGTTTGCTAATCTCTTTTTCCATTATACCGAATGCGCGTTCTGCGTGCTTCAGCGCAAGTTCATAATCGGTAACGGGTTTGCCGTTTACATAGCAGTATATCTCTTTTTCTTTCGGTACGAATAAAGCAACGCTTACAGATAGTAGTGCCACAACAGCTACAGCTGCCGCTATTCTCTTTAAAGGCATTCCTTTCTTCTTTACAGCAACAGTATGACTTGTTACCTCTTTGTTGCTACAGAAGCCTGTAAACATGGCTTTTGCATAGTTCCATTTGGCGGGAACATTGTCAGCATTCAGAAAATACTCTTTTAAGGTTTGCTCTTCTTGCAGTGAAGTTTCGCCTTCAAAGTATTTGTTAAGCAGTTCCTCTATTTTCTCAGTATTATAAACCATAGCTTATAAGTTTTTCTAATTTCTCTCTAACTATTTTTCTTGCCCTGGACAGAATAACTCTTGTTGTAGCTACATCTGTTTCGGTTATTTTGGAAATTTCTTCCATTGTATAGCCCTCTACATCGCGCAGATGTAGCACAGTACCATATCTTTCAGGCATCTTACCTATTATTTTGTTAATAAGTCTGCCCATATCTTTTAAATCTTCCTGTTCCAGATATGAGATATCGCTTTCAACCATCAGTGCCTCCAATCGGCTTTCATGCGCGCGTTCCTTTCTTATATGGTCTATACAGAGATTGCGCACCATCCTTAAAACGTAGGCATCGGTATTGTCAAGAGCTGATAACTGAACACGTTCTTCCCACAACTTTTTGAATACATCCTGGATAATATCTTCTGCATCCTGACCATTACCAATAATGGCCAGAGCATAGCGGTACATTTTATCCTTAAGAATCCATATTCTGTGTCCGAAATCCTTTTCTGTCATCTCTCTTTTTTGGGCGCTCATCTATATAACGTATTTAACCCGGCAAATGTAACAACAACCTCTGTTTTTTCTTTAAAATTTATCATTCTCTTTATTAAAAAACTGTTGGAGAAGCAAAACACCCCTCCAACAGTTATCAATAACCATAAATTTGTATATATTGTCATCACGACAATTAATATTTATAGACATCCACTAATGAATTATGGCATAATCAGGTTCTCTAAATTATCACATCCCGAAAAAGCATCCAAATCAATGTGAGTTACTGACTCCGGAATGTACAACTCTTTCAATGCGGAACAGCCATTAAAAGCATTCATTCCTATATGAGTAACCCCTTCCGGGATAACCACATCTACTAATTGCGTACAATTATAAAACAGACCTGTGTTAAGAATCTTCAATGAAGCAGGCAGAATAGCCTTTTGGAGTTGTTTACAATAAGCAAAAGCGTTGCCACCTATTGTTGCATCACTGTTTGGGATGTTTATTTCTTTCAGGCCACTCATATAGAATGCAGATTCACCAATCTCAATTAACGACAATGGCAACTCTATTGTTTCCAATAAAGCACATCTTTCAAAAGCATTTGCTTCTATCACCTGAACAGTAACCGGAAGTTGAACCTTGCCGAGTTTTTTACAATCTTCAAAAGAACTCTTTCTTATTAATTTTATATCTGCTTCAATTATTACAGTTTTAAGATTATCATTTGATGCAGCAAAACCTGTTCCAAGATACTTAGCCGTTTTGGGTATTACTAATTCGTCTAAAGATATACATTCCGCAAATGCCCAATTACCAATCTGTTCAATACTATTCGGTATAGATATGCTTTTCAAATTGTCGCAAGCATAAAATGCCAAATGACCTATCTTTGTGACTGTGTTTGGAATGGCAACAGTTGTAATATCGACACAACCATTGAATGCATAATCGGCAATAGATGTTACAATATACTCTTTACCTGCATTGATAACGACAGTAGGTATTACAACTTCTCCTTTTTGAGAAATATTTTGTAGTAAAATACATTTGTCAGGGTTATTGGCCGATATTTCATACCTAATACCATTGTATTCAAAACTATTGGCGAACAATACTATACTGCAAATCAACTGTATTGTTAATAAAACTGCTCTCTTCATACACAAATGTTGTCAAGTTAAAAAACTTCGCCATTACCCGGAATGGTATTCATATTCAATCTAATACAATTACCGAAGGGATAATTATAATGGATAGTTTTTGGTAATACTACTCGTTCCAGATTGATACAGTTATTAAACGCTCCACTCATTATAAAATCTACACCAGACGGTATAACAATCTCTCTCAAACCGGCTCTACCACTAAACGCCATGGAGCCAATCTTTTTTGTAGTTTCCGGAATAATAGTGTTGTTACTACCCACTACAAGCGTATTAGTTGCCGTTTCCATAACGGCATTACAATTATCACGAGAGTCGTAAACCTTGTTTGCTTTGGAAACTTTTATATTTGATAACATAGAGCAACCGTCAAAGGCCGTATATTCTATATATTCAATATCTTGGGGAATTTTTAGTTTTTCCAACCATATCTGGCAGACAAATGATTCGTCTCCAATTGATGTCACAGTTTTGGGAATTCTGGTGTTGACACCAGCCACTATCAAAGAATTTGTTTTGCTGTTTATAATTGCATTACAATTACCACGTGAATCATAGTGTCGGTTTTGTTTATCCACTACTATCTTATTCAGATTACATCCATAAAATACATTGGTCATAGAGGGTAGCATCTGGCCTATTGTATATTCGTTTCCTATTTGCACTACATTCTTTGGTATGAATATAGATTTTAGTCTAATACAACCGGCAAAAGCATAGTTGTCTATAATCTCTGTCGATTCCGGTATATCAACTGATTGAAGGTTAATACACCCCTTAAAGCACTCTTTACCAAAAGTTCGAATACAATCCGGTATAGTTACCTTTTGTAGAAATTGGCAATCTTTAAAGGCTTTCTCTCCTATAGAGGTTACCATATAATCTTTACCATATATATTTATGGAATTTTCAATATCAGCCCTGTTAGCAGATATCGCGTTATCTATAAAGCCTAAACATTCTGCCACCAGACTATCAGAATCAGGTACACCGTATAACAAATTATCAACAATACGAAGATAGTCATATTGCCAATAGTTCTCTTCAAACTTTGGCGTCTGTTGCTCCATATTATCTACATTTGCAGCTGATATTACAGTAAATTTCGTGCAAAATGCAATAGTGATGATAAATAATGCAAAATACGTTCTCATTAATATCTTACTATGTAATCAGTACCCGAAGTTTATGACAGCAATAATAACAAAATGGAAGCTATCTTATTCTGACATTATCAAACCATAGTGCAGCCTTTACTCTATCTCCAGCAGATACCTTGCCATTAAGTTCCAGATAGTCTATCTGAATGTCGCGTAACCATTCCGGCAATTCAGAGGTTTCAGTAAATGTTAAAGTCAATCTGTAGATATGGTCAAACTCTTTCAACACTTCAGGAACTTTATCTACTTTCAGTTGAATTCCATATGAATCCGGGGTGTTTTGGCGTTTCAAGGCCTCTAAATCCAGATCACTTTGTGTACTCTGTTTTATTAACCAACCTATATGCGGTTTGATTGAGTAATCAGATGTGTTCTGCTCCCAACCAAAGAATCCTGCCCATACTTCTAAATCTTCTGCATCTGCAGTACCTATGCCGTCTGAAATCTTGTAATCCAATCTTAACTTGACAATCTCGGATGGCAATTCATCAAAATTACTTATCTGCTTAAAACTTTGGCGTGTACCATATTCGTTGTATGGATAGAAAGTAATGAACCATCCGTTTACTATTTCAGGGTCACCACAGAATTCTGCTTTCTTTATTTTGACCATATCTTTCCAGAAGTCAACATTGACATTACCTTCTGATGCAGCTATAAATTCATCAAGTATTGGAATAAGACGGTCTGTCCACCATTTCAAATCATATTGTTCTAACTGCAGGGTCTTATCCTTCACTTTACGCCAGTCATCGGGGGTGCCTAAAAGTGTTACCTGAGGAATACCACATACCAAACGCTCAACTACAAAATCAAAATAGGATTCTACTCCCTTCATTATTGTTATCTGAGAAGCAACTTTCTCTGTTATTGTAGTAGTAGAGAAATCGGATACAAGAGTTTTGTATAAGTTGTTCTTTGTCTTTTCTGCTATCCCATCGGCAAACTGGGATATTACATCTATCCAATCTATTTCTGACAACTCTTTGTCTTTATGCTCTTCTCCTATATAGGCGGTGATATCTGTATCTATATCAGGTTTTACTATCTTGTTCTTTAATTGTTCACTATTGAAATTGACATGATGTGAAAAGCCCTGACTAATAAGCATCCATATCATATCAGGAGATAACACTACAGGACGATGGTTAGCGTATGCTTCGCGCATGCCATTGAAGAATGGATTATCGTCGTTTAATACTAAGCTTCTATCACCAACGCTATGATATAGTATATTATTGTAGTCCGATTGTTCTGCACGTTTACCATAATCTATACTACCCATTGAATATAGAATCACATCATAAGCATCTCTAAAAGTGTATTCTTTTAACAATTCAGTAGGCTTTGAAAGCTCTTCAATCTGGAAGGTTACTCCATCTTTGGAGTACATTCTGCAAACTAACAGCATGCATAAGATAAGTAAAATATGCTTTTTCATAACACATCAAAATCAGTTTATCTTACAAACATACAATCAATTGCATACACTGCCATCCAATTATTACTTGTTCCATTTTGCGGATCATTGTATATTACTTTGTTAATCACACCAGATCCATCATATTGTATAGCATGTACAGCATGATATCCTGGATATTGTCCTGTATAATAGACCATAATGCCATTAATACTAACTGTATTATTACCATAACGGTCTCGAATATCATTACTATCATACAAAGTAGTTACAGGAAAACCAATATTTCTTAATATAGAACTGGCATGACCTAAATCAACTCCACCACGTGATTGCCATCCAGGATCTTCATAGTTACATTGAGCAATAATACGACTAATTGGCACACCTGTACAAGCGTTAGCAGACAAAACAAAACAATTATTTTCGCCCCCCCCTTCTACACTACGTGATTTACTTCTAAGCAAATTATTTTTGTTTTCGTGAAATTTCACATTAAGTGACTGATAATTAGTCCAAATCGCATCATATAGCTTTTTTGAAATATTCAAGTCACTAGCACTCAACTGATTTTTAGCAAATAGTCTCAAATCTTTGTCGTATGATATCCCCATTCTCACTTCTGCCTCGTCAAGAATTGATAAACTCATAGTGCTCCATTCTTTTATAGTATCAATGTCTAAATCAAGGAATGTGGAGTTATTATAACTATTTACAGCATTTAAATAATCCATATCTTCCAAACCATCCAGGCCGAAGAAATCACTGTCACTGCTACAGCTTGATACTGTTACCACTGCAACGGCCATCACTGATAGCCACATTGCCTTAAAAATTCTCTTTTTCATTTCCTTTGAATTAATTTTATTGTTATTTCTATTTATAATCGTTTTCTTGTTTTATCAAGTTGTTTATAATCAACTACCACCACTCTACACTGCCGTCTTCATCTATAAGGAAGGGGCGTTCATCCCATCCGCGAGTGTAGTTGCTTACCCACATCAATGCACCGCCTGGTATGCTGTCATAGTACAAACGGTTATCGGTTGCTGTCTGCAATCCTCTGGATACCCAACGGTTATTTTCACTCCAGTACTTTAGTTCATAAACATCGCCCGGATGTATGTCATTGTCATCACTGCGTGGTACTATACGTACATAGTTTATCTTAACAGGAGTACCGAAATCTATACCTACCCAATTATCATCGGCATCGTCTGTCTCATAGTTGCTTAGCCAATCATCGTCGAAAGCACGTTGCAGATTTGCTTTGTCTGTGCTGTTGCCTATTGCAGTACCGTTTATTCTTACGGTATCAGCATCAAAGAATGCAAGTTCCGCTATACTGCCATAACTGCCTGCAGGGGATAGGTACCGCAGGTAGCGATATGGTTTGGTTGTCTCTATCTGTATCTTATCGGGGATATTGGTGGATGATATGATGTATAGAGTGTCTGTCTGTTTAAAGTCAGGGGTGGAAGAACCTTGAATGATACCACCCTGAATGCGTTTGCGCATCTTGGCTACGTTGTTTGACTGATAGTATTTTCTGCGTACTTCTACGCTACGCAGTTCTGCTGTTTGGGGTGTTATGTATTCTATACTGCCGTTGGTATGCAGTATAAAGGGTATGGATATTGGAATAAGATTTATGCCATCAAAGCCCAATGCTATATACATTACATTGCGTCCCATCTTCTTAAAACAGGCTTTTCCACGTTTTACTATGCCAAAATCTACTATGCTCCAGTCTTCGTTAAGGCCGGTAAAGGTGGCTATGTAGCAGTATTTCTCTTTCAGGCGTATGCCTTTAAGCATTGGAATCTCTATATCGGATGTATTGAAATAGCTGTCTGTAATATCTTTTCGGCAAACATCAAACGGAAATTTAAATGCAGACTTCTTCAGATACTCTTCTCTTTCTCTGTTTATGGCGTATGTATGTCTATAGACTTTAGGTATGCGTTTGTCTATAAAGAATGAACCGCCAAGCATGGATGATATATCCCATTCCGATGTCAGTTCTTCTCCACGGTTATTCAGTACGGTGTACCAGCAGTGACCTGCACGATAACGGCCCCAGTAGGGTGTTTCGTCTATAACAGAGGGTATGCCTACACTGCGATATGTCAGTACTGCTGTATTTACATAGTCGGCACAGCTGCCGTAGGTTTGGCGTATAAGTGTGGATGCACTGAGCATGGAGTATCCTTTTACGGTGTAAACGCCGTATGGTTTAAGCCGCCAGTTCATCTCATTACGGATGGTACCTGCGGCATTGTAGGTGGTTTCGTATGTGTCATCATCGTGAACCATGTTGTTCAGTCCCCATGTGAAGTATGTGGACAGAGTATCACGCCAATGGTCGTGTTCTTGCAGTTCCACTGCTTTGTAGGGCAATAACCATTCACAGAATTCATCGAAAGTAAGATGTGCAGCCCAAGGGCGTTCTTTCCACTCTTTGAAAGCCTGATCAATGCTTTTAATCAAAAAGTCTGATTTGATTATCTTTACGTCGCTGATGGTATTATATTCCAAACCATAGAAACGGCTGTTGGTAAGATTGTATAAGGAATCACGTTGTGCTACAGGCGATAAATCGGATTGTAGTACGTTTAAAGCTATGGAGTAGTATTCATGAATGGCTGAACTGTCAGCGTATGAATAATGTGCAGGCATGTTCTCTATGAGAAAACGTGCGGCTGCAAGTTTTTCGGGATGGGAGGCGTAGTGTTCAAGTACACGTTCCAACTCCGGACGGTTACTGCCTGCCTGCGTAAGGCTTTCACGTAACAGGCGGTTATGGCTGCAACCGGAAAACATCGAAAACAGGATTGCAGCAAGTGGTAACAGTTTATATGATGAACAGAGCCGTCTCATTAGTGCTTTTATTCTATGTTTAATTCACCATAATAAACAATATTGTCCATTATTTCACACTCTATTGAATATAAACCACCATTAAGTACTATATTAATAGGTTGTGTTATATTCTGTAATACAATCGTGTAATTAAATCCGGTTGAAGCATTTGTGATAGATACTCTTAGACCTTCTATATATATGGTACTATCTAATGTTAGTACTCCATTATGGTAAGAATACCCTATCCATTCAGGGATTAATGACTTTGGCTTTTTACCACTTCCATCTGCAGGTGGTTTTAGTTCTCCTATTACATCGTCTGCTTTTACTTCTGTAATTTGTAACGGAAGAATAGCAACTAAACAAATTAATAGTTTCTTAACGATAATCATTTTGTTGTTTTTTTTTTAGGTTTTGATTGCAAAATTAGATAGTAAGGGAAGAAACAATGTATAATTTTGTTCAGTTTTATCTGACATGCAGCCTTATTTGAATATGTGTTTAATATACTGATAATCAAAATAATATATGTATAAAAATGAACAATGTCAGAAATGAAAATCTGACATAAGTTGTAATGTGCTCATAATCAGAGTGTTATATCACGGGGGGGGGGTAAAACGCTGATATGTAATAAATTAAATAATGTGCTTTAGAAATAGTTGCTTGTTTGGTGTTGAAATTTTGTTTATATTCTCTTTTAAACGTGATTTTCTCTTATATACAATTCTTACTTCTTTGTTTATAAGAATACTGATAGCACGTGTAGAGAAACCTGAAACCAATAACAGGAATAGGGTGCAATCTTCTTCACTCAAATTGGTGACTTCTTCTCTGAATTTTATCATCAGATTATTCTTGAAATAGTTTACGTTATTTTCTAACTCTTTTATTGTTTTGGAATCTGTTGTTAAATTACTAATCTGTCTTTTTACACTGCGATATATCTTTTCCTTTTTTGCTTCTTCTGTTTCTCTTTCTGATAATTCATAGTACCTATTACAAAGTGAATCCAGTTCATTGAAACGTTCCTTAAACAGCCTGATGTTAGCTTCTTGAAGATTGTAGTTTTCAATATTTTTATTTTCTAATGTGTTTAGTAAGTTAGATACTGTCAGCATATATTTCTCTGTTTCTTGCTTTTGTGCCTTAAGCCTTTGTTTATAGGTAATATAAATCAATGTAAATACAACGATTATAGTCGCAGTTATAAAGATAAAACCTAATGTTTTGTATCTTTGCTCTTTATCTTGGCTTATGTTTTCAAGTTCTTTCTGCTTTACAAGTGTAGCGCTGGCATTTTGTGTTAGTACTTCTTCAATAATGTTGTTTGAGGATCTTTCTATAATTTTTAAAGCAGCTAATGCTTCTTCGGTGTTGCCTAAATAGTTGTGTATTTCGTAATTTAGCCAAAGGTCGGTGCTGTCTAACTTGCTAACAATATCCATATAGTATAGTGCACTATCTGTTTGTCCGCTTCTGATGTATGCTAATCCCAGGTTTCTATATGAAACTACATCCATGGCTTTAGCATTATTACGTGTGATTTTGTTATAAAGTTCTATTGTTTTTTTATATTCTTTAGTTGCAAAATAGCAGATTGCCTGCATCTTGTAAGTATCTTCCAATAAATATTTGTCCGGATGCTTTTTAGATAATTCAGTGTCAATAACTTCCTGGCAAATCTTTAAGGCGGTGTTGTAGTCTTGTGCGCCACAATGAGCTACTGCAATATCTTTCAATGCCCAATTTATATATGCCTCTTTCCCGGTTTTTTTGAACTCCTCATGTTGTAATGTTGCATAGTGTAGGGATTCCACCGAATTATGTACATTATAAAGAATCTCGAAAAAGGAACGATAAATAAGCCCTAAATAGAAATGGTCTTTTAACTTTAAACCTATATTCTCTGCCTTAACCAGGTAAAGTATGGCATCAGAATAGGATTTATTGTGTTGTTCAATACGTGCCATATAGTAGTATGCCAACATTCTATGGCATTTGGAACCATGATTACTGTAATAGTTTACAGCTGTTTGAATAGTGGTACGTTCTTTCACATTGATGTTATTTTTGTCTAATGCTTGCGAATAGAGTAAGGCAAAAAGTGCTTGTTCTTTTTGCTTTGTTATATTGGCGGTATCTACGTTTTGTAAAATGGTTAGGGCAGAATCCGGCCTACTGCTCATTAGTTGTTCTGCAGATTGCAACAGCTCTTTGGTATTGCTGTTGCAACCTGTCAATAGAACAGATGATATAGTTACTACTAAAAATAATCTTACAATGTGATACATAATAATCTGTTGTTTTACAGAAATTGAAGTCAGTTTCTTAAATGGCTTTTGTTTTGCTCTTTAACCAATCTGAATCTTCTGTTGAAAGATACGGTTTCAAGGTGTCGAAAACAGTTTTGTTAAAGCTGTTCAGCCATTCGCGTTCTTCGTCTGTAAGTAGTTCAGGAATGATAGCGCCTGTGTCGAAATAGGTTCTGGTAATGGTTTCGAACTTTAACCATTTGCCAAATTCGTTTTCGCCTGCGGGAACGCAGATTATCATGTTTTCGTGACGTATGCCATGACTGCCTTCGCGATATACACCCGGTTCGTCAGAAGTTATCATACCCGGCATAAGCGGCTGGTCTTTCATATTCTGACGTATGGTTTGCGGACCTTCGTGTACTGAAAGCAGATTTCCTACGCCATGTCCTGTACCGTGTCCGTAGTTACGCATAGTAAGCCATAGCGGACGTCTGCATACTGCATCCAGACGGCAGCCGGGAGTTCCTTCCGGGAATATGATGGTAGCCAAATTAATCATGGCTTTCATGTTCAGAGTATAGTCTGTTTTTTCCAGTTCTGTGGTTGGACCTAATGGTATGGTACGTGTAATATCGGTAGTACCGCAGTCGTAGTGAGCTCCGCTATCTACCAAATAGAGACCGCAAGGCTTCAGTGTTGCGTCTTTGCCCGGTTCGGTTGAATAGTGCGGAAGTGCTGCATTCTCTCCGTATGCTGAGATTGTATGGAAACTTTCATCAATAAAGCCAGGCTGTTCTGCGCGGAATTCGTGCAGTTTATCGGCTACATCGCATTCTGTTAGTGTAGTACCTGCTGCCATGGCATCTTCCAGCCAGTGGAAGAAACGTGTCTGTGCTATTCCGTCACGAATATATGCCTGTTTGAATCCCTCTTGTTCTACCTTGTTTTTAAGTGATTTTTCCAGCTCTACAGGCGATGTTCCGCATACTATATTCTCTTTGAAAGCTGCTTTAACAGCCAGTTCAAGTTCAAAGTTCAGGGTTTGTGGATCTATGAATATATTTCCGTCAGGTTGCAGATTTGTAATGTACTGCGCAACATCAGAATATGGTAGTACATCTATAGCATCGGCTGAAAATGCATCCGATACTTCCGGAGTAACTTTACTTGTCTCTACAAATAGCACTGCCTTTTCTGTATCTACCAGCAGATAAGAGATAACAAACGGGCAGTATGCAACATCGGCAGAACGTATGTTTAGTAACCAGGCTACCTGGTCCAAACAGGTGATAAGCATATAATTACATTCAGCATCGGCCATAAGCATTCGCAGCCATTGCAGTTTGTCCGATACGGGACGACCTGCAAATTTAACGTCGTGCAGCCAGATTTTTTCTAGTGGAAGTGATGGTCTGTCTGTCCAAATTTCGTTTAGATAGTCTGCTTTTGATTCTATTTTTCCGTTTGCAGATGCTATACACTCTTCAATCTCTGCAACAACGGCACTGCTCATACATAGTCCGTCTATGCCTACTGTTCCACCATTTGGCAGGTTGTTGCCCAGCCAACTGCACCACTCTGTGCTGTCAGGTTGTGAAACTTTGTGCAGTTCCACTCCGCTACCCTCTAATTCTTTGTTTGCCTGAATAAAATAGCGTGAATCGGTCCACAGACCTGCATGGTTCATAGTTACTATTACTGTACCGGCTGAACCTGTAAAACCGCTTATAAAGGCTCTCTGACGCCATCTTTCCGGTGTATATTCGCTGTTGTGAGGATCTGAACCACTTATAATTGCTGCACTCCAACCCCACTGTTGCATATAATTACGCAAGTTTTCTATTCTTTCTTTTACTGTCATAATGATAAATTTTTACCAAAGTTACAAAAGTGGTTGATATAAAAAAAGAATTAGTCCCCAATTTGAAGACTAATTCTAAGTTATATATGTTTTAAGTATAGTTACTTAACTTCCCAAATGTCGTTGGTTTCAAGCAGTTCGGCAAATGTGTGGTACTTCTTCTGCTGTTTTACCTCTTCTATCTGCTGATGAACAGCATCGTTGTAGGTAGGAGCATCAACATCGCGTATTACACCAAGTGCTACAGGGAAATCGGGGCCTTCCATCATGGCGAGTTTCAGTTGCAGAGTGCAATCTTCACAATGTGCATCGTGTACCAAAATATCTTTTTCGGTTATTCCGTTTTCGCCCAATTTTACAACTTTCAGTCCAAAACCTTCCTGCATCAAACCAAATTCGTTGTTTTCACCAAACAACATTGGTTCTCCATGCTTTAGGTAGATGGCGTTTTTGGCACGTCCCTCTTTTGTATAAACATCAGCGTGTGTACCGTCATTAAAGATTACGCAGTTCTGAAGCACTTCTGTAACAGACGCACCTTTATGTTTTGCAGCTGCCTTTAGAACATCTACGCAACCGGGAGCATCTACAGCTACGCAGCGTGCAAAGAAGTGTCCGCGTGCGCCAAAGCAGAGTTCTGCGGGGCGGAATGGATCTTCTACTGTGCCGTATGGTGATGATTTACTTACAAAACCACGTACCGATGTAGGCGAATACTGACCTTTGGTAAGACCATATACGCGGTTATTCAGAAGAATCATATTCAGGTCTATGTTACGACGCATTGCATGTATAAAGTGGTTGCCACCAATAGCCAATCCATCGCCATCACCTGAAATCTGCCAAATGGTTAAATCGGGATTTGCCACTTTGGCACCTGTTGCAATGGCGGCAGCACGGCCATGTATGGTGTGAAAACCGTAGGTGTTCATATAGTATGGCAATCTTGAAGAGCAACCTATACCTGATATTACAGCGGTGTTATGTGGGGCTACGCCTATTTCTGCCATTGCTTTGTGCAGTGCTGCAAGTAGAGCATGGTCACCACAGCCCGGACACCAACGTGGTTGTCCTGCTTTGAAATCCTGTGCAGTATATTTACATTCGTTTGCCATATCTTATTTCTTTATAAGTTCTGTAAAATAGTTTACTAAAGTAGAGGTTGCAAAAGGCTGTCCTTTAACTTCGTTGAACTGTTCCAACTTAATACCCTCTATCTTCATTCTCAAATATGCAGCTAACTGTCCAAGGTTCTGTTCTGCCACTACCACCTTCTTGTACTTTTTAAGTACTTCTGCTGTGTTCTTTGGCAGCGGATTCAGGTACTTGAAGTGTGCTAATGCTGCTTTGTTGCCGTTTGCGTTCATTTCGTTAACCGCAGATAGCAGATGACCGTATGTGCCACCAAAACCAACAACCAACAGGTCTGCATCTGGGTTGCCCTCAACTACTAAATCGGGCACTTTAATATTATCTACCTTTGCCTGACGTGTCAATGTCATCTGATGGTGATTTTCAGGGTCGTTTGATATAGCACCTGTTGCTGCGCTCTTTTCCAGACCGCCTATGCGATGCATAAAGCCCTCTGTGCCTGGAACTGCCCAATAGCGTGCGCCTGTTTCAGGATTACGCATGTATGGTGTCCAGTTACCTGCCATATCGGGGGTTACAAATGGAGCTTTTATTTCAGGATATTCAGCCAGATTTGGAAGTTTCCATGCAGCTGAACCGTTTGCTATAAATGCGTCGGTAAGAAGTACAACCGGTGTCATATATTCCAATGCTATTTTTGCTGCCTGATAAGCTGCATCGAAACAGTCGGTGGGGGTAGTTGCTGCAATAACAGGCATTGGACTTTCACCGTTTCTTCCAAATAGTACTTGAAGCAGGTCTGTCTGTTCGCTCTTGGTTGGGAGACCTGTTGACGGACCGCCACGTTGAACATCTATAACAACCAATGGAAGTTCTGCTATAACAGCCAGATTCATGGCTTCGCTCTTTAGGCAGATACCGGGTCCCGATGTGGTGGTTACTGCCAATGCACCTGCGTATGAAGCTCCCAGTGCAGAAGCGCAACCTGCTATTTCATCTTCACACTGAACGGTGATAACACCCAGTGATTTCTGTTTGGAAAGTTCGTGCAGAATATCTGTAGCAGGTGTAATAGGATATGAACCTAAATATAGCTGTAATCCTGATTTCTCTGCCGCTGCAATAAGACCGTATGCGGTAGCTTTGTTACCGTTAATGTCCATATAACGGCCTTTCTCTTTTGCATCAGATTCTATACGATAAACTGTAGCTCCGTTAGCAGCTACATTATGGCCGTAGTTGTAACCGTCATTAAGTATTTTAATGTTTGCCTCTGCAATAGCAGGTTTCTTGGCAAATTTAGATCTCAGCATATCTTCTGCCAGTGAGAGCTTACGGTCAAACAACCAGCATACCAATCCTACAGCAAAAATATTTCTGCATTTCAGGATAGATTTGTTGTCCATACCGCTATCTTTCAGACTCTCCTTACACATAGTAGAGATAGGAGCCTGGATAACTGTATTTTTAATACCCATCTCTTCGAATGGGTTATCTGTCTTGAATTCTGCTTTTTCCAGATCTTTAGCTCCGAAAGCGTCTGTATCTACAATGATAACAGCATCGGAAGCACAGAACTTGTACTGTGTTTTTAGAGCTGCCGGATTCATAGCTACCAGCACGTTGCACTTGTCGCCCGGTGTAAATACCTTGTCAGCGCCTATATGTACCTGAAAACCTGAAACACCAGTCAGCGAGCCTTGCGGAGCGCGGATGTCAGCCGGATAATCCGGAAATGTACAGATACTGTTGCCTACAGTAGCCGATACTGTAGAGAAGATATTTCCTGCAAGTTGCATTCCATCTCCTGAGTCACCTGAAAAGCGTACTACTACCTGATCTAATTCTTTTACAGTCATAATATCTATATAGTTGAATATTTTTTCATTTTTGACGTTGCAAAATTACTAAAATAATTCATTTCTTGTATCATATTTTGCATATTTTATACGAAAAACTCTGAAAATATTGTATATATGAATAAATATGCAAATAATTATACATTATTTCAAAGAAGATGAAAGCAGTATAATAAAATAAGGTGGTACACCTTTATAAGTGCACCACCTTATGCATATCTGATTTTACTCTTATTCAAGGCGAATTATATAGGATTGTGGCCTATAGTTTATCGATCTGTGTAATTCCATCTCAATTTTTTCGTGGCATAGGGTTCCTTTCAGTACCGGTCTGATAATATCTTCTTCAGGAATATCCGAACTATTATGCAATGGCCATTCTGTATCGGAAATGTGTGGGAATACAATCTGGAAGTATGTAGTTACGTGGTCTCCGCCTCTGTTGAAATCAACATCGGTTTCTACACCTTCGTATCTTATGGCTTTTAATTCTTTGCCGTTAGGGAAGGTCAGGGTGAAATCACTGCCTACGTGTCCTTTGAACGAATGTGGCTCCATTATGGACATCTGCATATAGAGAGTGGTTTCTGTAGATGAGAATTCAGCTCTTTCAATGCTTAATGCATCTAACATATCGTGTTCGCCTTTAAATTTGAATATGTAATGACCGGCTACTAATGAAGATATGGGCTGTTCTATGTTCTTGTATTCACTGGAAACTTCCAATCCTTTAATAACCAAACTGTTGTCACTGCTATCGTAGATATCTACCATTGCAACGTCTGCCGGGATAGGTTCAAAGGTCAATATTTCGTTAAATGATCCTGCAATAGGAGCCCAGAAATATACGTTCTCAAAACCATCTAAACCTTTATAACCGGTCTGTTTATATGTTTTACCACCTGCCCTCAATTCAAGACCGCTTTTTCCTGTTATCCATAAATCATTGCCTTGCGTTGCTTTTACACCAAGTACAAATTCCTTGTCGTTTGAAATTACATGAGTAGGATTAAAGAATAACGAGTTTGTGTTGTATTGTGTAAGGGGATGGTCTATTCTTTCTCTATCATTATCAGTTGAATAAGTGGAAGCAGAAAGTTCCTCTTTACGTAGTTTTATAATTTCTGTTGCACTATGTTTAGGATATGTTTTGTTCCAATCGCAGTTTTGTGGAATAAGTGTAATGTAATATGGATAGTTGGTAAATGCAGTTAAATCTTTGTCTATTGTAATAAGAGATACCTGTCCTATGCCAGATTTCCAAGCTGTTTCTGCCATCTGTTGTACATCGGAATATGGCATATCTTCCGGGAATATAGCTATACCGTGACCATCGAACATTGAAATCCACTCTTTCATCATTTTTAAATCACCAATTACAGAGATATTTTTATGTGATTTAGAAGAGGAACCGCCAATCATAATATTATTTCTACTTCTAATGCTGTTCTGATTGTTGCAATTCAATTCAAATTTATAATATCCGTCTCCTTCGTCGTAGATGTAGGCTCGTCTGTATTCAGGCATAGTCATACTCTGAAACATATCATCGTTGTTCGCAACTGCCACTTTTATACCGGCTTTTTTGAGCTGTTTTGCCAATGGCATTACGCTACTTAGGCTTGTACTTTCGTCTTCTATTCTAATTGACATTCTGGTGGTGTTGTAACCTTTGTACTTTTTAAGATACTTGGCAACCTTTTTTAATGGCATAGTAGCTTCTACGCCGTCGAATGTAAGCACTTTGGCGCTGCCATCTTCATATATCCACATCTTACTGTCTTCAAATTCTGGATAACCATCTTGTTGCGCAAAAGCTGATAGAGATGTAAAAAATGCAAGAGTTAATACCAATGCATTAAACTTGTTTTTTATAAAGAACTGTCTCATAATAAATGTAATTAAGTTTGTAGATTTGCAATTATAAGAATAAATTTTCAAAACGTGTACAAATAAATTTGAAATTTATCACAAAAAATAAGTGTTACAAAAAAACGCTCCCAGGATTTGGGAGCGTTTTCTATATAATCAAAATGTTGATTATTTCTTTCTGATAATGCTATATGCTGTAGGAGCAGCAATAAAGATTGATGAACAAGTACCGAATACAACACCAAGTATCATTGCAAATGCAAAGCTACGAATGCTGTCACCACCCAAGAAGAAGATAGCCAAAAGAACAATCAAAGTACTGAGTGATGTGTTGATGGTACGTGCCAATGTTGAATTTACTGCATCGTTGAATAACTGTTTCTTATCACGTTTTGGATAGAGATGAGTATATTCACGAATACGGTCAAATACAACCACCTTATCGTTGATAGAGTAACCTATAGCAGTAAGTATAGCACCAATGAATGTCTGGTCAATCTCAAGTGAGAATGGCATCCATCCCCAGCAGATTGAATAGAGACCCATTATAAATAAGGTGTCAAGTCCTAACGCTACGATAGCACCTATTGAGTAGGCAACATTTCTAAATCTTAACAAGATGTATAGGAAGATTGCAACAAGCGCTAAAATTACAGAGATGATAGCACCCTTTGTAATATCATCTGCAATACTTGGACCAACCTTTTGTGAACTGATGATAGAACCACCTGCACGGTTGTCTCTGTCAATAAATGTAGCCAAATCCAAATCAGAACTTAACTTGCCTGCTGCTTTCAAAGAAGTGAACAAGAATTCTTCTATTTCTGAGTCAATGTTTTCAGAATCTTCGTTAATGCGATAGTTGGTACTTACGCGTATAGTTTTGTGGTCTGTACCCAGAGCAATAGCGCTTACGTTATCTTCTGTGATAACACCTTCCAAAATATCGCGTACTTCTTCCGGTTCAACAGGTTGTTCAAACTGAATAACAAAGTTTCTACCACCGGTAAAGTCAATACTCTTGCTTAATCCGCGTGTCAGCATAAATGCCAGACAAACAACTGCAAAAATACCGAATACTATAGATGATTTCTTTGCAATCTCCATAAACTTGATTTTTGTGTTCTGCATCAAATTCTTTGAGATACCTGTTGTGAATGTAAGGTTCTGCAACTTACCCTTTCCAAGATAGTGTTCGTAAACAATTCTTGTCAGGAATACGGCTGTAAAGAATGAACAGATAATACCGATGATAAGTGTGGTAGCGAAACCACGGATAGGACCTGTACCAAAGTAGAACAGGATAATACCGGTAATAATAGATGTGAAGTTTGAGTCGAAGATAGCAGAGAATGCATTCTTGTAACCATCTGCAATAGCAGAAGCAACACTCTTGCCGGCTTTCAACTCTTCTTTTGTACGTTCGTATATAAGTACGTTAGCATCCACTGCCATACCTAATGTCAGTACGATACCTGCAATACCTGACATAGTAAGAGCAGCCTGGAATGATGTAAGGATACCCAATGTGAAGAACAGGTTACATAGCAAAGCACCGTTAGCAATCATACCCGGAACCAGTCCGTACATAGCGCACATGTAAATCATCAATACGATGAATGCTACTATAAATGACATGAAACCCTGTCTGATTGATTCCTGACCAAGTGAAGGTCCTACTATATCTTCCTGTACAATCTTTGCAGGAGCAGGCATTTTACCTGATTCAAGTACGTTTGCCAAGTCTTGTGTATCTTCTACAGTGAAAGAACCAGTAATCTGTGAATTACCACCCGGGATTTCGTTTTCTACATTTGGAGCACTATATACGTAACCGTCCAAAACAATGGCGATGTCGCGGTTTATATTCTGTTTTGTCAGTTTAGCCCATTCGCGTGCGCCCTCAGTATTCATTGTCATGCTAACAGAAGGTCTTCCGTGCATATCAAAATCTGCTGATGAATTTGAAACAGCTTCACCGGTCATTGCTGCCTGACCATTTTTGTTTGTAACCTTAAGAGCATATAGTTCGTAGTACTGTTCTTTGCTGTCAATAGCTTTGACACCCCAAGCAAGTTTCAAATCTCTTGGGAGAAGAGTCTTAACATCTTCTGATGTCAACATTTTGTTAACAGCTGCAGTGTCATTGTAGTGGCTTATGCCCAATACGCAACGATTTTCACCTGTAGGATTAAGTCTTGATAGCAATGGATTGGTTTTCTTTAGTTCTTCTAACTGAGTAGTAGTAAGATTGCTGTTCTCTCCGTTGCCCAAAAGAGCTGCTAAATCGCTTTCGGCTTCTTCTGTTTCTTCTGTTGTATTTTCTTCTGTAGCAGGAACTTCCTTAGCAGTATCTTCTGTTGAAGCTATCTCTGCAAGACGACGATCTATAGCATAAAGTGCGTCTGCCAATTCTGAATAATCGTATGTTTCCCAGAATTCAAGGTTTGCAGAACCCTGAAGGAGTTTTCTTACACGTTCTGGTTCTTTAATACCCGGAAGTTCAACCATGATACGACCCTGCTTGCCTTCCAATTCCTGAATGTTTGGCTGAGCAACACCGAAACGGTCAATACGAGTGCGGAGTACGTTGAATGAGTTGTCAATGGCATTTTCAACCTCTTCTTTTACAACTTCAATCACAGTTTCGTTAGAACTCTGTACGTTGATACGGTCTTTTAACTGTGAAGTAGCAAAGAATACATTCAAATTGCCATTAGGAACAATCTGATTATACTGTGATGCGAAAATATCAACGAAATTTTCCTGGCTGTTTACGGCAATCTTCTTGGCAGCAGAAAGAGCAGCGTTGAAGTTTGCGTCTGCAGTGTTGTTAGCAAGGGCCTTAACAACATCTGGAACAGAAACTTCCAAAATAACGTTCATACCGCCTTTCAGGTCAAGACCCAGACCAATCTGCATCTCACGGCACTCTTTGTATGAATAAATACCTAACCAGACCTTTTCATTCATTACGGAGTCCAGGTAGGCCTGTTCACCCATTGGACTTTCGGCGGCTCTCTTCTCTATGCCGCGGGTTCTGAAGGTAAAGGAGAGGTAGAAGAGACAGATAACTGTCAATGCTACTGCAAGCACCTTTACGAATCCTTTGTTTTGCATACTTATTTTGTTTTTAATTATTATTTGTCTATCACAAAAACAAGCTCAAAAACCAACGATTTTCAAGCCCGTTAATTACAAGGGTGCAAATATATAGAAATATTTCCTTTTTACACCTTATAAAGTAGAGATTTGTTGAAAAAAAAGGAGAAATGTGAATAAAACACTATAGATTAAGCGTTAAGACAGCGCAAATGGGGTAGTGGTCTGAATCTTTTATGTTGTTATCTATCCAACAATGTCTTGATTTAATGTTTTTGCTAGTGAAAATGTGGTCAATTCTATAGTACAAGTGATGTTTGTGGTATGATATGCCTGCACCAAAACCACTTGTGGAATGGGCGTCATGCAGATCTTTTTCAAACAGTTTGTGGGTGTAAGATAAAGGGGTGTCATTAAGGTCGCCGCACACAATGGTATATTTGGCTGTTTCTGCTTTAATTTTGTTAGAAATTATCTCTGCTTGTGTGGCTCTTGCTTTACATGATGTGATTAGCTTTTTTACTACTGTTTTAGGGCCTGAGATTTTCTCTTTTTCAGTAGGATCGTCAAAGAAATCCCAATACTGGTCTATATTCTCTTCGCTCAGCCTGTTCGATTCCAGATGACAATTGTAAACGGCTAATGTGTCGTTGTTTACAAGTATCTTGCAATAAAGATAGCTGTTGCCTGTTTTGCCTTCAAAACCTATCCCTTCTGAATGAATAATAGGGTGTTTGGATAAGCAGGCTATATTGCCTATGGATGAGTATGCGTAATATGGGTATTCGGGTAAGAAATTTTTATCTTTTTTCTTTTGGGCTATTAAGGTAATCAATGCCTCTTGCAAACAGATAATATCTGCATCTTGCGATGTTATATAGGCAAGTAATGGATTTGTTTCGCTCCAGTCTTTATTTACTTTTGTTCCAAACCCTTCTGTGTTGTACGAAATAATCTTTATGTCTGTCTCTTTAGGAGTGTAGTTTTTTGCCTTGAAGTTTAGTGGAAAATAATCCAAGCACGGTCCTATACATATTACAAGAGTGACTATAGATATTAAACTTCCCTTACTCCAGAAAAGCAACCAAAAAATAATAAACAATATGTTGATAATTAGAAAGATAGGGAATGCTAGCCCCGATAACGATGTTAAGGGCATATCGCCTTGAGGGGCGGCCAATGAACTATAACTGCACACTATAAGAATTATGGCAGCAATAATGTTGATCAACAATATCAGTGATATTACTATTTTGCCTATCAGTTTCATTATTAATCTTTCTTTTTACTAAACAGTTTGTCTAACAGTACAGCAATGGAGGTTATAGGTTTTGTAATATCGGTGCCATGTCTATGGCTTTTTACAAACAGAAAACCTAACAAACCCGCACCCAAATGAGCAAAATCGGTTGCAGGATTTATATTAGGTATAAGAGCAATGTCTGTTACTATAAGAGTGATAGCAAGATATTTGATAGGAATAAATCCTATAAGAGGTATTTTCTGCATGTAATTTGGAGCCCTAAATGCAGTAGCAGATGCAATGGCAATTACAGCTGTCGATGTTCCGGGCATAGTCCAAAGAAAATCTTTGGTTTGAAGACCCGGAAACAGGTTGAATACAAGTGTGAAAAATATCATTCCTGAAAACGCACCTAATACATACACGCCACGTAATTGGCTATTTGTATAGAGCGACTGAAATCTTTGTCCAAACCAATACAGTGTGAACATATTGAACAGCAGATGCCATACGCCATAACTGGTAAACATGTAGGTTGCTATTGTCCATGGTCTTGCTAAAAAATCACCAAGATTCCAGCTCCACTCAAAGTTGTGGTTCCAGGTGGCATTATCGGTTAGTCCAAGCAGAATGAAAACTACTTTGATTATAGCAATTGCAACAAATACTCCAACGTTAATCAGTATTAATCTGGTAAGAGTGTCGCCATATAAGAACTTGTTTTTAATATCTGAAATGAATGTCTCCATTTTTCTTCCTGTTGTTTTTCCAATACATTAATAAAATATATCCGAATAACATACCTCCCAAATGTGCAAAATGGGCAACGTTATCGCCCGGGTTGTTGCTTAATCCAAGTACAAGTTCCAGTACTATATATCCTGTAATGAGCCATTTTGCTTTGATGGGGAAGGGGAATGGTATTATGTAAATGGCATTGTTTGGGAAGGTCATTCCGTATCCAAGCAGAATGCCATAAACGGCGCCCGATGCACCTACGGTAAGCATCATATTCAGATATTGATCCATCATAATAATTCTGCCTGCCATGTTGACGCTATCGTAATTGGCAAGTGTCAGCGAATAGTGTGCCCACTGCACTAATTCCTGCGTTACTCCTGCGCCTATACCGCATACCAAATAGAAGATCAGGAATTTTTTTGGTCCCCATACGTTTTCAAGTACGCTGCCGAACATCCAAACAGCAAACATATTGAAGAATATGTGTTGGAAACCTTCGTGCAGGAACATATATGTTACAAGTTGATATATTCTGAATCCGGATGCTTTGAAAAAGTGAAGTCCGAATAAAGAGTGTACATCAATACCATACTTTTGCAGTGCAAGTGTACCCATATAGAAGAGTACATTGATTATCAAAAGGTTTTTTGTTATTGTTGGAATCTTGTTCATAATCAAAAAAAGTTTTAAATCTTACGTCACAAATAGACTGCTTTATTACAAAGCTTTGCTTTATGAGGTACAAAGGTAATCTTTTTTTAGTAACTTTGCAGCGCAAAAATTAAGATATGAAAATAGAAGATATAATGGTTAGTATGGTAGTGCAGGCTGTAAAGGCTCTGTATAACCAAGATGTTGACCCTGCATCAGTGCAGTTGCAGAAGACTAAAAAAGAGTTCCAGGGACACTTCACAGTGGTAGTTTTCCCATTTGTGAAGATTTCAAGAAAGAGCCCGGAAATGACTGCTTCAGAGTTAGGTGTATGGCTGCAAAAGAATATGCCGACAGTCAGTTCCTATAACGTAATTAAAGGTTTTTTGAATATTGTTATATCAATTCCTGTTTGGTTAAAGGTATTGACTGATATTAATTCAGACGATAAATACGGTTATACTAAGGTTACCGATGAATCTCCATTGGTAATGATAGAGTATTCATCGCCTAACACAAATAAACCTCTTCATTTAGGTCACGTAAGAAATAATCTTTTAGGTGCAGCTTTGGCAAATATTATGTCGGCTGCGGGAGCACGTGTCGTTAAGACCAATATAGTGAACGACCGTGGTATTCATATCTGCAAATCGATGCTTGCCTGGCAGAAATGGGGTAATGGTGCAACTCCAGAATCGACAGGTAAAAAAGGTGATCATCTGATAGGCGATTACTACGTGGAATTTGATAAACATTATCGTGCAGAAGTTAAGTCGTTGTTGCCTAAAAACTACGATGAATTGGACGAAAAAGCTCAGGAAGCAGCTAAGGCAGAAGCTGAAAAGCAGTCTCCTTTGATGAAAGAGGCGCACGATATGTTGGTGCGTTGGGAACAGGGCGATGCTGAAGTTCGACAGCTATGGAAGACCATGAACGATTGGGTTTATGCCGGATTTGATGAGACATACAAACGTTTAGGTGTAAGCTTTGATAAGATATACTACGAATCGGAAACATATCTGGAGGGTAAAGAGAAGGTAATGGAGGGTCTGGAAAAGGGATTCTTCTTTAAGAAGGAAGATGGTTCTGTCTGGGCTGACCTTGCAGCAGAAGGACTTGATCAGAAACTGTTGCTTCGCAGTGATGGAACATCGGTTTATATGACTCAGGATATTGGTACTGCAAAACTGCGTTTCCAGGATTATCCTATAGATAAGATGATATATGTGGTAGGTAATGAACAGAACTACCATTTCCAGGTACTTTCTATTCTGCTTGATAAGTTAGGATTCAAGTGGGGTAAGGATTTGGTTCACTTCTCATACGGTATGGTGGAACTCCCTGAAGGTAAAATGAAGAGCCGCGAGGGTACTGTTGTAGATGCCGATGATTTGATGGATGAAATGATAGACAATGCACGTGTTACATCCGATGAACTGGGTAAATTGAATGGTCTTTCACAAGAGGAGATAGATGATATAATGCGTATTGTGGGATTAGGTGCATTGAAGTACTTTATCTTAAAGGTGGATGCCAGAAAGAATATGACATTCAATCCGAAAGAGTCTATTGATTTCAATGGAAATACAGGACCTTTTATTCAATATACATACGCACGTATCCGCTCTATATTGCGTAAGGCCGCAGAAGATGGACTGAATGTAAGCAATCGTCTTTTCTCTGACGATATCATGATATCAGAAAAAGAGATTGCCATTATTCAACTGTTGGCAGAATTTAAGGATGTAATAACACAGGCTGCAACAGATTACAATCCATCTGTAATAGCAAACTACTGTTATGAATTGGCAAAGGAATTCAACCAGTTCTATCATGATTTCAGCGTGTTGCGTGAACCTGAACAGGGTTTGAAGTTGTTCCGCTTGATGCTTACAGAAAACGTAGGTAAAATATTGAAACTGGGAACAGGTTTGTTGGGTATAGAGGTGCCGGAACGTATGTAATCTAAAGAGTAGTTCCTTATGTCTTCTTCCGACAATAAATATTATGTGGTTTGGATTGGGCTAAATCCGGGCATATACAATAGCTGGGAGGAGTGCCGTAACCAGGTAGAAGGGTGGAAAGGAGCTATATATAAAGGATTTAAGACAAAAGAACAGGCAGAGGAGGCGTATATGTCGCCTCCTGAACTGTATATAGAGAAGAAGGAGAAGAAAGAGCAGAAGGCAAAGAAAGAGATTCTGCTTCCTCCGGAAGTGATAAGGCAGGCTATAGCAGTAGATGCTGCTTGCAGCGGTAATCCGGGACAGATGGAATATAGAGGTGTCTATCTGGCAGATATGCAGGAGAAATTCCATTTTGGTCCAATAAAGGGCACAAACAATATAGGTGAATTTCTGGCAATAGTACACTGTCTGGCACTTTACAAGCAGCGTGGGCTTGACTGGCCGTTATATAGTGACAGCAGAAATGCCATATTGTGGATTCGTCAGCAGAAATGCAAAACAAAATTGGAACTTAATGAATCTACCAAAGCTGTTTTTGAACGTATAGAGGCAGCAGAACGTTGGTTGCAACAGAATAGTTTTAAGAATCCAATTATTAAATGGGAAACCGATAAGTGGGGTGAAATACCTGCTGATTTTGGAAGAAAATAGTATAATATGCAGAAACGTTTATTATATCTGTTCAGGTATTGGATAACGCTAATGGCGATATTCATTGTGGAGAAACCGCTCTTTATGCTTTATGCGTCCAATCAGAACGGAACGCTCTCACTGCGTGATTATGTAGATGTAATGTACCATGCTCTTCCTGTTGATTTGTCTTGTGCAGGATATTTTCTTGTCATTCCTCTGCTTTTGATTATTCTCTCTATATGGTGGAATAACTTACCACTGCGTGCCATAATGCGTGTTTACAATATAGTGCTTGCCATAGCTTTGGCTCTTGCCTTTGTAAGCGATGCTGCGCTCTATCCTTTTTGGGGATTTAAGTTGGATTCATCGGTATTTTTTTATCTGAAATCGCCACAAGAGGCAATGGCAAGTGTATCTATATGGTTTGTATTGGTGGCAGTTTTGCTAATATCGTTGTTGGTCTGGGTTATAACCAAACTTTTAAATAGTACATATTGCAAACTTAATAAGGTTAAGAGATTATTTCCTGTTACAATGTTCTTTGTATTGCTTATTGCTCCGTTGTTTTTGTCTATGCGCGGTGGATTGAAAGAATCTACAATGAATATAGGAAAGGTCTATTACAGTACCAATCAGTTTCTGAATCATTCTGCAGTAAATCCTGTTTTCAGTGTGTTGAGTTCTATCAGTAAATCGGATGATTATTCGCAGCAGTATAACTATTTTGAAGAACAGGAACGTTCACTTCTTTTTAACGGGCTTTATTCTACCACCGATTCAGATACCCCAAAGCTTTTGAAAACATCGCGTCCGAATGTCCTTATTATATTAATGGAGGGTTTTGGCGGTGATTTTCTATCCTCTATAAGCGGTCTTCAGGATGTGGCACCAAATTTAGATTCACTTGCTGCGCAGGGGGTCTTTTTCAGTAATTGTTATGCAGGAAGTTTTAGAACAGATAGAGGAATAGTATGTGCATTGAATGGCCATCCCGGTCTTCCTTCTGAATCTATAATGAAGATGCCAAACAAGAGTAGAAACCTGCCTTCGCTAGCGAAAAAGTTCGTTGAAATGGGCTATTCTACAGATTTCTTCTATGGTGGCGATATAAACTTTACCAATATGCAGAGCTATCTGTGGAGTAACGGCTATCAGTCAATAACAGCCGATACCGATTTCTCTGCGGCAGAGCGTCAGACAAACGCATGGGGTGTGAATGATGATATTACTTTCAGCGCATTGCTTGAAAAACTGAAGAATAGCGAAGATAGTTTGTGGCACACTACATTCCTTACTTTAAGCAGTCACGAACCTTTTCAGGTTCCAAGCAACCGTTTTGAAGATGATATTTGCAATTCGTTTGCCTATACCGATAGTTGTATAGGTGCTTTTGTGGATTCTTTGAAACAGACTGCTCTGTGGGAAGATTTGCTATTGGTGCTTATGCCGGATCATGGTTTTTGCTATCCGCGTACAGGTTTTAAGAGTGCTCCGCACGTACATCACATACCTGTAATATGGACAGGCGGTGCTGTAAAACAGCCTGTCAAAATTGACAAATTGATGAATCAGACCGATGTGGCGGCTACTCTGCTGGCACAAATGGATATAGATCATTCGGATTTTCTGTTTAGCAGAAATGTACTCTCTGAACAGTATAAAGACCAATTTGCTTTCTACACTTTTGTGGATGGTTTCTGCTATATTGACAGTACAGGAGCAATATTATACGATAATGCAGCAGGTAAGGTTCTGGAAAATATGGGCAATGGTACTGTGGAACAAAATCTGAATAGAGAAAATCGCGGTAAGGCTATTTTGCAGACGCTTTATGATGATTTGGAGGCGCGTTGATGTTTCTCTTCCATATATTTCAAATACTTTTGATATCCCTCCCAGGTGCGTTTCCATCTGTTATGGCTCCATAGCCAAATGGCAGGGTTGCTATGGATGGTATTCTCTAACATACGGTTGTATCTTTCTGTAACTGAGTGTTCGGGTTCGTCTTTTGTGCTTTCGTACATTAAATGCAGCACACATTCATATCTGCCTCGTTTTATGCGAATAACTTCCGCATAAAATACAGCCAAATCCAATTTCTTTGCAATACGTTCTGCTCCTGTGAATACCGGTGTCTTTTGGTTCATAAACTGTGTCCAGTAGTGAATGTTGCGCATTAAAGGTACCTGATCTGCTATCATTCCCACTATGAACTGCTGACCTCTGTTTTTGTACTCTAAAAGTTGTCTTAGTGTGCGTTCCATAGAGATACTTTCTGCTCCGTATGCACCCCTGATTTTTAGCATAACATTATTCATTACGCTATTTTCCAGAACGTGGTAAATCTGGCAAACCTGATATTTGGCATTTAGTTGTGTGGGTAGAGCAGAAACCCATTCCCAGTTACCTGTATGTCCCATATAGGCCATAACGGAACGTCCTGTTTTGAACTGTTCGTAGAGTTTGTCTATATTAACAAATTTAATGTGGCGTTTCATCCACCTGGCACGCATACTGCATGCCTTGGTGCTTTCAAAAGCCATATCAAAAAAGTAGCGATAGAAATTGAATTCCAACTTTAGAAGCTCTTTCTTGCTTTTGTCGGGGAATGATGCTTTTAAATTTTTCCTGACAATCTTTTTTCTGTATCGTAAGGGCGGAATAAGAAAGCACAGTAGTACTAAAATATCTGAAATCAGATACATCAGGCAGAGCGGAATGAGTGAAAACAGCCATATAGCTCCGTATGTTATTCCAAATGCAATTTTCTTAAGCATAACCTTTAAATACAATTCGTAAGCACAAAAATACAACATTTCACAGAAAACTACTGTTTTTTACGCTACTTCTTAGTATCTTTAAATAAGATACTTGCGCTCGTTTTGAAAAATATTGAAACAAGTTTCATATTTCTCACTCGCTTATTCGTATCTTTGCAGAATAATATTGCAAAGTGATTTATGAAAGGTTTATTTGGATTTTTAAGTCGTTTTGTTTCTCCGTATAAGAAGAACCTAATCTTATCGGTAGTGTTTAATTTGCTATCGGCTGTACTTAATGTGTTTTCGTTTGCACTTATAGTCCCTATTCTGGAACTCTTGTTTAAAATCAACAAAGTAGATTATGTGTTGATAGAGACAACAGGTAGTGGCTTTTTGGGATTGCCGGAGCTCAGTGTTTTGAAGAATAATTTTTACTATTACATAAATGAAACAATATCTCAATTTGGTGCATCAACCACACTTTTGATATTGGGATTGGTATTGGTGTTTATCACCTTCTTTAAGACAGGTTGCTATTTTGCATCGACAGCGGTTATGGTGCCGTTGCGTACCGGTGTGGTTAAAGATATACGCGTTAAACTGTACGATAAGGTGCTTTCTCTGCCTATGGGTTTCTTCTCAAAAGAGAGAAAAGGAGACATAATAACCCGTATGAGTGGTGATGTTACAGAGGTGGAGGTATCAATAGCAAGTTCTCTGGATATGCTTATCAAGAATCCTATTCTTATAACGGTCTATTTTGGAACATTGATAGCTATAAGTTGGGAGTTGACTCTCTTTTCTGTTCTGATAGTCCCTGTTATTGTTTGGATAATGGGAACAATAGGACGCAAACTTAAACAGAAATCACTTGAAGTTCAGTCACGTTGGAGCGATACTATGTCGCAGTTGGAAGAGACATTGGGCGGTTTGCGTGTAATTAAGGCGTTCCTTGCAGAAGATAAGATGTCTAACCGTTTTGATCAGAGCAGTGCCAAATTACGTTCATCACAGATTCGTGTAAATATGCGTCAGGCATTGGCTCATCCTGTAAGTGAATTTATGGGTACAGCTCTTATTGTGGTGGTGTTGTGGTTTGGCGGTTCGCTAATTTTAAGTGAAAATGCATCTATAGAAGCTCCTACTTTTATCTATTACATCACAATCCTTTACAGCTTGTTAAACCCTATCAAGGAGTTGTCAAAAGCCAGCTATGCTATCCCTAAAGGCATGGCATCTGTAGAGCGTATAGATAAGATTCTGTTGGCTGAAAATAAGATAACCAATTCTGAAAATGCGGTTAATATGCCGGCAATGACCGATAAGATTGAGTACAAGAATGTCTCTTTCTCGTACGAAGAGGGCAGAGAGGTGCTTCACGAAATCAACTTGACGGTTCCAAAGGGCAAAACTGTTGCTCTGGTTGGTCAGTCGGGTTCGGGAAAATCTACTTTGGTAGATCTGTTGCCACGTTTTTACGATGTAAACAGCGGTTCTATTTTGATAGATGGTGTGGATGTAAGAGATATGACTCTTGAATCGTTGCGCGGAATGATGGGTAATGTTAATCAGGAGGCTATTCTGTTTAACGATACATTCTATAATAATATCACTTTTGGTGTGAAAGGGGCTACCGAAGAACAGGTTATTGCGGCTGCAAAAATAGCCAATGCTCACGATTTTATAATGGAGACCGAAAATGGTTATCAGACAAATATAGGTGACCGCGGATGTCTGCTTTCCGGCGGACAGCGTCAGCGCATCAGCATAGCTCGTGCCATACTAAAGAACCCGCCTATTCTTATTCTTGACGAAGCTACAAGTGCTTTGGATACGGAATCGGAACGTTTGGTACAGGAGGCTTTGGAACGTCTTATGAAAGACAGAACCACTATAGCTATTGCTCACAGACTATCCACTATAAAGAGTGCCGACGAAATATGTGTTCTTCACGAAGGAAAGATTGTTGAGCGCGGTACGCACGAAGAACTTTTGGCATTGAACGGATATTACAAGCGTTTGAATGATATGCAACAATTATAATATTTGAATAATATGGTTAAAATAGGTACACCACTTACCGCTGTAGCAAAAAAAGCATTGCTTTGCGGATCTGGCGAATTAGGTAAAGAAGTTGCAATAGAACTACAGCGTTATGGCGTTGAAGTTATTGCTTTGGATCGTTATGAGAATGCTCCTGCTATGCAGATTGCACATCGTTCATACGTTCTTTCAATGTTGGATGGTGCACGTCTGCGCGAGATTATCGAACAGGAGAAACCAGATTTGATTATCCCGGAAGTAGAGGCTATTGCCACACCTACACTTATTGAACTTGAAAAGGAGGGATACAATGTTATTCCTACAGCTCAGGCTACATTCCTTACTATGAATCGTAAAGGAATACGTCAGTTGGCAGCAGAAAAGTTGGGCTTGCCTACATCAAAATATAAATTTGCTGCTACCAGAGAAGAGTTTGATGCAGCTATTCAGGAGGTAGGAACACCATGCGTGGTTAAACCTATTATGAGTTCTTCTGGTCACGGTCAGAGTGTTTGTAAGACTCCTGCCGATGCTGATAGCTGTTGGAAATGCGCTCAGGAAGGTGGACGTGCCGGTCAGGGCGAGGTTATTGTAGAGGGTTTTGTTAAGTTCGATTATGAGATAACTCTCTTAACAGTACGTCACAGCGGTGGTACATCGTTCCTGAATCCTATAGGACATCATCAGGTGGATGGTGACTATCGTGAATCCTGGCAGGCTCAGCCTATGAGCGATAAAGCGCTGGCTGCTGCACAGGATATAGCTAAGAAAATTACCGATGCATTGGGTGGTTACGGTATCTTTGGAGTAGAGATGTTTATCTGCGGTGATGAGGTTCTGTTTAGCGAAGTTTCGCCTCGTCCACACGATACAGGTATGGTAACAATGATTTCACAGGATCTTTCTGAGTTTGCACTGCACGCAAGAGCAATACTTGGATTGCCAATCCCAAAAATCAACTTCTATGGCCCATCAGCATCAAAAGCTGTAGTAGTAGAGGGTGATGGTACACAGGTGGTATTTGAAAACTTGGAAGAGGTTCTTGCAGAAGAAGATGTGCAGATTAGAATATTCGGTAAACCTTTTGTTAAGGGACATCGTCGTATGGGTGTTATCCTGGCTAAGGATGAGACCATCGAAAAGGCGTTGGCAAAGGCTGAACGCGCTTATGCAAAATTAAAGGTTAAGGTAGTTGGCTGATAACCAGACTCTTTTCGTTCATTCGCTCCATATACTGCTGAATAACAGCTTTTAGCTGAGCAGTAAGTGAAGATGCAATATCGGGATACCGGTCTTTTAGATTCTCTTTAAGGCCGGTATCTGTTTTGTAGTTATACATAGCCATCAGTTCATTTCCATCAAAGTGAATAACATAATCGCCTTTGATGAATTGGAAAATTCCGTTTATATAGTTGGCTGCAAATGTATCTTCGTCTTTTGTGGTTAGCAGATTCTGTCCAAAGCAGATAAATGGTCTGTCGTAGCCCAAATATCCTAAAATAGTAGGCAGTATATCTGTTTGCTGGGCTACGGCATTTCTGCGTCCCTTTAGTTCGCCGGAAGGGGTGTAGAATATGATAGGTACTCTGAATTTACCTACCTCTGTCTGGTATTCGGGATATTCCGATTGGTTTGTATGGTCGGCAGTAAATACAAACAGTGTGTTGTTGAACCACTCTTGTTCCTTTGCCTTTTCAAAGAACAGGCGTAATCCGTTATCGGAATACTTTACGCATTTATGTATGGGTAGATTGCCTTCAGGAAACTGCTCTTTTCTCCATTCCGGTATGGCAAAGGGGTGATGCGATGAAGCGGTGAAGATAGACGATACAAACGGCTGCTTAAAACTGCCCATTTTATCGCAGAAATATTGTAAATAATCTTCGTCCCAGATGGCCCAGATACCATCGAATTTTGACATTCCGCCATATTGAGGTTCTTCGTTGAATTCAGTTAACCCAAAGTAGTCTATGTAGCCTATGCTTCGGGAATAGGATTTGAATCCCATAGAGCTGTTGTCTGCCCCGTGAAAGAATGCTGAATAATAGCCTTTGTTTGAGAGTTCTTCTGCCAGACCGCTTACATTCTTGTTTATCAGAGTAGGGGTGAGAACAAAATTTTCTACAAACATGGGAATGCCGGATAGTATGGATGGCATAGCGTCAATGCTCTTTCTTCCGTTAGCAAATGAATATTCAAATGTAAGGCTCTCTTCTATCAATGAATCAAGAAAAGGGGTGTAACTTACAAAGTCTGGTTTGTCTTTGTTTAATGCTCCTATATATTCCGTTCCAAAGCTTTCAAGAATAAAGACCACTACGTTCTTTGGGGTAAAAACAGCGTTGGAATCGGGTGTTATTACTCCACTGAATCTTTCGTTCAGTTCCTCTTCTGTGTAATAGTGCGGCGTAACCATCTGCTTTTTGTCCAAGGTGCGTACAAAACAGAACGGAGTGTTAAGAACTGCTACAGCCTCTACAGGTCTGTTTACATATTGGTTGGCATTACTCAACGTTATAGGATGGCTGCTGGTAAAACCTCCGCGCATTCCTGCAACACTTAATGTGCCCATCAGTAAAAATGATACAGGACGTATTAAATAGTAGTGCCAAAGATTGTTGTAAACTATAGTTTTAGGAATGCGTATGAACTTTATTAAAAATGCAATAAGGGCAATGCCTAATAGGGTGATGTACCAACTGTTTATAACCTCTTTCAGTATTATCTGCGCTATGTTGCTTTCGTTGGCAAATTCTGTAAACAGACTTATTGTGGTGCGTTTGCCTGAAAATTGATAATAGACGGTATCTGCCAAATTCATAACAATACCTATAGAACAGCAAACAATAAGTATCCAACGGGTTATTTGGTAATACCTTTTTCTCTCTTTAAAGTGTAGAGGGATAAGTGTAAGAAATATATAAAGTATGCTTAAGTACATAATGCCGGCAGTGTCGAATCTTAAACTGCCCTTTAGCATATTCAGCACCAATTCTGTATCTAAATATCCGCTGTATAAATCCCAGTTATACCAGATAAAGGCTATTCTGCAAATCATAAAACAGATATACACCATTAACAGATTCCATAGCAAGGTTATAAATGGTGTGCCTAATACTGCCTTTATGAACTGTTTCATCTTGGATATTTATGTTATTGAAAAATCTCGTTTACATCTATGTCTATATAGTTGTTGGTAGTCTGACAAGCTTTTGTGGCAAAAGTTATACCGTATGTGATGACTCTTTTCCACATAGTTTCATCTATCCTGTCCAAATTTGTGTGATATATGGATTCAGCTATCAAACTATATGCTATGCCGGCGTTGAAATTATCGCCTGCTCCTATAGTGCTTACTACGTTGTCTATTTTTGTTGACGGAATTTTGTAATAGTTGCCTCTGTCTATAATCTCTACTCCGTCTGCTCCGTGAGTCATTATCAGAATATTGCAACGTCCTTTAATATGACTGTCATAAATCTTTCTGATATCGGTTTCACCATATAGGATGTTGAAATCTTCATCGCTGCCACGTACAATATCTGCCAAACAGAAGTTTTCGTAGAAGGTGTTATATAGTGATTCTACTTCGTCTTTATGATTTGCGCGGAAATTCAAATCGTAGTAGAGTAGTGCGCCGCTCTCTTTGGCGTGTTTTAAGAAACCACCCACCTGTTTGCGCAGTGCAGGATTAAGTGCGTAGTAAGAACCAAACAATACTATATCTTCGCTATCCATTTGTGGTAGTTCAAATTCCAAACGTATGTTAGGATAGTCTTTGTAGAAGCTATAATTGGCATTACTGTTTTGGTCTAAAAATGCCAATGAAATGGCGGTTTTTTTACCTTCGTAGCAAGACAGATAACGGGTGTCAACTCCGTTCTTTTCCATTGTCTCTTTAATGATTAAACCTACCTGGTCGCTGCCTACTTCGCTAATCTGAGTGCATTTTACACCCAATTTGCCTAATGTCATAAGACCGTTGAATACAGAACCGCCGGGTACACCTGCTATAGGTTTCCCATCTTTAAAGATAATGTCGTATATGGTTTCTCCTATTCCGAAAACTCGTCTCATAAAAGTTTTTTTGAACGTTGACCTAAATAGCCTCCGTGGTGTCTTTTGTTATACTGTTCTATAGTAAAACCAATCTTTTTCATTGTTTCCACTACAAGAATATCGCCTATTACGTTCATCACGGTGGTACTGGTAGTAGGAGCAAGTCCTAATGCACACACCTCTTCCGGAGCTCCTGTTGTAAGAACTACATTTGCCAATTTAGCCAGCTGGCAATTCTTTTTACTTGTTATAACTATGAATTTAAGCGAAGGGTCAAGTTGTTTGCTCAATTCTACCAATTCCAGAATCTCTCTGGTCTTTCCGGAATTTGATATGAGTAAAAAGATGTCATTTTTCTGAACAATACCTAAATCGCCATGCTGAGCTTCACTGGGATGTAAGAATACCGCAGGAGTGCCTGTAGAACAGAATGTTGTTGCCATATTCATAGCTATCTGCCCGGCCTTTCCCATGCCGCTGGTTATAAGTTTACCATTCAGTTTATGTACGTGGTCAACTATCAGATTGACAGCGTTTTCGTATTCGTCGTCAATAGGTATGTTTAGTATCGCTTTCGCTTCGTGCTCTATCAGCTCTTTTATAGAATCTTTCATAAAACCAATACTATGTGGTGGGCAAAAATACTAAATATATTTAATATAGTGCCTTAAAGGCATATAAAGAAACCTACTATCTTATAAAATTCCTTATGAAGGGGATAGATTTAAGTGGCAGATCTTTTTTGATTATGTATGCTGCAAAAACCAATAGCAACAGGGTTTTTATACACATCTTGAGTACAATGCCCTGCTCTTTGAAGATGGTGGAAACTCCCCATAGAACAGCTGCCAGAACTATGTATATGGCAATATCTTTTATGGGGTATTTTACAGGGGCATAGTGTTGTCCTACAAAATATGAAAGAAGCATACAGACTCCGTAGCCCGCAAATCCACCCCAGGCACAAGCTATATAACCATATTTGGGGACAAAGATTATGTTGATTGCCAAAAGTACTGCACAGCCTATAAATGAGAATACTCCGCCCCACCAGGTTTTGTCTATCAGTTTATACCAAAATGACAGGTTAAAGTATATTCCCATAAAGATTTCTGCAATCATAACTATAGGAATAACTCTGGCGCCCGATCTGTATTCCGGGCCTAAAATCAGTATCAGAATATCCAGATAGAATACTACTGCCAGGAAAGCCAAAAGTGCAAATATTATGAAGTATTTCATAGAATCCGCATACAATTTGTTCTTATTGGTTGTACTCTCTTTTGAGGCGCCAAAAACAATAGGTTCGTATGCGTATCGGAATGCCTGAATAAGCATAGACATTATCATTGCAATCTTTACGGCAGCTCCATATTCTCCTAATTGAGCTTTGCCTATTTCACCCGGTACCAAATGCGGATAGAGCATTTTATCGGCTACCTGATTTAATATTCCGGCTATTCCCAAAATGAGAATAGGAACAGAATATGCGAACATCTGTTTGAATAGTTTTTTGTTAAATCCAAACTTTAAGTTTTTTAATTCCGGTATGAATGCCGGTAGCGATGCTGCTGAACATATCAGGTTTATTATGCATACGTAGAGTACCAAATCTGACGGATTGAACCAATTTTTGAAAATAATTGAGTTTTGGTAAAAAATAGGTACATATCTAAGTATGAACAGGTTTAATAATATGTTCAATATGATGATGATTAATTTTATGCTTGCAAACTTGATAGGACGTTTTTGAAGCCTTAAATATGAGAAGATAATAGATTGAAATGAGTCAAGAGCTACTACTATAGACATTATTCTAATGTACTCAGGGTGGTTTTCAAAACCTATTGCTGCAGATATGGGCTCTGTAAATAACCAGCAAAGCAAAGCAAAGATAAATGACAATCCTCCAACAAAAATTAGAGAAGTTGAGAATACTTTTTCCGGATGTTCGCCCTCTTTGTTGGCAAAACGGAACATTGTGGTTTCCATTCCAAATGTAAGAAATACCAAAAGGAATGCTGTCCAGGCATATATAGAGGTGATATTTCCATATTCAGCCTGTTCTGTCAGTGCCCTAGTGTATAGCGGAGTAAGCAGATAATTAATAAATCTGCCCACTATGCTGCTTACGCCGTATATTGCTGTGTCTTTAGCCAAAGCGGCCATTTTATTTGCCATAATTCCTATCTCTATATTGGTTCTGCAAACTTACAAAATTATTGTTGATTCAACAGAGTGCGATGCGCTAATTTGAAAAAAAACACACGAATGCTTTCTGAAATTTTATAGTAATAATAGCTTACATTTTGGTTTTGGCAGTTTGTTCTCTTAGAAAAAAAATTGAATTTGTAACTCCAAAAATTGACGTTAAGCACGTTGTGAACAAGATTTTCTTCATATATTTGCGAACTATGTACGCGCGTGAGAGCGTGCGTGTTATATAAAAGCGAACAAGGCAAGAACTACAAATATGATGAAACGAGCGTTGGAATGTATATTGTTTTCGGTACTGGCCTGCTTTATGCTGCCTGTACAGGCAATGGTTGCGCCTGCTGATGTTAATACATCTGCTTCATCAAGTGATACTCTCTTTGTTGACTCCATCTACATAGATCTTTACGAAACATTTGAAACTGATGTTTTGTTCCGCCTGAACGATGAGAAACTGTATGAAGATTATAGAGATAACTCAATATCTTTGGACAGATTGCACAAGGCAATTGAATCAGTAGGAACAGAAAATATCCTGGAAATTGAGATAGTAGTACAATCTTCACCTGAAGGTGTGTATTTGCGTAACAAATGGCTTACAGAGCATAGAACTGAGGTTATTAGCGAATATATGCGCAGAAATTGGCCAATGTTGCAGGAAAAAATATTGGTGCATAGCGTTATAGAAGCGTGGGATGATTTGTCTATATACGTAGAAGACGATACATTGCTTTCTGAAAAAACCAAAGAGAAAGTACTCTCTGTTATCTTCCCCGAAGAAGAAATCAGTATAGAAACCAAAAAGTGGAGAATGGAGAACAGATTGGGCTACGATTCATCAGTGGGTGCAGTTTACAGATATTTGTATCGTACATACTACCCTGTATTGAGAGGTGCCGGCGTGCAAATCAAATATAAGAAACATAATCTTCCAACGAATTTTTATACTCAAGGTCTAACAGTAAAACCACTGCCGGATAGATTAAAAGAGATTGACTATCCTGTAATGGATAGATTGCCGGTTGAAAAAGAGCCTGTAACTATAGCTGCTCTTAAAACTAATTTGCTGTTTGACGCAGTGATGGCTCCAAATGTTACGTTAGAAATTCCTATTGGTAAACATCTGTCAGTGCATTTTGAAGACATCTTCCCTTGGTATCATAACGGATACAAACAGTGTTATGAATTGTGGGTTATGGGACCGGAGGTAAGATATTGGTTTAAAAAACCTGAAAATCGTAACGAGAAGTTGCGCGGTCATTTTGTTGGGCTATACGGTTATACCGGCCTATATGACTTCCAGTACTATTTTGATTTGTGTTATCAAGGAAAAATTTGGTCTGCAGGTGCATCTTATGGATATTCCTTCCCTGTAGGAAAGAAGAAAAAGTGGAATTTTGAAATGGCGGCATCTGTGGGTTATGCAAATATTACATATCAGCACTATTATCCATCTTTGAACTATGACAGATTGATTAAAGATGTCAATAAGGCCGGTAGAGTGAAATATTTTGGTCCAACCAATATTAAGTTTTCTTTGGTCAGACCTATTAATTTGAATTTGAAAAGCAAATAAATAATTTGGATATGAGTAGGAGATATTCTAAGTATATTACAATTTTGATGGCGTTAATTCTGTTGACGTCATGTGAATTGCGTCCGCTTAGCGATCTCAATAAGAACTTGTTGCTGCGTTTGAAAATCAATTTGCAAATACAAAATGTAGAAGAACCTCCTAAAGTAGAAGTAATGCGTGTTATATTCTACGATCCTAATACAAATCGTCGTTTTACAGAAGACTATATCCCGTCAGAAGGTGGTTATATAAGTGTTCCTCCGGGCGATTACAAACTGATAGTGTATAATTTTGATACAGAATCTACTCTGATACGTAACGATATGCAGTTGTATCAGATGGAGGCATATACTAACGAAATCTCTCAGCAGATTAAGAATAAGGCGCTTAGTGTAATAGGCAGGTCCAAAGCAGAAATAGAGACAAAATCTGCCCGTCATAGAGCACACACAAGAGCAGAAGGCGATACGGTCGTTATTGACGACGATGATATAGAGGGCGATACCATATCGAACGAAGATAAGGAGTGGGCTGAATCAATGGACGGACTGGAAAATACAAAAATAGTCTATGAACCTGACCATCTGTTTGTGGCTCGTGAAAATGTAACAATCTACAACGATGTGGAAGAACAGGTAGTAGAAGTAGAAGCAGAGACAGTTGTTGAGACCTATTACTTAAGTGTGCGTGTTAAGAATATCAAGCACATGGCGTCTGCAAACGCACTGCTTACAGGACAGATAGGCTCTAATTTTATAGCATATCCTAAAGAGGAGGGAAAATCGGACGATAATGTCTCATTGTATTTCCCGCTATATGCAGGCAGTGATGCAGCCGATAATGATATGGTACACAGTACCTTTAATACTTTCGGTAAATTGCCGGGTAAAGAGACAAAACTATGGCTAACTATATTTCTGACTACACAGTCGGGACAGACCGTAGAGTGGCATAAGGATATTACAGATGAATTTTTGGATAATCCTGAACATAAGATTATTATTGAGGATGAAATTGTTGTTCCCGACCCACCTGCAGGTAGTGGAGGCGGTGGTTTCCAACCGGGTGTTTCAGAATGGGAAGAGGAACATCATTATATAGACTTATAATTACAGAAGATATGCAAGTGAAGAGAAAGAAATTATCAGTTTTAGCAATAGCATTGGGGCTTTTGGCATCTTGTGCCACAAATGAGTCCTATATGCCGGAAACTGTGGAAATAGGGTTCAATGCTGTTACCGGTAATGCTACAAAAGCAATATTGTCTGCCGGTGCTTTGCCACAAACAGAATCATTCGATATTTGGGGTTTCTATTCCAATGATGGTTCGTTTAATGAATTTGCAGATAATTCAACATCGAACTTTATGGATGGCCTCAAAATAGAATGGACTTCCGGAAATGATGCTTCACGCCCTGAAGCATGGCGTAATAAGGATAAGTATTACTATTGGCCAACAACAGGTGTGATTGGTTTTTATGCAATATATCCATCCGGGCTATCGGGAGTACAGGCACCGGAATTTAAAGGTAACGGTTTGGTTGTTGAAAATTATAAATTGGACGTAACATCTAAATATACAGATTTGATGTATGCTTATACATTAGGTACAAATCGTTCAACGGCGCTGCCTATTCAGTTTAAGCATGCCTTATCGCAAATAGAGTTCGCTCTTAAATTAGAAGAGAACTATCCGGATGTGGAATTCTATATAGATGAGATTCAACTCTTAAATGTTGATTTGCAGGCAACATTCAAATATGTTCAGCCTTCAAGCATGGGAAGTTGGATTGATAATACAGACTGCCAGATAGAGAACATATTGTATTCAGACGATAAGAAGTCTCTTTCTGCTACTGCAAGTACCTATTCAACTGCAATGGTAATGATGCCGCAAGAACTGAGCAAGGCAGATAACGCAAAAACATCTATCAGTATTTCATATAGAATGATTCAAGCCGATGGAACTGTTATGACCGGTCAGTTGGTTAAAGATATATCAACATTGCAAAAGAGTTGGGATTTAAGTACTAAATACGTTTATACTCTCAATTTCAATTTAAATGAAATTACATTCAATCCAGAGGTTACAGATTGGACAGAGATAAGCGTGAATAGAATTCAAGTTCCTTAACGAAAATGGAAAAAATAATATTTACAGATAACATGAAACGGTTTTATTACATTTTGTTAACCTTGGTGCCAGCCTTTATGGCTTGCACAGAAAAAGAGTACAGCGTTGAAAGAGAAGAGATAGGTTTCAAGGCGGTTGCTCTTAATTCCACCAAAGCAAATGTCTTTGGGATTATAGGTTCTGCATATAATGAAGCAGAACACTTTGGAGTGTATGCTTTCCACCAATTGGAAGATGGTTCTTGGGCAGCAGCAAACTATATGGATAATGTGGAAATAGAAAAGGATGCAACAGATGGTTCCTGGAGAAATATTGCAAAAAAATATTTCTGGCCATCAGAGGGCTCTTTAACCTTTGCTTGTTATAGTCCGTATGAATTTAATGGAACTATATCGGCATCATATACAGAAGGTGTATCGTTTACAGATTTTGTTGCTCCAACAGATGTAAACAAGCAGATAGACCTAATGGCTGCCGATTTAATTACAGAAAAAAAGAATTCTGTTGCCCCTGTTCCTGTAACTTTCCGTCATCTGTTATCGCAGATAAAGTTCAGAGCGCAGAGTAACTTTAATTATACAGCCGGTACCAATGTAAGTGCAATCACTATAGATAAACTTGTATTGCATGGCTTAAATACAATGGCAGATTATGCGACTACCGATGGAACACGCGAAACAGGTTCCTGGAGTAACTATTCTCAGGCTTCAGATTATGTAGTGGTATCATCGCCTGTATCTTTAGTTATAGATGGAACAACATCTGTCCAGGTTGGAACCCCAATTCTGCCTATTCCGCAAAATGCAAGTGGATACAAGTGGGGACAGAACTTGGATATAGATGCAGTAGAAATAGTATATACCATAGAATTTGACAATGGCAGTACATCTACCGATACCAAATATTTCTCTACAGTACAAGAGTGGAAGATGGGATATATCTACACCTATAATATAAGAATTGGTCTGAACGAAATATCTTTTGATCCTACAGTAGAGAACTGGGAAACCGGAAATAACATAGATTTTGAGATTTGAAAATAGAAAAAATAGAACCATATAATATATAATAAGGAGAAAATAATATGAAAACTTTAAAATTCTTTACAATATTGGCAGTACTTGGCTTGACAGCTTGTACACAGAATGAGATTGATACACCGGAACTTAACGAAGTAGGTTTCAATGCAGTGGTACGTAAGAATACTAAAGCTATAATTACCGGAGGTACATTCACAGAAAATTTAAAGTTCAAAGTGTGGGGTTACTATACACAGAAAGGCGATTTTTCTGATGTGGCTGCAGACGCTGCACCAAACTTTATGAAAGGTGTGGAGATTTCATATTTGGCAGATGAAGACAAATGGCGTAATGCCACAAACCACTACTATTGGCCAAATCAGGGTAAGGTTGGTTTCTATGCTTTTTATCCCGAAACAACCGTTCCTGCTTTTACCTGGAATACTGGTGCAACAATAGCAGATTATGCTATCTCTCCAAATACTCAAGAAACTGATTTGATGTATGCGTACAATGTAGGACCTGAGCAGGCTGCTCTTCCTATGGTGTTTAACCATGCACTCAGCCAGATAGAGTTCCGCTATCAGACCAACGACACTTATGCAGATGCAACAGTTAAAATCAATTCAATCACCTTTAAGAATGTAGATTTAACAGCAGATTTTAATCAGAATAATTCTTTGGCTACTCCAATAGCAGGCTGGAGCAAGAATACAGACCAGACATCAGATTATTCATATTATGCACAAACAAGTGCAGCAGCTGTTGAGACAGCTCAAGGTACTCCTGCTGCAACATACGGTGCGCCTCTGCTATTTATTCCGCAAACAGCTGCAACTGCCGATGTTGTATTTACAGTCTCAATGCAGAATACAGACGATATAGAATACACTTTCAATATTGCGCTTAACCCGGCTACAGCAAATAATGCAGCTGCAACCGAATGGCAGATGGGTAAGAAGTATATCTATACCTTGAACTTCAAACTTGACGAAATCAACTTCGCTCCAAGCATTAACGATTGGGTAGAGGTTCAGGTATCTACAGTCGATATGGAGTAATAAGTACTTATATAACTGAAAAAATTTAAAGAACAAAAATATGAAAAAGGTCGTATTATTTATGACATCTGCAATGTTACTATTTGCAGGATGTGCTAAGGAGGAACTGACATCAGAGCCTCAGGAGATAGGTTTCCGTGCCTACAATTTCAAACAGACCAAGGCTCCTATTGAAGGTGCTATTTATGGTACTGATGCCCCAAACTTCAAAGTGTTTGCAGCTTTGGTAAGAGAGGGCGATTATTTGACAAATTTTGCATCTTCAGAAAGCTATTTTAGTACAGAAGTAGCGTACGACGGCGCAGATGCATACAAGATCTGGAGACCGTGGACAGGTAATGCTTTTATTAAGTATTATTGGCCAATGTCCGGTTCTCTTACATTTGTAGCTGTATCGCCTGCAACTGCAAATAGTGCTTTTGCTAATCAGACAGCTACACTTACTGTAACAGATTTCTCATCTTCTACAACTGTGGCAGATCAGGCAGATTTAATGTATTCAAAGATTGCTGATGCAGATGATCTTACTGCCAATACTACATCTTACGAAAATAGTAGCAAGCAGGGTGTTCCAGTAGTCTTTAATCACGCATTAGCGCAGGTTAGATTTATGGCTGTAAATAATGATCATCCTGCAAATACTGTGCAGATAGACAAGATTCAGATTACAAACGTTGCCAATAAAGGTACACTTACAGTGGTTAAAGATGTTGTAGCAACTAACGCTACAGATGGTAGTGTAGATGGTTGGAAAACAACTACTACCGATGATGCTACATTTGTTTCATTATCATCTGCTTTTGGTTTGGATAATGCAGAAAAAGAACTTGGTTTGCCTTTAATGATTATGCCACAGACATTGGCAGATGATATTATGTTAGAGGTAACTTACACTATGACTCATATTAATGGAGAAAATGTCCCTGACACTCAGAAAACTGTTTCTAAGAAACTTAGCGAGATAGTGGGAGCTACACTTAACGCAAATAAAAAGTACACCATTACATTGTCAATTGGTGCCGATGAGATTCTATTCTCACCAAGCATTGTTCCATGGTCAGAAACAACTAATGTCGAGAATTACCCAATTAAATAAGAACCTTCTATAATAATGAAAAATATGAAAAAGAGTATGTTTTTAGCAGCTGTTGCCGCAATGGTTTTGGCAGGCTGTACAAAAGATGAATCAATAGTTGAACAGCAGGAGATAGGCTTCCAGCCATTAGCCTACAAAGCTTCACAGACAAAAGCAAACGTGATTACCGGTGCTACTTACGGAACAGATGCTCCTTCATTTGGTCTGTTCGCTTATCAACTTGCTGATGGCAAGACTTTCGACGCAAGTAAGGCCGATGCAAAATTGTATATAGACAATAAGAAAGTCAGTTATGAAAGTGGCAATTGGCGCACAAACCCAAAGAGTTTCTGGCCTTTGCAGGGGTCTTTGACCTTTGTTGCCTATTCACCATATTCAGTAAATGATGATGTTACACATTCTATAGATGTAAGTACAGATAGTGAAGGTAATGTGACTTCTGCTAATTCAGTGCTGACTATAAGCAACTTTGTAGCAGGTACAACAGACCAAAAGGATTTGATGTGGAGTACTCATACAAAGGATAAGACTGCAAATGATACCAATTATGATGCTGATGGACTGAATACAACTACATATAAAGGTGTACCTATTCTGTTTAACCATGCACTTTGCCGTATTAAGATTACTGCAAAGACAGCAGAAGATTATAGTGGTTTTGCAACCTATAATCTGAAGCAAATCCAGGTAGTTGGCCTTAAAGATAATGCAACCCTTACAGTAACTAATGATGCAGCAGTTTGGTCTGATGTATCTAATGATTTGACAACTTTTGATTTCTATGCTCCTGCAACATATAAAGAATTGTCAGCTAATAGTGATACTGTTACTTATATGAATGCGGAAACTGCTGGCAATGGTCTTTTGGCAATACCTCAGTCACTTGATGGTGTTACTCTGAAAGTAACTTACACTATGACTGTAGATCCTAACAATCAGGTGGATGATGATGAAGTAGTAACAGAAACTACCAAAACTGTTACATTGTTTAAGGATGATGTACTTGAAACATTAGAACAGAATAAGGTTTATACACTGAACTTGAGCATTTCAGCCGATGAAATTCTCTATTCACCAGATGTAGTTGCTTGGGATGAAACAGGCAGTGGTGATTATACTGTTCCAGAAGTACAATAAACTCAATTAAAGAGATAACTAAAACAGAAAAATTATGAAAAAGAGTCTATTTTTAGCAGCATTAGCCACAATAGCTTTGGTTAGCTGCACCCAGAATGAATCAATTGTGGAGAGACAAGAGATTGGCTTTTCACCATTACAGTACAAAGCAGTGAATTCAAAAGCAATAATTGAAGGAAATAAGTATCCTTCAGACCTCTCTTTTGGTCTATATGCATATCATAATTCAGGTTCAGAAACAAAAATATACATTAATGGCGACGATGGAAAAGGTGCAGTTTGTTCTTATGATGCAACTGAAAAAACATTTGTTTCAAATCCTGTTGCATACTGGCCTTTATCAGGTACGTTAGGAATGGTTGCATGGTCCCCAAGTTCAATTGTAGCCTCATATACGTTAGCTGAAAAAAAATTGAGTATTCCTTTTGTTGCTGCTGGCAAAGAAACAGACCCGGTAGATTTGATGTATTCAACACCTAGAACCGGTTTGACAAAAGATAGCCAAAATGTAGGTTATGCAACAGATGAAGAAGGTGTCGCAGATGGTGGTAATGGTGTAGGTATTACATTTAATCACGCACTATCACAGATTGTAGTGAAAGCGAAAGTTGCAGATACATATACTGGTGCTACATTCAAAATCAACAGTATATCTCTACAGGATATGAATGATGATGCAACATTAACCGTTACAGAGAGTGCTGTAGCTTCATGGAGCGAAACTTCTAATGACGAAGCTGAATTTAATATACTTAGCTCAGTAACCGGCGCATTGTCAACAACTGCTACAGAAGTAGGAACTCCGGTTTTGGTTATTCCACAAGCTTTGGTTGATCAGCAGCAGAAATTGGTTATCTCTTACTCAATGACATATAATAATGTTACAACTTCAACAAGTAAGGATGTGTATCTGAATTCCGGTACAAATGACGCTTTAACAGCATTGGCTATGGGTAAGAAATATACATTGAATCTTACACTTTATGCTGATAGAATTCTTTACTCACCTTCAGTTGCTGAATGGTATCCAGGTGAAGATGCCGCTGATAAAGATGATTATAAAGAAGATTACGATGTGCCTGATCAGCAGCCTTAAACAGGTAATTGATATAGTAAAGAACAATATTTAGAAGAAAGAGAATTATTAACCTCTAAAATATAGATATGAAGAGGGTTTTAACAATAGTAGCAGTGGCTGTGGTGCTGATATGTTGTTCACAGAACGAACTATTGATACCACGCACAGAAGTTACATTTGGTCCAAGTACAGTAAGCACTAAAGCGCTTATCAATCCTTGGGGATCGGAGAATGGTGAAATATCGTTCCCCGAAGCCGAATCGTTTGCTGTCTCTGCTATAGTGGATGATAATCCAAACAACTTCCTTATGAACAATGTAGTAATAGAGAATAAGGAGGGTGAATGGAAAGCGGCGAGCGACAATGTTTATCTTTGGCCGGAAAAAGGAACTGTAGATTTCTACGCATACTATCCGTATAGCGCCGATAATGCAGAACTGAAAATGGTCAATGAGACATTCAGATGGAACCTTACAAATGTAAATTTGGGCAGTGCTATAGGTGAACAGGCCGATCCTTTGGTAGCAACTACAAATGACCAGATAGCTACAGAAATGCCAATTGTAAAGATGGTATTCAAGCATATTTCCAGTCAGGTGGTAGTTACTGCACGCGATGCAACTACACGCGATGAACTGAAGGGTAAAATCAGGCTTAAAGAGGTTAGAGTAGGTGGTGTAAGCGTTACCGGCGATTATCTTGATGGACCTGAACCGGGCAAAGGCGGAGAATGGTCAAATCTGGATAATACAACAGAATTTGTGCTGTTTAGCGGTGATGAATATCTTACTCAGGAAGATAGATATCTTTCTATAGACAGTATGACATCTATTCAAGACAAGAGTGCTCTGTTTGTAGTGGTGCCTACTCCTTTAAAAGTAGATATTCAGACAATATCTGTAGTTTATGATATTGACGAATTCACTCTGAATGGTCAGATTTACTCTGCTCGTCCAAATCAGAAAGCTTCTGTAAGTCTGTATGATTATAACAAGAATTGGGAATTTAAAGCAGGTGTACGCTATGTATATCATTTAGGATTCTCAATGAATGGAGCTAATAACGAAATCCGTTTTGAACCTGTGGTTTCAGGTTGGGAACAGGAAGATATCAATGATATTGTATTTGACTGTTTTGCAGGTAAGTATTGAGTAAAACTATATGAATAGAATGTGCAGAATCTACAATAAGGTGGCAATGATGCTTATTTCAGCATTGTTAATGTTGTCGTGTGCATTGGATAATCCGGTAGAAAAGCAAGAGATTATGACTTTCCAGCCGGTGGTTAACAAGGCTCGAGCATCTAAAGCCATAACTCAAAGTACAGAATATCTCACAACTGAGAGTTTCTGTATTAGTGCATTCTATTTCACAAATCAAGACGATGCAACACCGCAGACTAACTATATAGAAAGTAATGTGGTAAGTCATAACGGAACAGTGTGGAACACTCCTGTAGATTACTACTGGCCACTTTCGGGATATATGGATTTTAAGGCATATTCTCCTGCAAGTTTGTCTTCACAAGGTGCTAAAATTGAATATCCAAATGGTGTATCTCTTTTAAATTATAAAATAGACTCTTTTGATGATACACAGGTTGATTTTATGTATTCAATTCCACTGGCTGATAAAATAACCAATGCAGGACATCCTGAAACGGTTCCAATAACATTCAAACATGCTCTTACGCAGGTGGCATTTACTGTAAAACCGCAGGAGTATTTTACTACAACTGCTGCAGATGGTACTACAAACCAGGTTACAATAACCATAGACAAACTGTCCTTAAAAAATATGTATTATATAGGCAGTTTTAGTCAAAATGCAAACCAGCAATGGGATGTGTATGATGAGTCAGATACTTATACCGTTCCTTATCTTATAGATTATACTCTTTTGAATAAGGAACCGGGACAGGGAACGAAATTGGAATATGATGATACAAATAAACCAAAGAGTGTCCCTGTAAAACTGGATGAAAATACAGATCTAGCAGCACTTCTTATTCCTCAGACTCTGAATCAGGATGCAGCGCTTGATGTAACATACTCTGTAACCCAGACAACAACGAAAGAGAATGAGACTATAGTTGAACCATATACTATTACGTTCAGTTACTCAATAAATATACAGGGTAATCCTAAGCAGGTGCTTGAAATGGGGAAAAAACTGGTGTATAATATCCGTATAGGTTTGGATGGAATATCGCTTGAAGCAACATACGGAGATTGGTCAGGTAATGAAGAGATGGTAGAACCACAATGATTGTTATGAATAGAAAAGAAGGTAGATATAAAGATAGTTTGTTGTCGCTGTTAATGCTCTTTATAACAGTGTCTATACTAACATCGTGCAGCCGCGAAAATATAGACTTTGCGGAAAAGATTCCTATCTCATTTACAGGCAGTGTGGAAACTAAAGCACTAATATCCGATGTTGCAGGTATTCAAGAAACCGGTATAGGTGTAACTGCCTACATTCAGCAGAACAACGCTGTAGCTCCTGTTATGAAGAATCAGCAGGTTACATATTTAGATGGAAACTGGACATATTCACCTGTATCCTACTGGTCAAAGAGTGATAATGATAACTATATCTTTACAGCGTATGCTCCATTTAGTAGCAGTCCGACTACAGTTCTTGCAGCGCGCACAATGACTTTTAGTGGTATTCCACAATATCAATCTGTAATGACAGATAATGAGATAGAGCGTGCAAAAGATATTCTTACCGATACAAAGAGTGGCTCTTATCAAAGCGAGTTCAGTAATGGTAAGGTGCAGTTTGAACTTAAACACGAACTTGCATATCTGGAAATCCGTGCAGTGAAAGCAGATATAGCAAGTATGAGAGATGTTGAATTTAAAGTTGCCTCTTTGATACTGGGCGATTCAAATAACAAGATGGCAGTTATGGTTGATGATAGAGAATTTACTAAAAATGTACTTGATAATACTCTGTCAACATGGAGTAGTGTTACCTATGCTGATGGTAAATATCCATTAATCAATTCTCCTTTAGATTCAGAGATTCCAAATGAAGTTGAGAATAATCCATTGGTGTTATCAAAAATGCTGGTAGCTCCATTTGAATTTGGTGGAGATGCTAATCCGCATAGTCTGGCATTCAATATAACCTATAATAAGAATGAAAATAATACTCAGTCTAATCATGAAATAACCGGTCATGCTGTAAAAATCAATAAGTTCGAAGCAGGAAAAAAATATATAGTAACACTTAGGTTCAATACAGCATCTAAGGTTGAAATCAATACAGTGGTGGTTGAAGATTGGAGAGAAGGTTCAACTTACGAACCTCCTGTATTTAACTGGTAAAATGGAAAGTAGAGATGAACAGATATATTGTTGACATATTCAGAAAATGGTCTTTCTTAGTGGTATTGGTGCTGCTTATGGTAGGCTGTGCATCGGAATTTGATGAATTTGAAACCGGTGTAAAGGTGGAATTTATGGCACCATATCTGCAGGATATTGAAATTCAGACAAAGGCTCTGTCTGGTTATGACAGTACTATACAGGTTTCAACTACGATGGGAGTGTTTGTAAGTGGTATGCAGAATGAAAGTACTGTCACTTACAATGGAAGTAGTTGGGAATCGTCACTTAAGTTGGACCCAGCCCAATACAATATCTATTCATATATACCAAAGAGAAACGGTGTTACATTTAGTGGAAATGTTATCACTTTTACAAATGTGCCGTTTATAATGTCAGAAGAGATTTTACTCTCTTCCGGTGCAGTGGCAGAAACAGTAACTAAAGTAGATGATACGTATACTCCTTCCGACAAAAGAGGTGATTTGGTGAAAAATAAATATAGTATAGATGTTGAGTCGCATGAAGATACCAGAAACTATGTAACCTTTATGATGGACAGGGTAATGGCAAAGGTTATTCTGAACTTTAAGGTTCACGAAAAGTATAGCAAAATAAGAACAATAAAGATAAAGGAGGTTACATTAAAGCCTGCTGCCGGTAACTATCAGAGTGTAAACATAGCTTGCACAATGAATGATGGCTCTGCAATAGGGTATGCTATGTCAAAGGGTGCTGCTGTTGATCATAGCGTAAGTTTTTCTCCTGTCAATTTAGAGTTGGTGAATACATCTGCAAAGAGTGCCGGTGTTTTCTATTCTGTGCCGGGAGTACAGAATTCTGTAGTTATGACAGTCACATATGATGTTTATGATAAAGCCGGAACATTGGTGCGAGCAGATCAGACAGTGACAAATTCATCAATCAGACTAATTAATACCGGAACTTTAGAGCGTGCAAAAGAATATACACTGAATGTAAATATAGTGCCTACATATCTCTATTCGTTAAGCGATACTGATAAAGAATCTGTTATGTTGGTACAATAAGTAGTTTAAAGAGAAAAAAGAGTATGAATATAATATCCACAAATAATAGACAGAATGGTTTGTTGGCAAGAGTTCTCCGTCCACTCTTGTTGGCTCTCTCTGTTTTAAGCATTATGCCTGTTCAGGCGCTTGACATAAAGGGTGACGTATATGGTGGCGGTAAATCGGGTAATGTAGGTGTAGAAGGAAATCCGACAAGCACAACAGTGGGTATTTATGGAGCTGAAATCCAAATCCGCACTGTATTTGGTGGCGGACAGGACGGAAAAGTGTATGGTACTACAAATGTAAATATAAAAGGTGGTACTATAGGTGCAGAAAAGTTTAATGGTTCCTTATATGGCGGTGTATATGGTGGTGGCGAAGGTGCAGAAGCCATAGTTTTTGGTACTGCTAATGTAAATATGGTTGCAGGTTCTGTAAAAAATAACATATATGGCGGTGGTAAAATGGCTGCATTGCAGGGTAATACCAATGTAGAGATTTCTGGTGGAACCGTTTCCGGATCTGTATTTGGTGGTGCATGTATGGCAGACATTCAGGGAAGAACATACGTATGGATTAATGGTGTTAATGCACTAAACATTGGTGCTGTATATGGCGGTAATGATATATCGGGCAATATATCGTCTAATGCATTAGTTGTAACTAATCCATATATTGATCCATATTCTATACCTGTTCAAAGTATTTCGAATGGTGAAAACTGGAAAAACTGGAATGCCTTTGTACGAGTAACAGAAAGTGCAAAGGGTAATGTCAATATAGGTTCGTTGTTTGGTGGCGGTAATGGTGATTATGGTTATGTTGGCACTGAAGGTAACTATTCCATTACCTTGAAGGATTTTGCTCCGAATGGCACTGAACCAACAAGAACTCTTACAGTATCAAACAGACCAACATTGGGCAGAGTGCTTGTAGATGTTACAGGTGGAACATTCAATGCTATATATGGTGGCGGTAATAATGCAACAGTAACATCTTCTACCGATATATATCTTAATGGTGCAAATCTGACTGCTACAAATGTATTTGGTGGTAACAATAAGGCTGTAATGGCTATTCGCCCTACATGGCACCTGTATGATGCTACTATAACAAACCTCTATTCCGGAGGTAACCGTGGTGATATGACATCCTCAAATGGTTTGATACTTGCCATAGAGAGCGCATATATGACCATTGAAAATGTATATGGTGGTTGTAGAATGGCGGATGTTAAACCAACTACTAATGAGCTGGTTAAAGAAACTTATACAACCACAGTAGGAGGCAAGCAGATAACTTTCGATGGTGGATATGCAGCACGTGTGTATATAGGTGGAGGTAAGATTAAGAATGTTTATGGAGGTAACGATGTATCCGGAACTGTTTACCATGGTGCTAATGTTGAAATCTTCAGCTCAATATCCGGTAGTATTTATGGCGCAGGTAACGGTGCATATCGATATACTGATAACCAGGCTTCTTCAGCATCTGATTTTTATTATGAACCAGGTTCTTCTTCTGTAGATGCACTTTATGCTTATCGTCCAAAGGTGGAAAAGACACTGTTGCATATTGCAGGTCCGGTAAATGATGATGGCACTCCAACTGAAAATCCGTTATATGTAGCAGGAAATGTGTTCTGTGGTGGTAACTCAGCTCCACTAAAATCGGATGATACAAACGCAACCACTCAGTTCCGTATCGGTAAGAATGTGGTTATCAATGGTGTGTTCTTAGGAAGTAATGGTGAACAGATGGTTCGTTCAGATGTTCTTGCGTGGTATGAAAATGACGCAAACTCTTCCATTGATTTGACAGAATCAGACCAGATGAAACGTTATATGGATGGTGTATCTGTCAACCTTAAACCATCTTTCTCCGTAGATTGGAAAGAGGAATTAACTCCGGACCAGACAGGAACATATATCGGTTCCCTCTATTTAGGAGGAAATGTTGGTAGTCTTACCACAACCGAGCAGATAGATGTAACAATTCCATCATCAATCACCATTTATGAAAAGATAGTAGGTGGTTCCAACAATGCTATTGTTGCAGCAAATGCTAATATAAACGCAGAATATGTAGGTGGTGTTACAGAGCGTTCATCAGGTGATTATAAGCTGAAGATGACTGTTGCCAGCAGAATGGAACCTAAGAAATTAAATGACACATTAGATGCTGAAGGTTATGTTACATCTGCATCACTCGATTGGAATAAAAACACGCCTCTTGGCCTGTCAGATTCTGTGCTTGCCGGTGCAAATGTATATGGTGGCTGTTATCAGAGTGGTGTAGTAAATGGAAATGTTGTTATTGATGTAACTCAGAATCTGATATCAAAGAAAATTATTTCTGAAAATCTCCATAAATATAACAGTGGTGATACCGCGATAGCGATAGGTGAATATGTGTTTACGAATGCAATATCAGTATTTGGTGGTGGCTATGGTGAAAATTCTACAATTATTGGTAATACTACCATCAATCTGAAAGAGAATGCTCAGGTGCTAAAAGTATTTGGCGGTGGTGAATTAGGTGCTGTAACCGGAAGTACATCAATTAATCTGGATAAAAATCTAATACAACCAGGAGAAGGTTATTACAACGCATTTAAGGTGTATGGTGGAGGATTGCAGGGTAATGTAGGCGGTACTGCTTCTGTAAGTGTTCAGGGTGGTAAGTTCTATGACATATTTGGTGGCAGCTGTTTTGCCGATATTGATGGTACAGCAAAAGTCGTTATAGGCTCTGCACAGAGTGCAGGTAGTGATAATCCTATCAATATTGTAAATAACGTATATGGAGCAAACGACTTTGGTGGTACAGTAATAGGCTCTGTCTCTTTTGGACAGTATGGTTATGGTAATAAATATGTGAAGGCTCAAACTATGGTTCAGTACTATTCCGGAATAGTGCATGGAAATATATTCGGTGGAGCAAATGGTGCATATAATTATACTAACTTCCAAATAGATAAGTATCCTGTGTTAAATACAGCGGTAACTGAAACAGCTACAAACTTTATTACTGCCAATACATTTGTACATATAGCATCGCCATCAACTAAAACGGATAAGATAATAGGTGCTGTTTATGGCGGTGGACAAGGTTTCAGCGGTTCTACAGGAATAGTTGATGTTAAAGATACATACGTTCATCTGGCTGCTACAGGTTCATATCAGGATCGTGTAACAAATGGTGCAGGACCTTTGGTTAGTAAGGTATTTGGTGGCGCTTACTATTCTTACGTAGAGAAAACTACTGTAGATGCAGTAAGTGGCTATTATGATGAAATATATGGTGGTACTTTCGGTGCTGCTCATAAAGATTTACCTACAACTATATCTTACGATTGCGGAACAACCAACGTAAGTGTTTATGGAATGAACAATCTGGGATTGAACGTTTATGGTGCAGGTGCAAAATCCGGTGCGCAGACTACAAATGTAAATCTCTCTGCAGGTAATATAGGTTATGCTTATGGCGGCTCTTTTGCCGAAGGTTATTGCGAAACAACAAATGTTACTGTTCCTGAAACATCAACCATCAGAGTAAAGGCTATTTATGGTGGTAGTGTAGGTTTTGAAGAAGGCTTGCCTTGCGATGTAGGCCAATCAAATGTTAAGTTCGCTTCTTCCGGTGCCTTTATTACAGGCGAAGGTTTGTTTGGCGGAAATAAATCGTATCGTGCTACAAAGAATACCAATGTGCTGATAAAAGCTCCTGTAATGCAATCTATCGATAATTATGCCGATGTCTATGCTTCCGGTCATGGTAAAAATACAGTGACAGGTTATGCTTTGGTTACTCTGGATAAAGGCGCTTTAGTTAGAAATGTATATGGTGGCGCTTTAGACGGTACAGTAAGATATGCATACGATGATAAATCGGATGCGGATGAATATTATACAACTAATTCAACAAAGTATGCTCACTGGGTATATGCTGACCCTGAAACTGCCCTGGAATATAGAAATACCCGCATTATAATTGAAAAGGGTGCCACAGTAAAAGAGAATGTCTTTGGTGGTGGCTATGGTGAAACAGCTACAGTATATGGCGCAACAAGCGTAAGTCTGTTGGGCGGTATAGTGGAAGGTGACATATATGGTGGCGGTTCCCGTGGTAATATGAAAGTGTTGTCTTCTTCTGATTCCGATAAAAAGGTACTCTCTATATTGGAAATCTATGGCGGTAAGGTGCGTCGCGTATTTGGTGGCGGATTAGAGGGATATATTGAAGGCGAAAGTGATGTAACCATCGGTTTACGAAAGCAGGTAGTGAATGGTGCTTTATCAGAAAAAGTATATAATAAAAATAATGAATTGGAAGAGGCCGATATCGATTGGGGAAAACCTGCAGTTCTTCGTTCTGCATACGGTGGTGGTGAACGCGGTAAAGTAACCAATACCAATATTACCATGAATAACGGTTATGTAGGTTACGATTACGATTATAATACAGGAAAATATTTCCCGAACGTAAAACTACACAGTCAGGACGATCTGAATTTGCTTGCCAACAACGGTAACCTGTATGGTGGTGGTTTTGGTGATAAAGCTTGGGCTGTTAATACCAACGTAGAGATGTATGGAGGTACTATACGTCATTCATTATATGGTGGTGGCGAAATAGCTTCAGTAGGTTTTGCTACTATGAAGATTGATGAAGGAGTCATTAAAGAGGTAGATTGGACTCAACCGGTTACTGAAGGTAGTACTAAGGTTACAATGTATGGCGGTACAGTAGAGCGCGATGTATTTGGTGGCGGTCGCGGATTCAGCTATACTTTAGCAGGAGCATTAGAGGTAGAGAATATCTACTATTCAAGCGGATTTGTATTTGGTAAGACAGAAGTTAATCTGCATAGAGGAAATGTGGGTACAGACGCGACACTGAAAGAAGGAGCTGGTAACGTATTTGGTGGCGGTAACATTGGTTATGTCTATTCTGTTAAGGGAAAGAAAAAGAGTGATGGTCACTATTATGATTCCAGTGATAAATTGACAGAAGACTGCAAGGTGTTGATAACACCGGTTACAGTTGCTCTGCAAAACTTTGAAATAGGTTCTAATAGTTATAATCCTGGTGATTTTGTTCCTTGTACAGACTTGAATACCCTGTATGCTAATGATGAACGCTGGGCTAAGATGGATGAACAGGGTATTACCATACGTAATGCTGTATTTGCCGGTGGTAATGTAATTCAGGGTACCGATATTATGACGGCCGATGCTAAGACTGTGTTTGGTAATGTAACTGCATCGGTAGTGGATGTATTTGATTGTGATATGGTCTCTGTAAGTACAGAAAACATAGGTGGTTTCTATGGCGATGGTAACTTAAGTCTTGTAGATGGATACAGAGAACTGAATATTACAAACTATGGTACAGATTATCATAATCTGACTCACGAAATCACATTCGATGATTATTCCAAAATGCACCCAAGAAAAAAGGCATACTATGAATTGAAGTATATTTGTTTGGAAAATCACGAATATACAGACGCAAATAATAAGAAACATTGGTATGTTGTGGATGACCAGATATCAGGTTCTGTTTGGGGTAGTATGCCACCGGAAGAACAGGGTAAATGGAAACTTGCCGGTTTGGCAACACTATATGCAGGTAGAATGATTAACACTATACAGCGTGCCGATTTCTGTGGTGTTTGGGGCAGCCGTGTTGTATTAAAGGGTGCAAGAGACCGCGAAACCACAACTGCCGATTTTACTCTATATACAATTAACCGACTTAATGAACTCTCATTGAATGAAATCACTAAGGATAAATATCCAATAAGTGGTTACAATTCAGATGGAACAAAAGACCATGGATGTTATTTTGGTATATACAACGTGGTGAACAGGTTGGGAGCAGTATCTTCCAGTGTAGATTATTATGACGCTGTACGAGTAACTGAAAATGGTGAAGATGCATATAAGCCTACGGGAGAAAATGAAACCTACCGTGCGTTTAAAGTTGAAAATGCCGGTACAAAGTTCCGTAACAATGGTAAGAGCGCAAATATAATAGCATTAGCCGGTGGCGTATGGCTTGAAATTGTAAAGGATATAGATGAACAGACAGGAGAAAAAGATTATGGCCCAATTACCGGTGTTATTCAGCTTGACCTTATAAATGTAGCTGTAGGCGAAGGTGGTGGTTATGTCTATGCAGACAATATTCATGGTACACGAAAAGATTCAGGAGCCAATAATGTAACATTGGCTGAATCAAACAATGAAGCCGTTTCATATAAGCGCTTTAATTATGAAGGTGATGCAGAGCAGTATGCATCATCCGGTAACTTTGTGCATAGTTTTAAACAGATTGTAGATGATTGTTATCCTAATAATGGTGATAAAACTTCGCCGGCTCACTATTGGTATGTTCGCGGTGATTTCTATTTGTACAACCAGACAATATCTGCTTATACAGGTACTCCGCAATCATATTCAGAATCGGTATCTATCCCTCTGAGCATTACAGCTGGTGCTAATGGTAAGTTACAACTGTTAAGTGTTGACGATAGCTATTATGCATACTACGAAGGTTTGAACTATGGTGGTAGACAATTGGAAGCAGATGATTCTGTTAGAATAGCAGGTCAGTATTACCATACAAACGATCCTATAAGCAGTTGGGATTACAACAGGCTTGCAGAAGCGGAAAAGGCTTTCTTTACAAAGACAACATACGTATGTATAGATGATGTACTGAATATTGATGGCGAAACAAAAGATACAAATGGAAATGATCTTGGTGCTTTGGCATATAAGAAAGGTAAGGTAATATTGCCTTCTGCGTATGAGACATTAAAGAGCAGTGATGTGAAAGTGAAGATTCACGATCCTGAGGGTACAACTGCGGACGCTTTTAAGGAGGTTCCTGTATCTTACTTCTTCCATCCTACCAATAATATGGGTAAGGATGAAGGATTCCTGCTTACATATAAGATGAACAATCCTGCTCAATGGGACGACTATTATTCACAGTTATCCGGTGTTCCAATGCAGATAAATAAGGAAACCTATGAAAGTTCTGATACAAAAGATAGTTATATCCAGGGTCCTTCATTTAAGAATGTAACAGGCGGTATATTTGGTCAGTATATATACAATGCAGGTGATATTATCAATAATGATCTATGGCAGGAGCAGCAGGATTTGCTTACCGATGCAGATAATATAAATGTAGCACGACCAACAGAACAAGCTGAGTTTGAAATAGCATACGTAGCAAAAGAGAATATTCACGTCAAGACCTTAGACGAAAATAGTCAGGAGATAGATATGTATGTTACAGCAGGTAATGTGATATCCCAATCCGATTATAAGAGATCAAGTAATGCATCAGTCAGAGAGTATCTGGAGGAAGCGGTATTGTGTATTCAGACATTCGAAAAGGCCGAAGAGGAGTGGTGCTACAATGGAGATATAATTCCTGTTAGCGAATATACAAAACTTATAAAAATAAATCCGAAGTTCAAGAACTATTTCTCTATAGATGGCAGTGATAATGATACACCAAAAACATGGTTATGTACTAAAACAGGTAAGTTTGGTGGTCATCTGTTTATTGAAACGAATAGTTATGATGCTTTGCAATATGCGGGTGTACAACCGTACGAACGTGTAAATTTCACTTTCAATAAAGATGCATTCGATTTGTTAAGTACAAATTTTGATGGCAATTTAAATTTGTACGATCCTTCGGCAGACGTTGATCCTAATACAGAAAACGATGGTAATAGATACAGTGGTCCTACGCGCGTGGATTATACCGCTAAATACATTAGAGAGACCAATTTGACCGTAACGGATTTAGACATAAGCGATATAGATGGAAAACCATTGAGTGAAATAACCAAAGACGTAGTTCTGAATAATGTTAATTTTGAAAAACTGCCTAATGAGAAGCGCAAATTCGCAATGGTAAACGTTACAGATGAACATCTGAGTGAAGATAATACATTCTATGTAGTTAAGAATACATTCAAAGTGGGCGATAGTTACTACACACGAGGCAGGGTATTGATAGATACTGTTTATGAAAAATTAAAAGTAGATGAGAATACAGCAGCAAGTTCGGTAATGCAGTATTCATTTGCCGAGGTTGGCGTATATTATGTATGTGTTGATGGATTTACGAATAGAAATAATCTACACGTACTTAATTCCGATAATGGAGAGTATCAGCTAACAGAAGTAACTACAACAGAAAAAACTAAGGGTACAGGTATAGCTGTTGGTGATGTTATAACAAAAGCTTCCTACGATGAACACGTGGTAAATATGCAGACAGGTTTCCAGGTGCAGGGTACTATGCCAACTGAAACATCAACTCTGTATGTTCCAAGAAGTGCCGATGTAAGAGACTTGTCAGAAGACAAAATAGTAACGGTGGTTTATGAATATACCTACTTAGAGAGCGATCAGGAGGGCGTGAACTTTGAAGAGATTACAGAACGTCATATTGTGAATATCCGTGTACATTTTGAAAGTGGCGTTCCTAAGATAGGCGAACTGCAGACTCCTCAGACCGTACTGCCCGGCGATGTATTGGGTATGAATACACCTACTGTAACACCGGGCGCTTACGAAATTATGAGCGGTGGATTTGAGATATTCTCTAACGAACACGATGCATTTGCTCATAAGAATGGTGTAGCATATCAGCAGGGACGTGCTCCGCTCTATTGGTATCAGAATGAATACTGGATAGCATACTATGCCAAGACATATCTTGGTAAAACCTATTCAAGTCCGGTGAGACTCTCTGTGGCAAACTATCATCGTTTGAAGGATGTATTGGATCATCCGGAATATATGTTTGTGGATTCAATAACTGATACATATTCCCAAAAACCTGCAATGTTACGTAATCCAAAGATATATATCAATGATGATGTATATACTGAAAACAGAAATGGTACAGAGGTTCAGTTGAATGAATTTGACTACTTGATAGAGTTGTATAACAACCATCTGATTGATGGGGTTGGTAAACATAACGGACAGATACAGTATGCCGAAAACTTAGAGTTTATACTACAGAGTGATGTAGAACCATTGTACTATAAGGGTAAAGAGTGGAAGCTTGGTGATGTTGAAGATTCTAACAATTGTTTCCAGGGTAATCTGCATGGCGATGGTTATACAATAGGTGGCTTGACACATTCACTGTTTGATAAGTTATGTGGTAATGTATATAACTTAGGTGTGACGGGTTCATTCACCACTTCTGGTATATCGGATAATGGCGGAGCGGTTTATAACAGTTGGGTATCTACATCGGCTACACCAACTACAGCTCCGGTAATTGCATCTGGTGGTTCTGTAGTAAATTCATATTACAATAATACGCAATACACCGGTAGTTACAGTAATGGCGCAACTGCTGCAACAACACGTGAATTTGTAGATGGAACTGTAGCATATAACCTGAACGGTTACTATCAGCAGAAACGCAGCGACATTACTAACAGCACAAAACGTTCCGGTAGCGATGGCGCATATCTACAGAATAACGGAGTGTCAGCTTTCCCTGCTCTTAAAGAATTTAAAGGAAAAGAGAACCCATCCTCATTATACGGAAATGCAGATTATGTTGAGGAGAGAATGAAAACGGGTGATTTCCGTTACGAAAAGGGCGAAGTACCATATCGCGTAGGTGAAATTAGATATGTAGAAGGAAATCCTGATAAAGGTACTGCTGCTAAATTTGTTCCTATCTATCCAGATGATTACATCTTCTTTGGTCAGAACCTGACATACGGTCTGGTGCAGGGTAAGGATCATAATGATAATCCTATGCGTATAGAGAAACGTACATACAGTTATTCCAATACCGTAGATGATGTTACTATTGATTATGAACCTGAATTGATAGATGCTGTAACGGATGCAGATAATCGTGTATTCCGTGCTCCTGCATATACCGTACAGTCGCCTACAGAAGTAGCTACAGAGGTTCACTATAACAGAGATGCTGTCTTTACAGATTCATATAAAGAAATGGTTATAGACAGGGATGTAACAGCTATAGACTTTACAGGTACAGAAACAGTTGGTTCAGGATTTAATAATACATGGCTTGATTTTGATGGAGTAAAGAGTATTTATCTAAAGGGACTTACCAGAAATATGCTGATATATGCCGATGCTTCACAGGAAGATTCATACAGTGTGTTGATGAGCGCTGCGAATGAACCGGAACTGATTGTAAACCCTGAAAAGAGTTACAATACAGTAGATGTAGTGCAGGAAACAAAATATCCACTATTCCATCTTGTAGGTCAACAGCAGAAAGGAGAATATAGAGCAGCTACAAGCCAATTCCTGGTTGATAAGCAGAACTTTGCAGCACCAAAGGAATATAGTTTCAGTAAGGGTTACTATATGTGGTATCAGCGCAGACCTGCTTATTATGCAAACAGCAGTACAGATGGTTGGGAAGGTTTGATACTGCCATTTACTGCCGATCTGGTGACTACACAGGACAAGGGTGAAATAACTCACTTCTATGGTGATTCAGATAAGGGACACGAATACTGGTTGCGTGGATTCACCGGTGTAGAGACAGCAGGTGCTGAGAAGATGGCGAAGTTTGTACGTCCTATGTCAAATGCAGGAGATGCAGGTTATGACTCAAGATACGAATCTGGTGATAATGCAGTAAGCAACAGCTTCCTGTACGATACATATTACAATAAGAATAACAGGGACGATGCAAATGCTGACGACTATTTTGAATATTATAATACAACACGTAATTATAGCGATTATATCTGGACAACAATGAATGTTCCATATATAGTGGCTTATCCGGGTGTTGCATATTATGAATTTGATATGTCCGGCAATTTTAAGGCAGAGAATACTGCTACTCCTGCTCCTGTTAAATTGGACGCTCAGGTAGTTACCTACGTTTCAAAAGAGGAACAAAATATTGATATATATGATCCATCTGATTTAACTTCTGATAGAAATGGATATATATTATATGGTAGCTATTTGAATACACCTGCAGCCGAAACAGGTTCTTTCTATAAGATAGATGCAAACGGTTCAGGTTTTGCTGTATCAAGTGATAACACAGAGGCTGCTGTGCCGTTCCGAGTATATTTGAAAACAAACAGCCAGGGTGCTCCAACCAGAGGCGATGTTCTTGAATATATTCCAATAGGTGGTGATGCTGATTATATAGCAGAACAGGCTCCGTTGAGAGGTTTGAATATATATGGAAAGAATCATGTGATTTATATAGAATCATCACTTGATTTTGAAACAGTGGTTACAGTATATTCAACATCGGGACAGATTATAGCAAGGGTAGATGTTGCTCCGGGTGCAACAGTAAAAGTTCCTGTAAATGCTACCGGCGTTTATATAGTGAACAGAAAGAAAGTGATGATGTAATATATAGTATTGTACAAAATTATTCCAATTGCGGACGTTCCCTCGAAATTAACTTTCGGGGGAATGTTGTTTATTTTTCAAAACTGCTTTTCTGTGGGAAATGGGTTTCCAGAAATTCCACCATACGTTTGCGGTCGTTATCGGTTGCATTTTCTCCGTCGTTAAGGCAGATCATCAGCGGATTATATCTATTAAGTATCTTGTCAAAATTTGGAGTGGTTATTGGAATACAGCGCGAATACGAACCATATTCTCCGCAGAAGAATGCCTTGATCTTGCTGCCAAAACTTTTGAACAGGTCGTATCGTCCTACTTTATGCAATTTGCCTTTGCCGGTTGCAATCATATAGTAACCAATATAGCTTCTGTGCATATCGGAATTGTTGCGGAATCTGTTATGGGCAGTATGGTTCCATTCTGCCTGCATATCTTCTATACAGTGGTTGTATATACTTTTACGGTATGAATCGAAACAGTGGTGTGGGGCATGGAAGATATTTTTGCCATACTTCTCTGCTACCAAATTCTGCATCCTGTCCAATATTATGTGATAGTTTCCCTTCTTGTGGGCTTTGCGTTTGTTGAATGCAGCTTTACGAAGACGTACTATAGGAAGGCCATTTTCTGTGAAAAAGTCGGTCTGTGTAACGGGAGCAGTAAGCATCAGATCGTCATTTCCCAGAATAAAGTATTCGCTCAGTCCGGGGATATTGCTTATACAGCTCTCTATGGCAGTGGCACTGAATGTGGGCAGAGCATCTGCCGGAAGTATCTCTCTATGGTCTAAAATGTGTATTTTGGGATTATCTGTATTAAGCCATTTGGGAGACTGATTATCGGTTACTATGTATATACTGTTTATCCACGGAGCAAATAGCTCTACTGAACGAAGTGAATATTTTAGTTCATCGTTTTCTATCCAGCGGGCTTCGCTGTTGTTTGCCGATGTTTCACTCTCTGTCTCGTTCAGGTAGCTGTTGCGCCTGGCACGCCACTGAGGGTCGTTACCATCTACCCACATATAGACTAAATCTATGGGTGCGTTAAAAGCGTTCTCTTCAGTTTTTTCCCAGCTCCAGACCGGAAGTGCATCAAAAAGGCGCAGAGTACGTTTGTTGTTCTTCTCTTTGATTTTCCACAAACAGATACCACTTATAGATTTATGTGTTACTGTAAGGTTTTTGTATCTGTTTGGTATGGTAATGCCGTTTTGTTCTGCATAATCTGTCATGGCTTTATGGGCACTGTATTTCTGCAACTGTTTGGCCTCAGTCTGTTTTGATTTTACTGTGGAACTGCTGTTCAATACATATCTGTAGCAGATGTCCGGCACAGTAACCAATCTGTTGCTTTCGCAGATTGCGCGAAAAACAAACATGACGTCTTCATATTGTACTCCTTCTGCAAATCTTAGTCCTATACGCTCCAACATCTCCTTGCTATATAACTTGTTTACAGGATGAAACTCGGGAGGACATTTGCATACTTGCAGTTTCTCTTGTGTGGTGGTGGCAACAGTGCTTTCCTTGAACTCTATAACAGTGCGGTTACCTGCAGGCTTCTCTTTTATAATACCGCAAATGGCAATCTCTGCATTATTGGTAACAGCTGCATTGTAAAGCTTTTCAAAATAGTTGGCTGGTATGTAATCGTCGCTATCTATCATACCTATGTATTCACCTTTGGCAACGGCCATTGCTGCATTACGGGCTTTGCCCTGACGGCCGTTAGCCTGATTAATAACAACTATTCTGTTGTCTTTATCTGCCCACTTTTGTAGAACGTCAAGAGAATTATCGGTGGAACCATCGTTAACGCAAATAATCTCTATGTTGGTCAATGACTGTTCTGTCACGCTCTTCAAACAGCGTGACAACAGTTTTTCTGTATTGTAAACAGGAATTATTACGCTAACATTAGGTTTCATAGTGCTAAAGTATCAAATTTTGCGCATTCTCCACCTTTCACAGCTCTTTTTTCTGTAGTTGCTGAAGTGCAACAGCACAAATCCTCTTGCTTTGTGCGCAAGAGTAAACTGTTTGCAGTGGCTGTTATACAACTCTATGGCATTCTCCATACGGTACGCCATAAGATATGTTTCAAACATTTTCCAGTATGATTTGTCATTTATCTTTGATGCAATCTTTTTGTTGGCGTGGTTAAAGAGATTGTTGAAGAATATGCTTATACTGCGTTTGCACTCTATAAAAGAGATGGTCTTATCAATATCTGTGCTATGACTTACCGATTCCTGAAGAACCCGGTATGTGGCTGTAATCTTATCTATAAATCCTATATCTGTTTTTGCTGCAATCCACAACCATATAGGGTAATCGCCCATTTTCCAATTGTACTGCTCGGGTTTTATCTCTGTATAGTAACGGTCAAACAGTTCGGTTCTGTACAGAACGGTCAGCGTGGGTATCATATTGTTCTGCAGCAGGTGACCATATCCGCGATATTCGCTGCCTTTGGTGTAGTTTCTGCCGTTGTTGTCGGCTTTGGCAGGTGTGTAGCATAGGCCGGTTTCAGGGTGTGTCTCCATATAATTTACCTGTTCTGCCAGCTTATATGGATGACACCAGAAATCGTCGCCTTCGCAGATAGATTCATATTTACAGCAGTTACGCCATTCAGACAGATAGTCCAGTTTCTTTGCGTTCTCTCCTATGCGGTATAGGTTCTGATGCAGAAACATGGCAACTATATAGCAGTTCTTGTTGGTTTTATGCTGCGCAAATGTGATATCGGCATAATCTCTGCTTTCATCTTTTGTGGTGTTGCCATCAAAATTATCGGTAATGAAAGATTTGATCACATCCTGTTCGCCATCGGCAGATGCATCATCTACCACCATTATCACAAATGGAAAGGTGGTCTGCTGGGATACAAAACCGTTTAAAGCATCCGATATATATGCAGATTGGTTATATGTAAAGCAACGTATGCCAACCAAATATTTATAATCTGTTCCCATTTACAGTTGCTCAAAATTATTTATAATGTATCTGTATCTCTCTTCTGTGGATATGGTTTTGCCATCATCATCTACAACACATATACCTCCGTTTTTTAGTGCAGTCTTCCACATAGTGGCTTTAGGATATTTCTTATGTTCGTCCATAAGATATGGAACTGCCAGAAAACCCTCTTTGAATACTCTGTAAAAGCCTTGCGGAGTGTATAGATTGGGAATGTTCTCTTCTAATAATCTGATAGCTGCGCGAGAATCATATAGAAGAGATTTGTAGCGTTCCTCTACATCTTTATCATATGTCATATTTGGAACCTGGCCCATCTTTTTTGCAAATCTGTATGAATGGAGTGCATTAAGAGTGATTTTTATGCTCTCTTTAATAATAGGTGGTGTGGCTAAACGTACCGCTTCGCTGTAGTTTACAACGTGTATTATCTCAGGACTGTTTTCATTGTCCGGTTCCAGATCGTCCATTAGGCAGGTTACTGCGGCTAATTGTACTTTTGCTTCTTCTAAATCCGGAGCAAAATAGTCTAATCCGGCACGTGACTGAATGCTTACTCTAAAGGTGTCGTCTTCCAGTTCGCGAACCAATTTAATTAAAGTTCGGCCTTTTGCCAGATCCTGTACGCCTGTAGTGTATTTGGGAGTATTCAGCATATTTTGCAATATCATCTCCCTAACTCCAAGTCTCTTTAATGCTTTTGCTACCAAAAAACCGGAAACAATGTAGGTTACATCGTCTGCGCCACGGAATGCAAAGTGATGTGGCACATTTGGTTCTACCGGTTTTCCTGTGGAGACTATGTATCTGACGGTCTCAAAATGTTCTTCCAGATTTTCTAAAAGGGTGTTTTTCCCGCGTCCGTCAAGTTCATTGAACCACCAGAACGACAGGGCATGCCACGAAATGTTAAGTGAACGTTCGTGAATTTTAGCCAGTTCCGGTACATTTTTAGTACCTGCGTATGTGCGCACCAGCATAGGTGAGGCATTCTCTTTAATGGTTCTATATTCTTCTTCTGAATTTACCGGAATACCACCTCCGTTGGGTTTGTCTTCCCAATCTTCGCCAAAATTTGATTGTGTCAGTTGGGAACTTCCTATGGAAAGAACATCCAGTAGCTTTGATTCAGCCAAATCTTTGCACCAGGAATTGTACTCTTTCAGCGCCTCTTTCCTGTTTGGGTTATAAGGGCCTGAGTGGGTACGTATTATGGGCAGTGAATGGTGGCTGCGGGCATATTCCAATCTGGCTTTGTAGGTGTCTTTCTCTGTTCCGCACTCATTATAGCCATAGTGGTCAGGTGCGGGCTCTATCTTCCACGCTTCGCGTTCTATAAGTTTCTTTGCAAAAGCTATTCTGAAATCATCGTATTCGTTTTGACTCTTCAGAGATTTAGGTAATGAATCTTCTGGAATACCTAATGCACGCAAAGATTCTTCCGGCATTTCGTTACCGGGGAATACTTGTACTGCGCCATTGGTTTTGCCCTTTACAATGGCACAGGTATCAGGAAGACCGGCAAACCAGATGGATTTTATCTCTCCTCCCTGTTCGGCAAACATATTATCATCCTTTAGCAGATGATATAGTCTTAGAAACATATCGGCACCCTCTTGTGGATCTAATCGGTAACTGAATCCCAATCGGCTTATTCTATTGTGGGTAATCCATTGTTTTACAAGAGTGTAATTGTTTAGTTTGTGTACCTTTTCAATGGAACTGTTTATTTCATCTTTTGCTACAATGACCTTATACCCGCAATCGCGTAGCAGGTTGGCTATTGTATAGACACCCATAGTGTGAACATCTACTACAGGCTTGATAAAACCAAATATATCTTCTGAACTGATGTCAAATTTCATTGCTGATGTAGTTTATGATTTCCTCTTTGGTCATACCGTTCAGACCTAAATTGGAGAGCGTGCGACCTTCTGTACGGAAATCCATTTCCAATAGGTTCTCTATTATGTTTACAATTGATTCCAATAGCGGAGTCTTAATTCCGGCGGCTTTGCCTAACTCCATTATGGGCAGAACTCCTGTAGGAATATCTTCAAACAGTTGTCTTGTAAAGATGCTGCCCGGGGCTTTGATATCGTGATAAGCCGGATTGTTCTTCATACGTTCACATAGAGTATCGCCTTTTGTGTCGTTGTATGCAAATTTTATCCAATCTGTAACATTCAGTAAATCTATTCCGTATGCTTTACCCACAGCAAGTCTTTCAGCATCGAACTTTTCAATGAATTTGGCAACCTGTTCGGTTATATCTCTGTAGAACCAGAACTCATCGTGTCGTTCTATGGTAGCTGCATTGAACAGACATACGCAAGGATGAAAAATAGCACCAATATTCTCTAATCCTGTACGCAGAATATTTTCTGCCTTTGTAAAACAGGGGTAGTAGGGGGCGATAGTGTTGAGTATGTGGTCTGTGTGGGATGCAGGCAGTGCGGAAAAGAGTACTTCGTCTTTTATGCCAATTATGTTGACTATACCATCTTCGACTATTCTGCAGGCGTAAACAAGTGTTTGAGCTTCTGCCAGATAGTATTTTTTGTTACATCCGTATTTTGTAAGTGTCTGTTTGAATTCCAGTGCTCCGCAGGTTCTGCCGGGATTAAGAACTATAATCTGATTGTCGGCAATGAATGGTGCTATATGTTTTGCTACAGCTTTATGCGCATTTGCAGTGGTTGTCACCATAATAATATCTGCATCTGCAATGGTTTGTGCAGAATCTGTGGAAAAATGAGAGATTTTGGCAAAACCCTCTATTTTACCGGTCAGTTCAATGCCTCCTTTTTCTTGCAGTCTGGCTATGCGTGTTGCATCGGTGTCGCTTAGTGAGACATCGCATCCTTTCATTGCCAGATATGCTGCTATAGCCTGCCCTCCGTTGCCCGCTCCAATGATTGCTACTTTCATACCAAATATCTTATGATAACAGATTGTGTAACATTATATCTTCTCCATCTGCCGATATAACCGCCAAATGGGAATCGGCATATTGTAGTTTATGGGCTAACTCTTCTGCAGTAGATGCTGTTATAAGATAACCCGCAGGTCTGTCACTACTGGTTTCTGAACCATGTATCTCCATTCCACTTGTCTTGTAATGGAAGTAAGTGTCTATGATGCCCTCTTTCTGCAAACTCTCAAAGCCTTCTACATAATTAAAGATACCCGGTTTGCAGTATATGTATATCATTTTGCAATACTTTACAGGTTCAGATGGATGTATCGATGGGTAATCACCCAAAATTCTATCCACATAGACCGACATAATATCTACGTCCGATAGCACTTTTATTAGCTTGTGTTTTGAACCACCGCCCATTCTTGCGCTGAATTCCAATACCCACATGTCGTCTCCATTGGCAATGAGTTGTACTAACATGGGGCAATTATCCAGATTGAATGCTTTTGCAATCTGAGAAACGATAGTGGTTAATTTTTCCTTTTGGCTATTGTTAATTGCCGGGTAATCACTGCAAAGTATGGTGAACGATTTTCTGTTCTTGATTTTCAGTGATGTGGTTGCCGACAGATATTTGGCAACTCCGTTTTCTATGTAAAAATCGGCAGAAATCTCTGTGCCCTCTTTGAACTCTTCTACAATAGCTGTTTTTGTGCGGCTATAATTGATGGCTTCGTTCAAATAGGTAGGCAATTCTTCTATGTTATCTATTCTTTTTACACCTTTTGATGAATTGCAATCCACAGGTTTTACTACCAGCGGACAACTGAAATCTTTTAGCGCTTCGCTGTCCATTTTGTCCAAAATGACATATCTGGATGTAGGTATGTTGTTATTAACCAATACCTTCTTCATGTAAAGTTTGTTGGTTACATTCAAACCTGTCTGGTACGATATATAGCAGGGTAATCCCAATTCTTCCGATACTTTTGCAACCGAAAGAAGTGCCTGGTCTGTACATGCTGTGCATATAAGATCTGCTTTTTCTGAAATAGCAATCTCTTTTACTCTGTCGGTATCTAAAGTGCTGGCAACAATATGTTTGTCTGCATACATTTTTGCAGGGGGATTTTCAAAATAATCCACCAGAACGGTGTAATGCCCTCTCTTTTTTAGTTCGTTTATAAGGGCAATCTGGTCTGAACCTCCTGCTAAAACTATTATTGTCATACTCTTTTTATAGTATCGATAATTCTTACTAAATCGCTGTCACTAAGTTCGTGATGCATAGGCAGGCAGATAACGGAATCTGCCATTCTATGTGCGTTTGGCAGGTTCTCTTTCGATGCGCTTGGCAGGTCTCTGTATGTTGCAAATTCGCTTATAAGCGGATAGAAATATCTGCGTCCATATACGTTTTCTTCCCGCATACGGAAGTACAGCTCATCTCGTGTTTCGCCATATTTATCGGCATCTACAAAGATTGGAAAATAGGAGTAGTTGTGTTTTACTCCCGGCATATCGTCCATAAATGTGATTCCTTCCAATCCTCTGAATGCTTTGCGGTACTCCACAGCTATCTTATGACGTGCTTCTATAGCTGCATCTACCTGACGCAGGTTAAGTATGCCGTATGCTGCACGAATCTCATCCATTTTGCTGTTTATTCCGGGACCTACCACTTCTGTTTCGCCTGCAAAACCAAAGTTCTTCAGATAATCTATCTCTTTCTTGGTTTTTTCGTCGTGCATAATCAATGCTCCGCCCTCTATGGTGTTGTAAACTTTTGTTGCGTGGAAACTCAGTGTACTCATATCGCCCGCATTAAGTATGCTTTCACCGTTTTCTTCCACTCCAAAGGCGTGGGCAGCATCGTAAATAACCTTTAATCCGTATTTATCGGCTATCTCCTGAATACGCTTAGTGTCGCAAGGTTTGCCGTAAACGTGTACCGGCATTATGGCAGTGGTCTGTGGAGTGATGGCTGCCTCAATTTTATCAGGGTCTATATTGCCGGTTGCAAGATCTATATCTACAAAAACAGGTTTGATGCCGTTCCACCATAAAGAGTGTGTGGTGGCAACAAAACTGTAGGGAGTGGTAATTACTTCGCCCTTGATTTGCAGTGCCTGCAACGCGGTGATAAGCGGTAAGGTTCCGTTTGTGAAAAGGCTTAAGTATGGCACTTTTAAGTACGATGCCAACTCTTTTTCCAACTGTTTGTGGAAACTGCCGTTGTTGGTAATCCATTTACTATCCCAAATCTCTTTCAACAGAGATTGGAATTCATCAAGATTTGGTAGTAACGGAGCAGTTACCGTGATTTGCCGCTTTTCAGACATATATTCCATAAAAATTGAGATGCAAAAGTCGGAATATTTATTGACATCTGCTAACATATTATAATAAATGTATGGAGCAGATTGAAGCTATATGGGGTAACTATTGTATCTTACAATGAAATTTACTATATTTGCCCCAATTTACTTATTTATACGTTTTTAAAAGATGAACATTGTAACAAAAGAGTTCCAGCTGCCTGATGGAAGAATTGTCAAGCTGGAGACCGGGAAACTGGCAAAACAAGCCGATGGAGCAGTTATGCTGACTTGCGGTAAGACTATGCTTCTGGCCACTGTATGTGCCGCTAAAGATGCAGTTCCCGGAACAGATTTTATGCCTTTACAGGTAGAGTACAGAGAGAAATATGCAGCAATCGGACGCTATCCGGGTGGCTTTACAAAACGCGAAGGCCGTCCTTCTGATTACGAGATCCTAACTTGCCGTCTGGTTGACCGCGCTCTGCGTCCGCTCTTCCCAGATAACTATCATGCAGAAGTTTATGTAAATATCATACTCTATTCGGCAGATGGCGAACAGATGCCTGATGCATTTGCAGGTTTGGCAGCATCAGCTGCTCTTGCAGTGTCAGACATCCCATTCCAGGGTCCTATTTCGGAAGTTCGTGTAGCCCGCATAGATGGAGAATATGTTATCAACCCAACTTTCAAACAGCTTGAAGAGGCCGATATGGATGTTATGGTAGCTGCTACCTACGACAACATTATGATGGTAGAGGGCGAAATGAAAGAGGTTTCAGAAGCCGATTTGCTTGGCGCAATGAAGGCTGCCCACGAAGAGATTAAGAAGCACTGTCAGGTTCAGATGGAACTTACAGAAGCAGTGGGTAAGGTAGAAAAACGTGAATATTGCCACGAAGTTAATGATGAAGAACTTCGTCAGGCTGTAAAAGATGCTTGCTATCAGAAATCATACGAACTGGCTGCTGCAGGTAATACAGACAAACATTCACGTCAGGAGAACTTTGATGCTGTTCGCGATGAATTCAAGGCTGCTTACAATGAAGCTCATGCCGACATGGACGAAGCTGAATTGGCAGAAAAGAACGCTTTGATAGACCGTTACTATCACGATGTAGAACGCGATGCTATGCGTCGTTGTATTTTGGATGAAGGTAAACGTTTGGATGGCCGCCAGACAACAGAAATCCGCCCAATTTGGTGTGAAGCAGGTTATCTGCCCGGTCCTCACGGTTCTTCAGTATTTACTCGCGGTGAAACACAGGCTCTCTGCTCTGTAACATTGGGTACTAAGGATGATGAAAAGATGGTGGACGATGTGCTTGACCAACATGATGAACGTTTCCTGTTGCACTATAACTTCCCTCCATTCTGTACCGGCGAAGCTAAAGCACAGCGCAGCACAGGTCGTCGTGAAATAGGTCACGGACATTTGGCATGGCGTGCATTGAAGGGCCAGATTCCTGCAGATTATCCATATTGTGTACGTGTAGTATCAGATATATTGGAATCAAACGGTTCTTCTTCAATGGCTACAGTTTGTGCCGGTACATTGGCACTTATGGATGCAGGTGTTAAGATTGCAAATCCTGTTTCAGGTATTGCAATGGGGCTTATCAAAAATCCGGGTGAAGATAAATATGCTGTTCTTAGCGATATTCTTGGTGATGAAGATCATTTGGGCGATATGGACTTTAAGACAACCGGTACTGTAAAGGGTCTTACTGCAACACAGATGGATATCAAGTGTGATGGTCTTTCATATGAAATTCTGGAAAAGGCATTGGCACAGGCAAAAGCAGGTCGAGAACATATACTTGGTAAGATTCAGGAATGTCTTGCAGAACCACGTCCTGATTTGAAACCACATGCTCCTCGCATTGAAACAATGATAATTCCTAAAGACTTTATCGGTGCTGTAATAGGCCCGGGCGGTAAGATTATTCAGGGAATGCAGGAAGAGACCGGTGCAAATATTAGCATAGAAGAGATAGACGGTGTTGGCAGAATAGAGATTGCTGCTACTTGTAAAGAGAGCATTGATGCTGCAATTGCAAAGATTCGTGCTATAGTTGCTGTTCCGGAAGTAGGCGAAGTATATGAAGGAACTGTACGCAGCGTAATGCCATACGGTCTATTTGTAGAATTTATGCCTGGTAAAGATGGTTTGCTGCACATTTCAGAAATTGACTGGAAACGTTACGAAACAATAGAACAGGCTGAAATTAAAGAAGGCGATAAGATTCAGGTTAAACTGATAGATATTGACCAGAAGACAGGTAAGTTCAAATTGTCACGCAGAGTTTTGATTGAAAAACCGGAAGGTTATCAGGAAAGACCTCAGCGTCCTCAGCGCGGACCACGTCCGGAAAGAGGTGAAGGCGGTAATTTCCACCACAACAACAGAAAAGAAAATGAAGAGAAGTAATTTACTGATATTGCTATCGGTATTGCTAATAACAGTGGCCTGTCAACAAAAAGTTGGCAGGTTCACTATTAATGGTGAAATACTGGAAGCAAACGAAAAGACACTGTATCTTGACAAGATAGGCGTAAATAAAGTAGAGACAGTAGATTCTGTAAAGTTAGGCGAAGATGGAAAATTTAGCCTCTCGTATTCTGAAACAACAGACTGTTTTGAATTATATCGCCTGCGCATAGACAAACAGTTTATTAACTTGGTAGTAGATTCTACAGAGACAATTTCTGTATATTCTGCATTACCATCTATGGCTGTATCTTATAAGGTTGAAGGTTCTGAGGAATGTAATAGACTTAAAGATTTGGTTATGGAGCAGATAGGCATTACACAAGAGATAAACAAGATGTTGCAGGGCTTTAATGGTGTTGAAGTAGGAACTATGAATAGTAAGCTACAGGAGACTATTGATGTATTCAAAACAAAAATAAAGAATGAGTACATACTTTCAAATCCGGCTTCTCCATCGGCTTATTATGCTCTTTTTATGACAGTAAGAGGTGCTTCGCTTTTCAACGCTCAAGCAGATCGTCAGGATGCAAAATGTTTTGCATCGGTAGCTACTCAGATGGATTTACTCTATCCTGATGCAGTCAGAACAAAACATCTGCACAATATTGCAATGAAAGGTATGACCATGACTGCACCGGCAAAGCCGGCGTCGGAAGAGACATTGGCGCGTCTGGAAGAGATAACTGTACAATCAGGAATTATAGATATTAAACTTCCTGATTATCGTGGAGTAGAACAGAAGCTGACCGATCTGAAAGGTCAGGTAGTGCTGTTAGACTTTACAGTTTTTAAAAGTGATTATTCTGCAGGATATAATTTGCTGTTGCGTAATCTGTATAACAAATATGCAGAGAAAGGTTTTACCATATATCAGGTGTCGTTAGATGCTGATGAACATTATTGGATAACCGGAGCAGCTAATTTGCCATGGACTTGTGTTCGCGATGAAAGCGGCGCAAATTCAGTGGTTGCAGCAAGTTATAGAGTCTCTGCTTTACCATCTGCTTTCCTTATAAATAAAGAAGGTGAACTGGTGGAAAGATTGCAGGCTTTTGAAGGCCTTGAAGAGAAGATAGAAAAGTTGTTAAAGTAAAATGTTTGGCTAAAAAGTTGCAGATATAGAATAAACGTCTTATCTTTGCGTAGAAGCAAACAAGATTATTTAAAAGGGTTCCAACATTAACCGTAGGAGTGTTGGAATTCTTTTTTCATCTTTTTTAAGTGATAACAAATAAAATAAGAATCAGATATGGCTTATATGTCGGAAGATGGCTACAAAAAGTTGGTGGCCGAATTACAGTTTTTGGAGAACGTTCGTCGTCCTGAAATTATTCAGCAGATAGCTGAGGCTCGCGATAAGGGCGATTTGTCAGAGAATGCAGAGTATGATGCTGCTAAGGAGGCACAGGCAATGCTTGAATCAAAGATTGCACAACTGAAGTTGCAGATAGCCGATGCAAAGTTGATAGATGAATCTATGATAGATACATCTACTGTGCAGATTTTGACTAAAGTGAAACTTCGCAACACAAAGAACAATGCGGTAGTGACATATACTATTGTTCCTGAAAGTGAAGCAGACCTTAAAGCAGGTAAAATTTCCTGTAACACTCCAATAGCAAAAGGTTTGCTGGGTAAGAGTGTAGGCGAAGTTGCCGAGATTACAATTCCAAGTGGAAAGATTGGTTTTGAAATATTGGAAATAACCATTTAATTGTAGCATTATGACAATCTTCAGTAGAATTATTGCAGGCGAAATACCATGCCATAAGATAGCAGAAACCGAAAATTGTTTTGCGTTTCTTGATATCAGCCCTTTGGCAAAAGGACATACTTTGGTTGTGCCTAAACGCGAAGTGGATTACATCTTTGATTTGACAGATCAGGAACTTACTGAGTTGCATCTGTTTGCAAAGAAGATAGCTATTGCTCAGAAAAAAGCAATCCCATGTTTGCGTATAGGTCAGGCTGTGTTGGGTTTGGAGGTGCCTCATGCACATATACATCTTGTTCCTTTGCAGAGCGAGAAAGATTTGCAGTTTAGCAATCCTCGTCTGAAACTTTCTGACGAAGAGTATGCCGAAATAGCAAATGCTATTAAAAATGAATTGTAATAATCTAAAATAGTAGAATATGAAAATCAAATCTATCATCTTGGCATTGGTTGCAATGGTAACTTTTGCTTCTTGTGGTGTATTGGGTGGCGCAGCCGGTGGTAATTCAGAAGCGTCAAAAAGCGGAAATGCTTCAGGTGTTGCATTAAGAAACCTCTACACAACATATCAGTCAACAGGTAAGATTGATATGACTAATATCGGCACAATGATGCAGATGGCTTCTTTGGTTAATGGTGTTCAGTCACTTAAAACTACTACAGACAAATCTGCTTTCTATGCAGATTTCCTGACCGGTCTTATTACAGGCTCAAATAACCTTGTTAATAAGAATAATTCTACGAATGTGATGGGTGCTTTGACTACAATGTCAAATCTTGATCTGTCGGCTATAACAAACGCTGCTGCAAACCACAATAATGCAGCTACATCTACAGGTGTGTTGGGTACAGCTGCAAATATTGCTGCAGCATCTGAATCTGTTTCATCTGCAGTGTCATCACTGAATAGTATCTTCAGCTTGTTTGGAAATTAATTATAAAATCTCTGAATTATGTTTTGGTCGTTAAGTTCAGATATTAAGGCTCTTGGTAAGCCAAATAGAAAGTATAAATTTCACAATACTTGTATTCTTAAGAGCCAGAATGAAAAGGTAGAGAATAATTCTCAAGCAAAAGAGAAGTAAGAGTGAAATAAATTAAGGGATACAGAATTTTTTTTCTGTGTCCCTTATCTTTTCTTGGAAATTATAAATTCCGGAGCATATTCAAGAGCTATATCTTCCATTATAAATTTGATTGAGTCACTTTCTATGGGAGTTTGGATATTGTAGCAACCTACGTATGTCACTAATAGTCTATTTTTGCTATTATCAATAGTTAAACTAAATGTCCCATCCTTTAGAACTGACGAGTTCATCCTGAAGATTACTGTGCCAAAGGTAGCAGAAAATGTACAGAAGCAAGCTGGAAACGTAACAGAAAACGGTGGAAAGGTAGCAGAAAAGGTAGCAGAAAATCATGGCAAGCTAACAGAAAAGTTGAGAGAAAAGGCTGCTGCATTGGGAGAGACATTAACAGCTAATAGAATCAAGATACTTGAACTGGTGATAGAAAATCCGTACATATCGAGAGCTGACTTGGCAAATAATGTCGGAATTAGCGAAACTTCAATTTACCGCAATATCGAAGCCATGCGTGGTAAATATCTCCGTCGAGTAGGTCCAGATAAAGGCGGCTTTTGGGAATTATTATTTGGTGAGGATATGATGCTAAAACGAAAAAAGGAACAAGAATAAAACGATGAAGCATTTGTATATAATAGGTAATGGCTTTGATATCCATCATAAAATAAATAGCAGCTATAGCAATTTTAGAGATTGGATGGGAAAGTATTACCCATCTATATTGGAAGATGTCGAAAATGTTTATGGTTATTGTGATGCTGACTGGTGGGCTGATTTTGAAAATAATTTAGCTTCATTGGATGCCGTGGAATTTTCAAGTAATATTGCATTTGAGAATCAACCTGACTTGTTGTCAGATCATTGCGATAGAACTTGGACAGATGCCCAAATCGAAGTTGAGAACCAATTGAATGCTATTTATGCTGAGATTCGTGAGCGATTTCATGAATGGATAATACAACTTAACAAGCCACATACTGACAAGAAAGTTAAAATAGAGCAAAACGATTCTGTCTTTTTTACGTTCAACTATACAAAAACATTAGAAGATCTGTATAATATACCTTCCTCTAATATTATACATATCCATGGGTGTGTTGATGATAACGAAGACTTTATATTAGGACATGGGAAATCTTATGAGGACATTGCTAAGATGAATTCTGGGCCAGATATTCCAGACCCTCCAAATAATCTCACTGATGAAGAAATTGAACAGTTCTATAAGGTGCAGGCTGAATTGGCAGAACAACTCCATGAACAATTAGCAAGAGATGCAGCTATCGCAGGTGTTGCCTCTCAACAAAAGCCAGTACACTCGATAATAGACAAAAGCAAAGAGTTCCTTGATAGCATAAAAGGTGTCCAAAATATTCATATTTATGGTTTCTCTTTTTCTGAAATAGATATACCTTATTTGGAAGCAATCATAAATGTAGTCGGTGTCGAAAAAAACTTATGGGAAATCTCTGATTTTGAAGGCAAGGGAAGAACCAAAATAGAAAAATTCATCTCTAACTATAAAATTAATGATTTTAAAATAATAGAATTATCAGATTTATTATTGGTCAAGCAGCTATATTTGGAATTGTAAATCACTAAAGGTGAGCAAGCCTCTTTCTTGGACGAAAATAATAGAAGATAATCATGCTTATCCCCCAAAGCCCAACTGATTCACTTGGTCAGCTGGGCCTTTTATTGTTAGTGTGTCACCGAATAGGGGAGAGCAGAGCGTTACCACCGAAATAGATGGCAAGACACACGGTCACTTCAAAGATGCCTATGGCCCACCAAAACACTTTGTTGGAGAGCCAAACTCCCTTGTTATTGCGGACTATTACTGTCCGCTAAAAGTTAAAAAAAGAAAAAAAATTAGGGCTGATTCCATAAAAGGTTTCAGCCCTTTTAGGTTATTTTTGTATTTGCAAAACAACCAA